>JBKPNV010000036.1:0-19516 GCA_046732795.1 Acidobacteriota bacterium
CCTACTCCGCTCGGAGCGTCGAGAGCGGCTTGTGCCTCAGGACATCGAGACTTGCGATCACACCGATCGCGGCGACCGCGCCCGCCGTGACGATGATTCCGCCGATCGTCAGGAACGGCGCCGGCTGCCACGGGAGATCGAGCCCGTAGCGCGCGACGGCCCAACTCAGGGCGATGGCTCCCGCGGCGCCCACGGTCCCGGCAATCGCGCCCAGCACCCCGTATTCCAGCAACAGCATCGTGGCAATCAGCCGGCTGCTCGCCCCGAGCGTCTTCAGAATCGCCGCTTCATAGACACGGCGGAACTTCGTCATCGAGACGGCGCCGATCAGGATCAGACTGCCGCTCAAGAGCACCAGCGCACCGACGACCGTGACCGCCAGCGTTACGTTATCGACGATGGTCTTGATGGTGTCGAGCACCTCGCGCAGATCGATGACGGAAATATTCGGATAGCCCGCCACGATCAATCCCTGGAGCCGGGCTCGGGCAATCGGATCCTTTCCTCCTCTGACCGCCGCGATGAAGCCGTGCGGGGCGTTATCGAACGGGCCAGGGCGGAACACGATCATGAAACCGCCGGCGCGGAAATCACGGAAGTCGACCTCGCGGAAACTGGTCACACGCGCGGTGATGATCCGGCCGAGAACGTCGAACCGCATCTCGTCGCCGATCTGGATGTTGAACCGACTGCGCAGACTCTCCTCGATCGAGACCTCCGGCGTGTCGGCGGCAGGCGTCTCGTCCCACCACCGTCCGTCGACCAGCTTCTCGTTTGCCTCGAGCTGGGATCGATAAGTGATGGTGAATTCGCGCGACAGACCGCCGCGCCCGCGCACGTCCTCGTAGCTTTCAAGGTTCACGTCGCGACCGCGAACGGCCGTGATCCGGGCACGCAGGACGGGGATGAGTTTCGGGACGCTCTCCG
Organism: Acidobacteriota bacterium; assembly: GCA_046732795.1. Classification (GTDB taxonomy): domain Bacteria; phylum Acidobacteriota; class Vicinamibacteria; order Vicinamibacterales; family UBA2999; genus Gp6-AA40. The sequence goes on from JBKPNV010000036.1 coordinate 928, forward strand.
CCCCGTTCTCGCGGTCGATCAACGTCGTCAGTCCGGCGCGCTGGTCGGATTGGATGTCCATCAGGAACATGTCGGGCGCATCGTCGCCGACTTGTACGGAGAAGTCCTGAAGCAGATTGACCTGCAGCGCCCGGACGCCGAGGATGAAGAAGGTACCGAGGCCGACCGCCAGGAGAATGATTCGGGTCTGGTTCCCGGGGCGAGCTACGTGCAGTACCGCCTGACGCAGCGCGAACGATCGTGCGAAACGCAGTGGTTGCACCGCACGGATGAGGGCCACCCCAGCCAGATGCAGCACGAAGGTGAGAGCGACGAATCCGGCGGAGAGCAACAGTCCGACCTGGACGGATCCGGCTTGCCATGCAGCCACGCCCACCAGAGCGGCGCCGACGGCTGTGGCGACCGTCCATTTCAACCAGTCGAACTGCGGAAGCGATGGGATGTCCTGCCGAAGCAGCAGCGACGGCTTGACATTGCGGACTTCCAGCAGCGGAACGACTGAAAACAGGAGCGAGACGAGTACACCGACGGCGAGGCCCTGCAACACTGCTGCGACGGTGAGCCCGTAGTCGACTTGCAACAAGGCAGCAATGTTGCCGACGAACAGGGGCAACAGCTGCAGGACACCGGCCGCTATCGCAACACCGAGCGCGCTCCCGGCGAGGCCGAGCAGCACCACCTGGGTGAGGTAGATCGCCAGGACCTGACGCGAACTGCTGCCGACGCACTTGAGGATCGCGATGCTCCGGACTTTCTGCTGTACGAAGACGCGCGTCACGCTCGATACGCCGATGCCGCCCAGAATCAGCACGACCAGTCCCACGAGGCTCAGATAGTTCTCGGCACGGGAGAGGTTCTGATTCATGCGCCCCTCGTTTTGCCGGTACGAGCGAACCCCGATGAAGTCGTTGACGAACGCTTTTGAGAGTTCGGTCGCGAGCACGAGACTCGGATCTCTTCGTCCCGGCAGCGGCGGCGGACTCGGAACCTGCAGCAGCAGCTGATATGAGGCGCGGCTGCCGAACGACAGAAGTCCGGTCGATGGCAGATCGGCGAGGTCGATGAACACGCGCGAGCCGAGCGAGAACGTGCCGAGATTGCGGCCCGGCTCACTTTGGATGATGCCGCGGATCTGGAAGCGCTGAGTGCCGATGAACAGATCATCGCCAACGCGCAGGTTGAGCTGCGCGAGAAGCTCGGGACGCACCAGCACACCGTGATCGCGCAACAAATCGTGCGCGTACGGCTTGTCCTGGAGGGTCATCGTTCCATAGAGCGGGAAGCCGGATTCGACCGCCCGCAGCTCCACCATCCGAGTCGTCGCGATGCCGGCCGGACGCACCATCGTTACGAGTTCGACTGCTTCCGACACAGTCCCGACCCGCCCCGTCGCCTGTTCGCGCTGCACGGCCGCGCGGATCTCATCGCCGAGCGGCCGATCGCTGCGGACCACCACGTCGGCGCCGGTCATGGCTCTCGCCTCGCGCGTCAATCCCTGACGCACGCTCTGAATCACCGACCGAATGGCGACGATCGATGCGACGCCAACCGCGATGCACACGAAGAAGAACAGGAGACGTTGCCAGGACGCCCTGATCTCGCGCAGTGCCATTCGGATGACGAAACTCATCGCCTCGCCTCGGCGGCCGGAACGATTCGTGGGCTCTCATTCTGTGGAACCGGGCGGCCATCCCGCAGCACCAGGCGTGTATCGGCGAGCGATGCGAGCTCGGCGTCATGAGTCACCAGCACGAGTGTCGATCCTCGCGATCGACGCACATCGAGCAGCAGATCCATGATGTGACGCCCAGTCGTCGAATCCAGGTTCCCCGTCGGCTCGTCGGCGAGGACGATCGGCGGATCGTTGGCGAGCGCCCGCGCAATCGCGATTCGCTGCTGCTCACCTCCCGACAACTGTGATGGGTAATGGTGAGCGCGATCGGACAACCCGACTTCCTGCACGAGCTGACGCGCACGTGCGATCGCATCACGCCTGCCCGCAATCTCCATCGGAATCAGCACGTTCTCGAAGGCGGTCAGCGACGGCACGAGGTGAAAGAACTGAAAGACGAATCCGATCTTCTCTCCGCGCAGACGTGCCAGCCCATCCTCGGTGAGTGTCGTGATGTCGGCGCCGTCGATGAGGATTTGACCGGTGGTCGGCGCATCGAGTCCGGCCAGCAGACCGAGAAGCGTGGATTTGCCGCTTCCCGACGGCCCCACAATCGCGACGAACTGCCCTGACTGAATCGTGTAATCGAGCGGGTGCAGGATGGTGAGAGGGTGATCGCCGCTCTGAACCGTTTTGGAGACGTTCCGCAGCTGGATCATCGGCCAGGATTCTTTCGGTCGACGGTCCGCTTTGTGAGCAGAGGTTCCAGAGCAGCCCAGACCGTCTTCTCGACGATGCGCGAGCCTTCGGCGTTGGGATGGATGCCGTCGGCGATGTTCAGGTTGGGAATTCCGGCCACACCATCCAGATAGAACGGCACGAACACGAGCTTGTGCTCTTTTGCGAGCTGACGATAGACGTCGCGGAACTCCGACGTGTAGGCCGGTCCGAAATTGGGCGGTGCTTCCATTCCCGTGAGAATCACCTTGATATTTCGCGCCTGCGCGCGCGTGATGATCTCGGTGAGGTTCTGTTTCAAGCCCGCCACTGGAAGTCCTCGCAGCCCGTCGTTGGCGCCGAGCTCGATGACCAGCACCCTCACGTCGCCGGCGAGCGACCATTCGAGGCGATTCAGCCCTCCTGCGGAGGTATCGCCAGAGACGCCTGCGTTGACGACTTCGTACGGATATCCCGCATCCTTCAGTCGCTCCTGAATGAGCGACGGCACCGATTCGTCCTTGGCAAGACCATAGCCCGCAGTCAAGCTGTCACCCAGGAATACGATTCGCGGTGCGGAACTCGATGACCGGCTCTCGGGAGCTGGCGAAGCTGCGGGCTCCGGCTCGTGAGCCGTACGGATCGCTTCGGGCTGCCCACATGAAGCGCAGACCACTGCCACCGGTACGATCAGCCGCCACGTCAGTCCCATAAGGCGCTAAACCATTATGTTATAAGTCGAAACCCGTGCCGCCGCGTTTCCCGTTCTCCATCACCCTGCCTTCACCTGCTAAGGCATTCGACGCAGCGTGGGCGCGGCTGGATTCAGTTCAGTTCTGCGTTGTAGACGCGCCAGACTGGAAGTCCAACTCCGCTGGATTTCCTAACGAGCAACGCGAGCGACGATGGCCGTTACGTTGTCGGTCGCGCCTCTGGCGATCGCAGAGCGCACGACGTTCTGCGCAACATCCTCCACACCGCGTTGACTGGCCATCATCGTGGCGAGCAGCTCGTGCGGAACAGCGCCGTGTACACCGTCACTGCACAACAGCAACGCATCGCCCTCGCCGAGTGGGCACTCTGACGCAGTCGGCTCGAGCTCTGGTCTGAGGCCGACAACTTTGGTCAGCACATGACGCATCGGGTGTGAGCCCATGTCGTGGGTTTGCTCGCTGCCGCCATTCAAGGTCTCGGCGAGCCAGGAATCGTCGCGCGTCAGCTGCGTCAGATGGCCGTTGCGCCACAAGTAGATGCGGCTGTCGCCAACGCTCGTGTAATAGGCGCTCTCGTCAACGATGAGGACGGCAACGACTGTCGTTCCCATTCCAGAATGAGCGGGTTGTTCAGCAGCTGCGGTCAGAATCTGCTGATTCGCTGCCTGAACCGCGCGAATCAACAGAGCCTGGCCGGGTGGGTTTCCGTCGCTCTGAAAAACGTCGCGAATGGCCTTGACCGCAAGTGCCGAAGCCACCTCGCCCGCGTTGTGCCCGCCCATCCCGTCCGCGACCACCAATAGGCCGAGGTTGAGATCGACGAGCCAGGCATCTTCGTTTGTCGAGCGGCGGCCCTGATGGGTGACGCCAGAGGCCGCCAGCGGCATTTGGACCAGATATTATAGCCCTTCCTTTCGTGTGTATACTTCGTATACTACCTGCCGTGGCAGTTGCGCAGCTTTCTTCTGCACTCGCCCGCGTGGCTGCCGCGCTGGAGCGCGGTCGGGGAACCGAGGTTCCGCCGCTTCTTCAGGGCATGTTGAAGAGCGGCTCGCTTAGCCGCGACGACGAGTTCGGTGCCCGCGCCGCGCTCGCGGAAGCCTGGCTGCTTCAGGACGATCTGGCGCAGGCCTCGTCCGTTCTGGGCCGGCCTCCCGATACTCTCAAAGAGCCGCTTTCTGACGCGCGCCTCTCCAACGCATGGCGATTGCACGGCCGGATCGCCTTCGCGCGAGGCGAGCAGTCACGCGCGATCGCGCTCCACACCCGAGCGCTCAAGCATGCCGACCTGGCGCATGACTCGCGTGCGATCGGTCTCGCCCACTACGAGCTTGCGCTTTGCTACAAGCAGGTTGGTGATTCGGGCATCGTGCGCGAGCACCTCACCGAGGCAGCGTCGGCGCTGCACGCCGTGGGCGATCGTCGTCATCTCGCGCTCGTTCACTCACTGTCGGCCGTGCTGCTCGCACAGTCTGGTCGAACCGACGAAGCCATTACTGCGCTCAGGCAAGGTGAGCGACTCGCGATGTCGATCCCTGCCGACGATGTGCTCGCGGGCATCGTGCACAACCAGGCGAACGTCGCATTGATGCAGCATCGTCACGATCAGGCACTCGTCCTCGCCGAGCGCAGCGTCGCGCTGCATCAGTCGCTCGGATCGGGCCATGGTCTCGCGGTCGCACTGGCGACACTCGGACAGATCTTCGTGCAGCTCGGCGACCTCGAGCGTGCGGAGCAGGTCCTCACGCGTACGCTCGAGGTGCGAAGCGCCGTTCAATTTCATGAAACCACTGGCGCTGTATTCGACACGCTTGCGCAGATCCACCTGATGCGCGGCTCATATGAGCGTGCCGAAGAGTACCTGCGCCAAGCCAGCGACGCATACGGAGCGTACGGCACTCAGACCATGCGGTGGTACGAGTGGTCGCTCAAAGTGCTCGGCGTGAAGCTGGCCACCAGGCGGCAGGCGTTCGACGAAGCGGTCAACATGGCTGATGCGCTCGCGCAGGCTGCCGGCGTGCCGCAGAGCGACCTGATACAGGCCGATCTGGCAGCCTGCGAAGCTCTGATCGGAGCGGGACGTTTGCGCGAGGCCGAGCAGCGGCTGGAAGCGTGTGAAGGTCGTCTCGACCCGCGCAGGGCTCCCGCCAACTGGGGCGAATTCCTCCGCATCCGCGGGCTGGTGCGGGAGCGCTCGTCACGTCCGCAGACGGCTCACCACGACTTCGCTCAGAGCGCCAATGTCTTTCAACTGCTCGGTGAGCGCTATCAGGCAGCCTTGAGCCATCTCGCACTCGGCAGGCTGTCGGTGGCCGCCGGATCGGCGGCTCTCGCGGATAAATACCTGGAGCAAGCGGCGAGCGAGTTCTCGTCTCTCGGTGCGCAGCGCGACCTGGCCGAGGTGCAGAGCGTCCGGGAGCAATTGAATTCAGCTCCGCCGAGGGTCTTCGTCGTCTCGCCTTCAGATGCGGACGAAGGGATCGTCAGGCGGCTGGTCGACGCCGCAATCTTCAAAGAGTTGCTTGCCCGCGAGACCGCCGCCGCGTTGCTCGAAGTCACCGAAGGGGCGGCCGTGGCCGTGTTCACTGAATCCGCCGGCGGCGACGTACGCGTCGTCGCAGCGGCGGGATGCGATGCCACCGCCGCGATGAGCCTGGCGCATGCGGCGCGCCAGGCGCAATCAGAGCACGGCGGCCGGCTGCTGCTCGTGGAACCGCTCGGGAGGGATCAGGACGGCACACGCCGCTGTGTCGTGCAGCTGACCGCCTCGATGACGGACGGCGCCGCGGCTCGCCTGCGCATGTTCACCGCCATCTCGCGACAGGGTTTCGACCTGTGCGGGGCAAGAGAGCGTCCAAGTCAGACTGTCGATCAGCAGCCCGGTCGGTCGCTCGAACCGCTTCTCCCGGGGTTCATCTGTGCCGGGCCGGCAATGAATCGGCTGGCCGACCAGATTCAGCGACTCCAGGGGCATAACCTGACTGTGCTCATCACCGGCGAGAGCGGCACGGGCAAGGATCTCGTTGCGCGCGCGATTCATGTGGGTTCTCCCAGAAGCGCGGCGATGTTCCTTCCCTACAACTGCACGACAACGTCGCGGGAACTGGCGGATAGTCAGTTGTTCGGACACCGGCGCGGGAGTTTCACGGGCGCGGTCACAGACCAGCAGGGACTCATCCGCTCCGCGGCCGGCGGGACGCTGTTCCTCGACGAGATCGGTGATCTGCCGCTCGATATCCAACCGAAGTTGCTTCGATTCCTCGAGCAGAGCGAGATCATGCCTGTCGGCGAGACGCGTCCGCAGGCGGTTGACGTCAGGGTGCTGGCTGCCACCAACGCAGACCTCGAACAGCGTGTCTCGGAGGGCAAGTTTCGCGAAGACTTGTATTACCGACTGAGTGTGATTCGCATCCAGGTGCCGCCACTGCGCGAGCGACGCGAAGAGGTGCCGCACTTGAGCACGTTCTTTCTGCGCGACGCATGCGAGCGCCTGGGCAAGCCGGAGGTCACCCTCAGCTCCTCCACGCTCGACCTGTTCGCGCGGTATTGGTGGCCGGGCAACGTGCGTCAGCTGCGAAACGAGATTCAACGAGCCGTCGCGATGAGCTCGCCAGGCGGCACGATCGAGCCCGAACATCTGTCGGCCGATCTGGCAGCTCCTGAACGGCGACAAGCACACGGGGACATGACGGCGCCGGTCTCGCCAACGGACTTCACACCCGGCAACCTCGCGGCGGCCGTCGAAACCGTGGAGCGACAGCTAATCGTCTCGGCGCTCGATCGCACCCGCGGGAACATCTCCGAGTCGGCGCGGGTACTGGGGCTGACCAGACGAGGCCTTTACCTCAAGATGCGCAGATTGGGGCTGGAAGGTGCAATCGCGGATATCTAGTAATCAGGTATACAGTCGTCCTGGATACCAAATATCCATTCATCTCACATCTCTGCATACCGTGAAAAAACGGTTACGCGTTTCAAATCAGTAATTTAACTGAGTTTGGTCGGTACCGGACCGTCTCGATTTTTCGTGGGCCTGCACATTGATAGTAATTCGTCAGGCGGACTTCCAGGGGGCCCTCGTGATTCAGAGAATCGATACGCGACAGATTCCAGAAATTGGACAGCCACGAATCGGCAATCGCAAGAAGGTCAGCATTCCGGCAAGGCTCACGTGGCGCGATGCCACTGGCACTCTTCGGTTCGTGTCGGTGGTGATGCGGGACGTCAGTGAAGTCGATGCCTTCGTCGAGTGCCAGGTTCCAGCCCTCATTCCCCTCTATCGTCTGGTTCACTTCCAGGTCGAGCGGCCCGTGCGGGACGGAGAACTCCCCATGGCCCTTCAGGAGGGTAAGGTGCTGTCCGCGGTCTATCGCGTAGGGCCGCACAAGACCTCCACTGGAACCCCGATGGGATATGCGTTGCGTCTGCTCGTCGAGCCCAAATCGATGGCTCAGTCGTCGACACGGGCGGATCAGCAGCTCGCGATGGCAAATTAGCCAGGGCCACCCCCAGCAGCTATTGCGTTCACGACGTGTAGCGGCGAGTCTTGAGACTCGCCGTGACTGGCCGAATTGATCAAGGCGCGTCAGAGACCGCCTCTACACCCCACATAGCTAGGCCACGACGCCCTTCTTCCGCCAATACCGTGCGAGCCCACTGAAAAGGTGCTCGTACGCAGCGGCCACGATGTAGGTCGTGACTTCCGATTCAGTCATTTGGCTTCGGAGCTCGTGACGGAGCTTTTCGGCAAAGGCACGGCTTCGTTCCTCGTCGGTGCCCGCCTCCTGCAAGAGCGATAACGCCATACCCGAGGTCGTTTTCAGGTTTTCGAGCAGCGTCGCAAGATGCGGGCGGACGGTGGTCACCGGGCCGAAGTGCGTCAACATCAGGGTTATCGGTGCCCAGGCGAGGATTCGGTCGACACTTGCGCTCCACAACTCCAGATCGATATCCGGCGCCGGCGTCGGCGGAAGCACGTAACCGCCATTGATGCAGACGCCTGCCGTGTCGCCAACGAACGCGACGCCGCTCGACGCGTCGAAGAAGCTGACGTGATGCGACGCATGCCCTGGCGTGTAGGCCACATCGAATGAGCGTCCGCCACACTCGATCCGTTCTCCGCCCGTGAGCGACACGATATTGCTCGTCGGCACCGGCGCGAATTCCCCCCAGAAGTGCTCCATGCGGTCGCCATAGATCCGTGTCGCGCTCTCGATCAACCGGCTCGGATCGGCCATGTGCCTGGCGCCTCGTTCGTGAACGAGGACCTTGATGTGCGGGTGCTCGCGCACGATGGTGCCGGTCGCGCCGGCGTGATCGAGGTGAATGTGCGTCAGCAGGATCTGCCGGACGTCGGGCCAGCGAATTCCGCTCGCCTGTAACCCCAACTCGAGTGTCTGCAGGCACGTCGTTGGTCCGGGGTCGATGATGGCCACGCCACCGGGCCCATGCACGAGTGCGCTGGCGATGACCCGGGGCCGGCCGTGAAACTGAAGATCGACCCACGTGAGTCCGTGACTGAGTGTGTTCACAACGCTGCATCCCTGGCGAGCACATGCGCGCTCGCGATCTGCCAGCGGCCGTCAGCTTTTACGAGAATGATCGACACCACATGCGCATCCGCGGCTTCGTCGCCGCCCGCATCACGCCTCGTGATCTGTACTGTTACTCGTGTTGTTCCGGACGAATCGCTCGAGAACCGAATATCCGGATCGAAGAACTGCACGCGCATCATAGAGCGCGACGTCCGAAGGCGCGCCGCCATCGCCAGCACGTCGGCTCGACCCCGCAGCGCGGCCGCGGAGCCATCCACATCGACTGAAATATCCCCAGCGAGATTCGACTGCAGCGAAGCCACTGCGGCAATCGCCCGCAGATCAGGCTCAGCCTCTTCGTGGCTGAGCGCCGATGCCACGTCAGGGAGCAGGCGCTGAACGTGCCGTTGAGGACTGATCCACCAGCGATATCCTACGACGACGGCCGCGAGCACAGCGATGACGATCGCGGCGCGAGCCGGCGTCGAGACGTGCATATCGGAGGGATTATACTGGTGGGTCTCGACCTGGGCGCGCGCGCCCGAAAGTGTGATCCCGCAGTTGTTTCGAAATGGATCCAGTAATGGTCCAGGCTGATCCCGTGGACGTGCTGACGTCGGTTGCGCGTCTGGTCGCGGAAGCGCCAGGTCTGCGCGAAGTGGTTGCCGGTGTGGCCGGAACGCTTCGCCAGACGATTCCGTTCGAGCGCCTCCACGTGCTTCGACTCGGTCGCGCCGATTCCTTCGTGCTGTACACCGCCGGCGCGAGCGGTGAGGTGGAGGTCACCAGGCATCTCGTGGGTGATCCCGCGACGCAGGTCGACGCCATCGACGGCACGACGCACTCGCGCATCGTCTGCGCCATCCGGCAAGGCGCCCGCGTGCACGGGGCGCTGTGGCTCACGTCCAGCCGCGAAGGCGCCTTCTGCGCCGCCCATCAGAAACTGATGGACAACGTCGTCGATGTGCTCGGACTCGCCTTCGAACATGATGCCATCGTCGACCGCGAGAAACTGCGGCGCGAGCGAATCGACAGCCTGCGCGGATTGCTGCAGACGATGGCGGGCGCGCTCGATATCCGTCACGTGTTCGACAGAGTGTCCGAGGTCGTTCGCGGCGGTCTGCCGCACGACATCCTGGCGATCACGTCCTGGGGTGGAGACGGCACGTCGTTTCGTGTGTACGCGATGGCGGGCGCGACAGGTGAACCCGAGTTTTTCGAACCGCAGCCCCTCACCGGCGACGACCTGGCCCAGCTTCGTCGTGACGCCTACGTGATTCACGACGTCGACGCGGAGGTTTCGCCGGCCAGTCTGCGCGCGAAGATCTTCCGGCGCCTCGGCGCGCGGTCGGCGCTTCGCGTGCTGATGCCGCTGGGGACAGAGGTCTTTGGCTCGCTCTTCTTTTTGGCGCGCCAGACCGATCGATTCAGCGAAGACGACATCGACTTCGCACGCCGCGTGGCCGATCATCTGGCGCTGGCGCTCTCGCACGAACGCCTCGCGGAAGCGGCGCGCAGCCAGGCCGAATCGCGCGAAACGGCGGCACGCCTCGAAGCGCAGGTCGCCACGCTGACCCGCGAGCTCGAAGCCCGCACAGGGCAACGGCGCGTCGTCGGTCAATCGAAGCAATGGAAGGATGTCCTGGCGCATGCGGCTCGAGTCGCGCACACTGGGACCACGGTGCTGCTCACCGGCGAATCTGGAACCGGGAAAGAAGTCGTCGCGCGATTCATCCATCACGCTTCGCGTCGCAGCCACGGGCCGTTTGTCGCCATCAACTGCGCGGCGCTCCCCGATCAACTGCTCGAGTCGGAGCTCTTCGGACACGAACGGGGCGCGTTCACCGGCGCCGTGACGACCAAGCCGGGCCGCATCGAACAGGCAAGCGGTGGCGTGCTCTTCCTGGACGAAGTCGGCGAAATGGCGCCCACGGTTCAAGCCAAGCTGCTGCGAGTGCTGGAAGAGCGTGAGTTCATGCGCCTCGGCAGCACTCGCGTCCTGCATGCCGACATCCGCGTGATTGCAGCGACCAATCGCGACCTCCACGCTGCGATGCAACGAGGAGAATTTCGCGAGGACCTCTACTATCGCCTCGGCGTGTTCGAGATCTCGTTACCGGCGCTTCGCGACCGCCTCGATGACGTGCTCGAATTGGCTGACGCGTTTCTCGCCGAGATCGGCGAGACGGTCGGACGTCCCGCTGCCGGCATCTCACGCGAGGCCAGGGATCACCTCCTGACCTATGAATGGCCGGGCAACGTGCGCGAGCTGAGAAACGCCATCGAGCGGGCCGTGATTCTCGCCGACGGCGGGTACATTCGGAGCGAGCACCTGCCGGTCACGCCGCGCCGGCTGGCGCGCGGCGACGATGAGATGACGGCGTCGCTTCCAGCAGGCGGGGTGAACCTCGAGGACATCGAGCGTTCGCTCGTCGTCAAAGCGCTCACGCAGGCCAGACACAACAAAACGCGCGCGGCCAAGCTCCTGGGCCTGACGCGCGCGCAGTTGTATTCGAGAATCGAAAAGTACGGCCTGACTGAAGCAGAGTCGTAGCCGAATCGGTACAGCAGGGTCCTCGAGACCCGCCTTCAATCGGCCTTCCTAGATCTTCACGCGTACCGTCAACGGCGCGGTCAGTCGTGTGGACACGTTCGCGCCCGGCCCCATGCGCACCTCTTCTCCGCGCGTGGCCAACACGGCACCCGTGCCTGCGGCTCCACCAATCGCTGCGCCTTTGACCGCTCCACCGCCGCCACCGAGCAGCCCGCCAATCGCCGCGCCGACACCGGCACCGACACCGATCTTCGTGGCGTCCTTCTTCTTGGTCGGCTGCGCCTGATGCGAGATCTGCGCGGTCGCGATCGGGTAACGCTCGCTATCGTAGCGAAGGGAGTTGAATCGATACGTGACTCGCGCCAGCCCCTTCACCCGTCCCGACCGCGCGACGTCTGTCACCGTTCCTACCAGCTCGGTCCCTGTGGGCAGAACCGCCTTGCCTTCGACGCTCACAGCCTGACGCAACGATGCCCGGACTGTATCCTCTATCCGACTCCCGTCAGATGAGACGGCAGACTGAAGGTCCAGCCGCAGCGTCGTGCCAGCTGGAATCGTCACTTCCCGATAGGTGGGGAGGTCTGACTTCTCCTGTTTTTCGGCGCCGGCAGCAGGCGGCGTGCCCTCCTCGGTGGTGGCCCCGGTCGCCGGCTGGTCCGTGACAGAACCGCCGCAGGCCGCGCAAAACCCCGCCAGTGTCAGTGCACACAACCATTTGGTCACGGACGACCTCCCCTCAAATCGCCTTTCCAGGCGAAGGCCAAAACTGTGATTGCCACACCAATTTCCGCGCAAATTTGCGCTCCGCGTGCGGTTCGTACCTCTGCGTAGCCAAATCGCTGCCAAGCCCGAGCGCGCCGGGGTTGGCTTCGTCCCACCATCGGTCCCACCCGTCCCACATCTGCTAACTTGGGACAATGGTCAGAGTTATACGATTCGTCGCACTCATCCTCTTTCTTGCCGTCCCCGTCAGCGCACAACGACTTCCGGGCAACGTCGTCCCCGAACACTATTCGCTATGGTTTGCCCCCGACCTCGACAAAGAGACATTCCGCGGCCGGGAGTCCATCGATGTCGTCCTGACGGAACCATCGACGACAATCACTTTGCACGCCGCCGAGATCAATTTCTCGGAAGTGACGATCAGCTCGGGCGGACGAACGCAGACGGCGCGTGTCACGCTCGACGCAGCGCGCGAGACTGCGACCTTTACGGTCCCGCAGCCGATTGCGGAAGGTAAGGCCACGATTCAGATCGCGTACAACGGAATCCTCAACGACAAGTTGCGGGGCTTTTACATCAGCAAGGCAAATGGCCGGAAGTACGCCGTGTCGCAGCTGGAAGCCACTGACGCGAGGCGCGCCTTCCCGTCATTCGACGAGCCTGCGTTCAAGGCGACCTTCGACATCTCGCTGCTGGTGGATTCCGCCGATACCGCGATCTCAAACGGCAAGCAGATCTCCGATACCCCGGGTCCGGATCCCGGGAAGCACACGTTGAAGTTCGCGCGCACGCCAAAGATGTCGACGTATCTGGCGGCGATGCTGGTTGGCGACTTCGTCTGCCGCGAGGGCGCATCCGACGGCATTCCGATCCGTATCTGCTCGACTCCCGACAAATTGGGACTGACGGGATTCGCGCTGGAAGCCGCGCAACAGCAACTGGCCTTCTACAACAAGTACTTCGGAATCAAATATCCGTTCGGCAAGCTGGACATCATCGGCGTACCCGACTTTTCGGCAGGCGCTATGGAGAACGCCGGCGCCATCACATTCCGGGAGCGGCTGCTGCTGGTAGAACCCGCCAATTCCTCTCTGACCACGCGCAAGAACGTCGCCTCGGTGATCGCGCATGAGATCGCGCACCAGTGGTTCGGTGATCTTGTGACGATGAAGTGGTGGGATGACATCTGGTTGAACGAAGGCTTCGCGACGTGGATGGCGAACAAGCCGGTCGCGGCCTGGCGGCCCGATTGGCATGTCGAGCTCGACGACGCTGGCGACAGGCAAACCGCTCTCGGCATCGACGCGATGCGTTCAACGCGCCCGATTCGGATGAAAGTCGGGACCCCGGCCGAAATCAACGAGGTCTTCGACGGGATCGCCTACCAGAAGACTGCCGCCGTGCTCCGCATGATCGAGTCCTATGTGGGCGCCGACGCGTTCAGACAGGGCGTGGCGTCGTATTTGAAGCGCTTCTCGTACGCGAACGCCGCTGGCGAAGACTTCTGGAACGAGGTCGCAAAAGTCACGGGTAAGCCAGTGGATCGCATTTTACGCAGCTTCGTCGACAAAGCAGGTGCGCCCGTCCTCTCGGTGGAGACGCGATGCGTCGCCAACAAGACCACGGAAGTCGATCTCACCATGAGCCGTTTCATTGGCGTTCCGGGCTCGCCACGCGAAGACCAGACATGGACGCTTCCGGTGTGTCTCAAGGGCTCCTCCGGTCAGCCTCGATGTGAAGTCATGGACCGTCCCAAGCAGACGTTCGCGCTGAATGGATGCGAGAAGAATGCGCATGGGGCGGACGGGCCAGCGGCGGTGTTCGCCAATGCCGCGAGCCGGGGCTACTACTTTACCGAGTACTCTCCTGAGGCCGTTCGTGCATTGGCGCGATCGTCGAGGACGATTGAACCGGTCGAGCGTTTGGGCCTGCTCGGCGACGAATGGTGGATGGTTCGCGGCGGACGCCACGACATTGGCGTCTACCTCGATGTGGCCGCCGCGTTTGCCAATGACAGCTCGAGTGCCGTTATCAGGATGCTGGCCAATCGGCTGGCGAACATCGGTGAGGATCTCGTATCGCCCGCTGATCGGCCTGAGTATCAAGCCTGGATTCGCACGCACTTCGGGGAGCAATTGAGCGCGATGGGGCTGCCGGGCAACGCGAAGGACAGCGACGAGATCCAGATGCGGCGCGCGACACTGCTGGACCTGGTCGGCATCGCAGGCGACGATCACGACGTGCAGAAGCGTAGCCGCGAGCTGGCGATGCAGTATCTGAAGGATCCGCACTCCCTGCCGGCAACGATCGCGCCAACGGTTCTTCGGGTGGCAGCCATGGGCGGCGATCGCGCGCTTTACGACCAGTACCTTGCCAAGCTTGGAACGCTCGCCTCGCAGCCCGAAGAGTACTACCGCTTCCAGAGTGCGCTTCCGTGGTTCAAGGATCCCGCGTTAGCGAAGCGCACGCTTGAATACGCGCTTTCACCAGCCGTCCGCACCCAGGACACAGGCCAGATTCTCGGCACGATGATGGTGCAGCCGTGGAGCCAGGACGTGGCCTGGGAATTCGTGCAGACCAATTGGCAGACGATTGTAAAGAGCCTCGGTGAGTTCCAGGGCATTCCATCGGTCGTCGAATCCGCCGGGGGATTCTGTTCAACGGTCCGCGCTCGAGAGGTACGCGCGTTCTTCGAGAAGAACCCGGTTCCTTCTTCACAACGCGGCATTCAGCAGACGATCGAGCGAATCGAGAACTGCGCCGCGCTCAAGGAGCGGCAGGCGAAGCCGCTCTCGGCCTGGATGTCGGCCAACGGGAAATGAGGTCAATGTAGAGGCGCGTCTTCCGGTTCAGACGCGCCTACTGCGGAAACGCGTGCGGCGCTTTGTCCTGGTACCCCTGCCCCTCGAGCGTTGCCAGGAACGCAACAATCGCGTCGATTTCCGCAGGGCTCAGGCCGAGCGGCTCCATCTTGACGTCGAGGTAGGGGTTCTTGCGCCCTCCCCGGTTGTACAACTCAACCACCTCGCGCAAGGTGCTGACAGAGCCGTCATGCAGATACGGTGGATGCTTGGTCACGTCGCGCAACGTCGGTGTCTTGAACGCTCCGCGATCGGCTTCCTTTTTCGTGACGATGAAACGTCCTTCGTCGCTGAATCGTTTCGCAACCGGATCCCAGCCGACACCGAGATTGTGGAACTTGCTATCGGTGAAATTGTTGCCGGCATGGCACTGGCGGCACTTCGCCTTGCCGAAAAACAGTTCGTGCCCGTGCTTGGCCTGATCGGAAACGGCTTTTTCGTCACGGTCGTATCGCCAGCGATCCCAGGCGGAGTTGCCGCTCATGCGCGTCTGCTCATACGCGACGAGGGCCTTCGCGATGCGCTCGCCCGTGATCGCATCCGTGCCAAAGGCCGCCCTGAAGTACGGTCTGTATCCCTCGACTGCCGTCAGCTTGTCAGCCAATGCATTCGGCATGTTGTCCATGCCCATTTCGATCGGGTTGCCGATCGGACCAAGCGCCTGATCCTCGAGTGAACCTGCGCGACCATCCCAGAAGAAGTGCGGCAGCAGCGCGTCGGCCTGGTTCACGAGCGACGGCGCTTTGCGTCGCCCTTTCTGCCCACCAATGCCAGTGGAGACCGCGGTGGGCTCTGAAAATGCGTGCTCGGGGCGATGGCAAGTGGCACAGGCGACCGTGTTATCGGCCGAAAGCCGCGTATCGTAAAAGAGCCAGCGTCCCAGCCTGACCTTCTCGGGGCTGGGAGGCTCGCTCAAAGACGACAGGTTGATCTCTGCGCCCAGCGGAGCCTCGGGGATTGCGACGATCGGATTCTCCGCTTCCCACGGGGGCGGTGCGGACGCTGAGGAGGTGCAGGCGGTCGCGCTAAGCGCAACCATACCGAACACGAGGAGTTTCTGTAGCTGCTGCACGGTCACTGTCTCTGGAAGCTTCAGAATTGTACAACGCGTACGAGGGCTGACTGAACGCTCGCCGCCTCAATGAGCGGCACCCCGGTGATGGCTCGGATACATCACGACCTTCAGGGCGACGAGCGCCGCCAGAATGGCGCCAATGAGCAGTATCGAAAAGTCCGAGAACGGCGTGAGCGATACGAGCACCACTGTCATCGGGCCGTACCATCGCGTGCGGCGATACTCGGGCCGGTCGTGCAAGAACCAAAGGCAGACCAGATACGTCGCGACGGGAACCGCAACGGAAAAACTCGCGGCCACCTCTCCGATCTTGGCGCTGCCGGTCACCGCGTCCACTTCAACGCCGAGCCCTGCGCCTACCGCAGCGGCTGACGCAAATACGAAGTAATGGCCGTAGCCCCACACGAACGCCTTGCGAGTGCTCGTCAGCAGATCGTGAGCCGGCCGATCGAAGTACACCCACCACATCGAATAGACGATGAGCAGCCCACCGACGATGAGCGGTGCCAGTTCCGAGAGCAGGCTACCCGAGGCGATGGCCGATTCGATGGTCGTTGTCGCGGAAAGAATGGACTCGCCCAGCACGATCAGCGTCAGCAGGCCGTAGCGCTCGGCGATGTGATGCGGATGCCAGGTGGTCGGTGATGCCCGCTCTGCCCACACTGGCACCGCCATTTCCAATGCAGCGAGCGTGAGGAATCCTGGCATCCAGTATTGCGGCATGAGCAGCATCCCGGCCCACGCGGTCTGGACCGCAATGATGCCACGCACGTAGCGATGCGCAGTCGCCCGGCGGATGGGATCCGAAGCGCCTGCCCTCAACCACTGTGCCACGAGCGCCAACCGCATCACCACGTATCCGCCGACGACCGCGATATTTGGCGCGCGCGCCTCGAACATCGTCGGGATACCTGCGGCCAGGAGCAACGCTCCGGCAATCTGCACAAAGACCAGCAGTCGATAAGGCACGTCGTCGCAGTCGTAGGCGGAAGCGAACCAGGTGAAGCCCATCCACGCCCACCAGATGGCGAAGAAGACCATCAGGTAGCCAATCAGCCCATCAAGGGCATGGCCATCGGCAATGGCGTGATGCAATTCGGCGGCGGCCTGAGCGATGGCGACGACGAAGACCAGGTCGAAAAGGAGCTCCAGCGGAGTGGCCGTGCGATGTGCCTCGTGCGGCGATCGCGACGTCATTCGAGCGCGCCCTCGAACGCCGGCAGAGTGTGACGGGGAAATGGCGTCCAATTCAGGCATCGGACTCGATCCTAGAGTAGGGCAGGTTTGGGCGCGACCTGTGGTGCCCTCGCTCGTCTGCGGGAGAGGCCGGCCGGCTTGAAGCGCTTCATTGCCTCGTTGCACGAAATGGGACGCATGGCAGCGCGTGACCGACTTCGACGATCGCACACGTAGTGTCCGGCTTTAGCGGGACCCGTCCGAACTACAATCCTCGTTGACGTATGAGCGGAGCGATCACAGCCCAGCCGCTACGTTTGCGTGAGCACGTCCTGCTGGGGCTCCTGTTCGCGCTGAGTCGCCTGTTCCTGTTCTGGGCCGGTTTGCGATTCAACTTCAGCCTCGATTGGATGTGGCTCAGCGATCCTGCCGATCTCACGGATCGGCTCCTCCAAACGATCTACTACTTCCACGCGTTCCCACCAGGGATGGACCTCTTTTCGGGCATCCTCCTGAAGGCGGGCGGGACGCACGCCGCTGTACTGGCGCAGTTTACCTTCGGGGTTTTCGGGCTCATCCTCGCCGAATCACTCTTCTACCTCGCGCGCGCATCAGGGTTATCGTCCCGTGTCTCGCTGGTGGTTGCTGTCGCATTCTCCCTGCTGCCGCAGACGATCTACTTCGAACACCTGTACCTTTACGAAGAGCCAGTCGCGGCGCTCCTCTGCCTCTCGATTGCGTTGTTCCACGCCGCTCTCAGGCGACAGTCGTTCCATTTGTGGCTTGCGTTCTTCGCCGTCTGCGCAGTCATTGGCATAACGAGAAGTACTTTTCATCTCATCTGGTTTGCCGGCATGCTCGGACTGGGTATCTGGTTCAATCCGCCCCACCAACGACGCCGCATCATGGTCGCGTCGTGCGCTCCCGCGGCGGTTCTGCTGTCGCTCTACGTCAAAAATCTGATCGTCTTCGGGACCTTCAGCGCGTTCACGTATGGTCCGTCGAGTTACGCCCATGTGACGGTGTCCCGAATGTCACCCGAGATGCGGGCCGAGTGGGTGCGCGAGCACAAACTGTCTCCATTTGCCGCGCTGAGCCCGTACGCCGGGCCTCGCGAGTACCTGAGTGTGTTCCCCGGCCCTGCTCACACCGATTGGCCGCACCAGCTCACACAGCTGGACCGACCAACTGTGCACGCGCCGAACTTCAATCACTGGGTCATCCTGGAGGCAAACCGGCAACGCAACGCCGATGCCTGGTACTACCTGCGCGCGCAGCCGGTCGACTACGCGGCCAACGTGCTGCGTGGACTGCGAGACTTGTTCACACCGTCGACGGAGTGGCATCCGTACACGGGCACCGAACGCTCACCCCACTACGAGCATCGGCGCATCCTCGGCGGCTACGAGCGCCTGGTCAATGGCCTGTTCCATCGGTTTCCCATCCCCCCAGTTGGACTCTATGCACTGCTGCCCATCGTGATGATCTGGACGGCGCGGCGCGCCTGGCAACTCGTACGCGACGCCGACGGCGGAATGCGGGCGCGCGGTGTCATCCTCTGGCTCTGTCTGGCGAACATCACGTTCGTCGTCGGCATCAGCAGCGCTGTCACATACCTCGAGTC
>JBKPNV010000037.1:0-7030 GCA_046732795.1 Acidobacteriota bacterium
CGACCATCTTGTCCGGCGGCGGCCCGGCGGACGGCAACATCACGCTGCGCGATCACATCGACTCAGGTCAGATCAACGGACCGCGCATCATTCCATCCGGTCAGCTGCGGCTCAACCAGCACACGCCGGAATCGGCGCGAGCCGAGATACAGAAGATGGCGGCGATGGGCATCAAGTTCACTGGTGAGATCGCCCTGACGCCTGAGCCAGGTCCAACTGAGAAAGAGATCGAGGTACTGAAAGCGGTCGTCGACGAGGGCAAGAAGGCCGGCGTGCTGATCCAGGTTCACGCCGTGAGCACACCGGCGATGATGGCGGCCGTCGACGCGGGCGTGAAGCTGCTGGTGCATCTTCCCAACAAAGACTTCACCAGCGTCGAGGACGCCAGGAAAGTTGCTGCCTCAGGTGCCAAAGTGCTGGCGACGATCGGTTTCGGCGCGCCGGTGTTCGGCGTATTCGCCAACGACAACAAGCCGCGATTTCGCGACGGCAAGGACTGGCCGCAATCGATCGTCGGCGGTGTCCGCCTGGGAGAAGAAGCCGGTTACATGCCGGTCAACGCGCGGACCGTGTGGGACGCCGGTGTCGTGCTCGGTTACTGTACGGACACGACATACGACCCGAGAGCCGGCCTCGAGCACGAGCTCAAGTCGTTCAATTTGATGTTTTCGATGAAAGACATGGTTCAGATCATGGGCCCGAACACCGCCTCGTACATCCAGATGGGAGATCAGCTCGGCACGCTGGAGGCGGGCAGACTGGCCGACATCGTTCTTCTGGACGGCGATCCTCTGGAGGGCTACTGGAACTGGTTGAAGACGAAGGTCACCATCAAAGGAGGCGTTGTCGTCGTCGACAAGCGTTAGCCTGTCACCCTGTCTCCCGCCGCGGGGTCAGACCCCTTCTCAGATCTGCGCGCTGGCGCGTGACACGATCCACCAATGCCTGAACGCGCGTCAGCCATCGTCACCGCCGAGCGATCGGTCAACACGCCGGGCCAGGTGCTCTTCGCCAGCCTGATTGGCACGACGATCGAGTTCTTCGACTTCTACATCTACGCCACGGCAGCAGTCCTGGTGTTCCCGCGCCTGTTCTTTCCGGCGTCCGATCCCGCATCGGCGGTGCTCGCATCGCTTGCCACGTTCGGGATTGCGTTCCTCGCCCGCCCGATCGGATCGGCGCTGTTCGGTCACTTCGGCGATCGGATCGGCCGCAAGGCAACGCTGGTTGCCGCGCTCGTCACCATGGGCCTGTCGACAGTCGTCATCGGGCTGCTACCGACGTACGAGACGATCGGCATCGCCGCGCCGGCACTGCTCGCGCTGTGCCGTTTCGGTCAGGGGCTGGGCCTCGGCGGCGAGTGGGGCGGGGCCGTGCTGCTCGCCGTCGAGAACGCTCCGCCAGGACGCCGGGCCTGGTACGGCATGTTCCCGCAACTGGGCGCGCCGATCGGGTTCCTGCTGTCGGGCAGTTCATTCCTCGTTCTGTCGGAGTGGTTGACTGACAATCAGTTTCTCGCCTTCGGCTGGCGCATCCCGTTCCTGGCGAGCGCCGCGCTGGTCCTGGTCGGACTGTATGTCCGCCTTGCGATCACCGAGACGCCCGTGTTTCAGCAGGCAGCGATGCGCGAGGAGCGTGCAAAGGTACCGATGCTCAACGTGTTCCGTGAACACCCGCGCACGCTGTTGCTGGGTACGCTCGCCTCGATCGAAACGTTCGTCCTGTTCTATCTGATGACGGTCTTCGCCCTGTCATGGGGGACGAGCGTGCTGGGTTACAGCCGCAACACATTCCTCCTGGTGCAGCTCCTTGGCATCGTCTTTTTCGCGGTGACGATTCCGATCAGCGCAGTGATCGCCGAACGAGGCCGCCGCCGCACGCTCATCTGGGTCACGATCGCGATTGGCGCGTTTGGATTGGTCATGGCACCGCTACTCTCGTCCGGGCTCGTCGGTGCCGCGTTCGCGATGGTAATCGGGCTGTCGTTGATGGGGCTCACGTACGGGCCGCTGGGCACGATGCTGTCGGAGCTGTTTCCCACGCGCGTCCGCTACACCGGCAGTTCGCTCACCTTCAACATGGCGGGTATTTTCGGCGCTTCATTGGCCCCCTACATCGCCACCTGGCTCGCCCAGAACTACGGGCTGCCGTCTGTCGGCTATTACGTGCTCGCGGCTGCGGTGCTGACGCTGATCGGCTTGCTGTCGATCGGCGAAACGAAAGATCAGCGCCTCTAAGCGGTCACGACACCCTCGAGCATGATCACCTTTGCCTCCCGTAACGCATCCCCTAGCTCCGCATCGGATCGAAACGGCCGGTTGCGAATCTCCTTCGCTGCGACCTCGATCGGAATCTCGGTCTCGTCGAAGGCCGCTGGCGACACCACGACGCGTGAGTCGAATCGCTGCACGGTCCATTCACCGAATCGCTGCTCGTCGACCCAGCCAGTGCAGAACGTCAGCGAGATCAAGTCGGCGAGCCGGACGAACACATAGTCCGCCAGAAGGTCCTCGAGGGAGCCACCGTCGATGCGGAGCATCCCGTCTCGCGCCTCCTCCATCCCGGCAAAGAACGGCCGCCATTCCTCCTCCGACCGAAAGCGGTCATACACCGTGATGGCGTGCTGCGCGACCAGCGCTGCCGCCCAGGGATCGTCGGCGAGACGCGCGACGCCACGCGGCCACACCCTCTGACGGACGCCGGCCGGCGCGCTCACGAAGTCGAATATCCGACCCGTGGCCGGATCCACGCGCGCCGACGCGTCTTCCTCGGTCCAGCCGTTGTCGTGTTCCGCAATGGCGTAGAGAATCTGGCTCCTGCGGGCGCGCACCGCGAGCGGCGCGCAGTGGGCCATGACTCGTCGTGCGAGATAGGCGTGATCGGGCTGCGTGATCAGCTGAAGGCGGTCACCGACGGCACGAACGATCACGGAGTTTTGCGAACCGCCTTCTGCTCGGGCGCGTTCCCGCGCACGATGAGATGGGTCACCTTGCCTTGCGCATCCTTGACGAACTCGAAGCCGGCGGGCGTCGCCGTGGACATGAACTGCGTCTGCGACGTCGGTATGAGCGGAAGCTTCGGCTCGTTCAAGCCGCGCACGAACAACAGATCGTTGGTCGCCGTGATGACGACCTCGCGACCGCCCAGATCGTAGACACCGGCATAACTGGCTGCGACTGCCGGGGTGATCTTCACGCTGGTGTCGACGACGAACCGGGCGCGCGACCGTTCGTTCTCGCACACATCTTCGAGCAACTCGGTGTCGGCCTGGAGCGTTCGCTGCGTCTTGATCGTGAACGCTTTCTTGAACACCTTGGGATCGTCGATCGTGATCTCCCACTCCATGTGGCCGAAGTCACGGCGGTGGTAACGCTCGGTCACGCGCAGAGACTCGGTCTGCGGGTGGCCGGCGCTGTCGAGCCACCCCTTGTCGTTGAATCCGGCAGTCGTCACTACGAGCGTGTCGCCCTCCCATCGTCCCACCGAGTAACCCATGTACGTGGGATTGGGGTCCTTTGGAAGATCGCGCCCATCGAGGAACACGGTCCGATTGGGACTGTTGGGCGATTCATGCAGGATCACCATCAGCGCCGGCGTTTGCACCAGCCTCGTCAGATTGAAGAACTGGTGATAGGGGAGACTGACGGGCATGCACTTGGCGAGCGGACTGTCTTTCCTCGACTCACGCACGCGCTGCAGGAACAGCTCCTCGGCCCAGGGCTGCACGTCGCTGCTCTCGATATCCTGAGCGATGTTGTAACGGTACATCGGGCCGGCGCCGCTCCAGATGCCGTTGAGATCCGGCTTGCCGTCCGCAGTCCGGGGTGCGGGGGCGGACAGATTCGGCTTGCCATCGGGCAGTCTCGGAATCCCCGGCGTCTTGTAGTCGAGCCATTGGGCGTCGGCGAGGGCCGGTAGAAACGACGTCAGCACAACCAGCCAAAGAGTTGCGCCCCTTGATAGCAGCGCGGCGGCCCTCGCCTGGGTGCCAGCGGCTTCTGGTGCGCTCCGCGCGCCCGGGACCCCAATCCGGGTCAAAGCGCGTACAAAATTCACGCAACGAGCCGCATAGCGGTCCCAAACAGCGGTACCGGTCAGACGAGATCTCATGAGGACCTCCGCAAGGGCCGGATTATACGAAACTTGCACGGTCACACGTCGTTACAGAGAAGCGCGGCCGCGAAGCTTACATTCCCTCGATGTCGCCGAGATCCTTAGCTCGACCGGTCGCACGTTTGTTCCGGATGAACGCGGCTCTGCCGATGAAATCGACGTCCACGTCCCCGAACGGACGTCGCATCCGTTCAGGCCAGGCCTCTCCGAAACTCAATCCCGTCAATTGCGTGAGAATGTCAATCCGCCCCGGCGCAAGGCCAATCTGATACGTCACGCCCTCGCGGCTGAAGTCATCAACCGAGACGTCTGCTAGCGGCGCACCAAAAGCCGCGAGCGCTTTCATGACGCGGGCTGCGTTTTGCGGTGTGGCCTCGATCCACACATCGAGATCACCAGTCGCGCGTGGTCGGCCATGCAGCGCGAGCGCATATGCGCCAACGATCAAGAACCGGACATCAGCGGCGATGAATGCGCGCAACAGATCGACAAAGTCCGGGTTCATCGCGCAGTTCGCCTCGTAATCGCCAAAGCTCCTGACTGAGTCGCCAGACCTGGAGGACGCGTTCGTGCTCAGGAATCTGCATCCAGAACTCGAGGTCGTGGCGATCGGCTTCCTGAGAAGACGTGAATCGTCTCGTGACCATCCGTGCGGCGCGATTGCCGGGCTGTCCCGCCATCGCGAGCATTATGACCGATTCCATCACTGGCCAACTTCCAACTCCCAACTACCAACTCCCAAACGCGCGGCTCCCTCCTGGAGTTGGATTGCGATTGGGAGTGGACGCCAGTCACTCTCAGGAACGTTGAAGAAGAGGGCGAAGCGAGCGGATTTCCTTCACAGTTTCAAGCGCCAGCACGGAGTCGATCAGCTTCTGCGTCGATGCCGCTCCAATCACCGGAGCGATCAGATCTCTCGCCTTGTCGACGACCTCACCCCGCGACATCGGATTGCGCACCGTCCCTCGCACCGCCTCCACGCGATCGGACAGCTGAGTCCCGTCGTTGAGCGTGACTTCGACGACTGCCACTCGCGCCGGAAGGAGCTTTGCGAGCGCAGCGTCCGGCACATAGCGCACCTTCTTCCGCTGCCGGAGGATGGTCGCGTCCTGCATCCGTGGCTTGTCATGCGCGGCATGGAACGACGCTGTTTTGTCGATCAGCATCACCGCAATCATGTGTTGAAGGCAGATGTCCGGAATGTCGCGATTGTCGACGACCGACCCGACACTCGGCGCGAGCCGGACGACGACCTCCTTGACCTCGTCGGCCTCGAACGGCCGCTTCTTGCGGATGTTTTCGACTGCATCGAGCGGCGCCTGGATCGGCGTGCCGACGGTCCACTTCTTGATATCGGTGTTGATGATCTCGAACCGCTCACCCAGCCCGTCAACGAGCAGCGCCGGATTTCCCTTCGGCGCATTTACGCGGAAGAAATTGTCCTCTCCAGAAAACACATCGTCGACGCCGTTCCATCCCGAGCGGACCAGCAGCGCGGCGGTGACGCCATTGCGCGCCGGCATGCCTCCGAAGACGAATCCCTTTTCGATGTGATCGGTGTCGCGCCCCCAGATCGCATATCCGCCGGCCTGCTGCGAGGCGTAATCGAGCAGCCATCGCATCTGTTCCTGGTTCAGGCCGGCAGCACATCCGGCGGCTGCCGCCGATCCGAACGTGCCGGCAAACGCGTGCGTGCTGCGGCGGGTATCGTCTCGAAATGCCGGACCGCCGAGCGCCATGGTGAGACGTGGACCCACGTCGTAGCCAAGCGCGACTGCCCGCAGATAATGCTGCCCGCTGATGCCGATGTCCTCTCCGAGGGCGAGCGCCGCGGGCACGATCGACGCGCCGGGATGCGACTGCGACGCGCCATGGGAGTCATCGGTTTCGTCGGAATGCGCGAGGAGCCCGTTCACCAGCGCCGCGTCGATCGGTCCCGTCACGATGTTCGAGCCGACGACGGTGGACGAGGGACGCCCCGCCTGCGCCCGCGCCAGCGCCAGGGCGGCGCGACCGGGAGGCAATTCCGAACCGGACAACATCGCCGCAAAAGTGTCGAGAATGTGATGCTTCGACTTGTCGACCACGTCGGGCGGCAGCGCACGATCGCTGGCGCCAGCCATGTATGCGCTGAGCGCTGCCATGACAGGGCTGATGGTCTGGGCGCGAAGTCTGACGTGCGGCAGGGCGACGGCTCCACACGCGAGTGCACCGCAACGGATCAGGTCCCGGCGCGAAAGTGAGAGATGAAGACGTGGCTTCATAGCAATCCCGTCGATTGACCGGCGGCCGGTCGAGGACTACACTCCGGGGCCAAACCGCGCTGCAGGTATTTCCCGGTTTGACAGTATCTCTTGAACCAGCCATGGGCGCTGCCCCTGATATCCGGCAGCATGATTTGGCTAGTTCCGCAGTATCTTTTGCCGCGCTTCGCGCGGCAGCCCGTTATGCGGTTGTAACGACGAGTACACATTCGCATTTGGGCCCGCATAACGGGCCAGCGCAAAGACAGCACATCATCACGGTTTCAGGAGACAGCACATCATGAGGATTGCTCCGAAGATCGGCGTCGCCTTCGCCCTGCTGGCAGGCATCGGGTTCGTCGTCTCCTCGACGCATACAGGCGCCCAGGCGCAGGGTGGTGCGCCCCGCTATTACTTCGATCCGGGGTGGCCAAAAGAGCTGCCGAACAAGTGGAAAATCGGCGGTGTCACGGGGCTCGCCGTCGACAAGAACGACGATGTCTGGGTGCTCAATCGTCCGAACGATCTGACGGATATCGAGCTTCATGCCGAGCTCACGCCGCCGGCCGCCGACTGCTGCGTGCGGCCGCCCGCGATGATTCACTTCGACAAGAACGGCACCGTCATCGGGTCCTTCGATGCACCGCAAGGCCATGGCATGGACGTGGACAGTC
>JBKPNV010000038.1:0-14447 GCA_046732795.1 Acidobacteriota bacterium
CTTTCCTGCGTAGTGACGAACTGATCCCAGACGCGGAGGTCGTTGCCAGTTGCATTGAACCTCAGCGTCGACGACTGTTGTGCTGACCCGACGTTGAGCGACACAAGCAGTGCCGCCGCGGCCAGAACCATGGCCATCTCGCGTTTCATAGATGCTCCAGCAGAGTAAGACGTGTCCTATCTTATCGGGTCGGTACATTGCCAAGCGCAGCAGCCAGGCATCGCCTCGACTGAGCACAAGCGACCACTAGAGTAAAATCGCGACTCGTGAGTACACCCCTCGAAGTTGGTCACCACCCTGCGCTTCCTCGTGAGGCGGCATCGGATCTCCCGTGGTATCGGCAGGTCACCCGCGAGCAGTGGCGGGCGTTCTGGGCAGTTTTCCTGGGCTGGATCGTCGATTCATTCGATTTCAACATCCTCGCCTTCGTCCTCATCGACATCCAGCGAAGCTTTACCGTCGATCGAGCAGCAGTCGGGCTTCTGGGCACGGTGACACTGATGATGCGTCTCGTCGGCGGCACGATTGCGGGCACCGCTGCCGATAAGTGGGGACGCAAGCTCCCGTTGATGCTGTCGGTGTTGTGGTTTTCGATCTTTGCGTTCCTGAGCGGCTTCTCCACATCGTACGCGATCCTCTTCGGCATCCGAGCCCTGTTCGGCCTCGGCATGGGCGGTGAGTGGGCCGCCGGCATGCCACTGGTCCTCGAACACTGGCCGACGCGACTGCGAGGGCTCGCATCCGGGCTCCTGCTTGGGGGCTGGTACTGGGGGTACCTCCTCTCGGCGGCGGCCTTCCAGTTCGTTTATCCGCTCTTCAGCGACACGCCGGATCTCGGGTGGCGCGTCATGTTCTGGGTCTGCATCGTCCCCGCGCTCTTTACCCTGTGGATCCGCGCACGTGTGTCTGAGAGCCCGGTATGGCTCGA
The DNA here is from genome assembly GCA_046732795.1 of Acidobacteriota bacterium. Classification (GTDB taxonomy): domain Bacteria; phylum Acidobacteriota; class Vicinamibacteria; order Vicinamibacterales; family UBA2999; genus Gp6-AA40. Next base: position 929 of record JBKPNV010000038.1, read on the forward strand.
GCGTCAGCGCCGACTCAAGGAGAGCGGCGATGCCGCCGGCGAGCCGAATCTCTCAATCGTGCGGCTCTTCAAAGGCGATCTGCTGAGGACGACCATCCAGACGACCTGCGTCATCGGATCGTTCATGTGCATTTACTACTCGCTGAACTTCTGGTACCCAACCGTACTGCGCGACGCCGGACGCACGAACCTGCTGCCGTTCCTCGCCGCGTTCAACGCCGGCGCCATTCTCGGCACGGCGACGTGGGGTCGCCTGTCGGAAGGATGGCTGGGGCGGCGCGGCGCCTTCACAGCAACGCTGATTCTCGGGCCGGCCTCACTTCCGTTTTTTCTCTACGGCGGGAGCACACTCGCGCTGATTCTTGGCGCGACGATGATGGGGTTCTTCGGCATGGGCGTCTGGGGAATGGCACCCGCCTATACGGTCGAGCGATTTCCTACCGCTGTTCGCGGCGTCGGTCCCGGTTTCTGCTATCACGCCGGGTCGGCAATCGGCGCCGTCATGCCGACCGTCCTTGGCGCAATGCAGGACAGCGGCATCTCGGCGGTCAATGGCATGAGCGCAGCGATGCTGACCTCCGCTGTGCTCGCGGCGATTGCCGTTTGGTCAGGCCCGGAGACCCGCGGTCGTGAATTCACCGTCTGATATCCACGAAGTCTACGCCGTCCGTTACGCCCATCACGATCGACCGAAGCACGAAAACTACATCGGCGGCGACCCGCACGACACCAACGAGCCGCTCGCCTACTTCGTCTGGGTGATCAAGGGGCCGCACGGCACCTTCGTCATGGATACCGGCTTCGATCCGGCTATGGCGGCCAAACGTGGTCGCACCATCGTCACGCCGGTTGCCGAAGGACTGCGAGCGATCGACGTCGATGCCGAACAGGTCACCGACGTCATCATCAGCCACCTGCATTACGACCATTCCGGCAATCACAACCTGTTTCCGCGGGCGCGCTACCACCTCCAGGATCGCGAGATGGCGTACGGGACCGGCCGCTGCATGTGTCACGCGCACCAGCGCATCCCGTTCGAGGTGGACGATGTGGTGGCGATGGTCCGCAGGGTGTTCGAGGGACGCGTGGCCTTTCACGATGGCGAGGAATCGCTCGTGCCCGGCGTCACGCTGCACCACATTGGCGGGCACTCGAAGGGCCTGCAGTGCGTTCGCGTCAACACGCGGCGCGGGCACGTGGTGCTCGCTGCCGACGCGACGCACTTGTATTCGCACGTGAACGAAGGTCGGGTGTTTCCGATCACCTACAGCGTCGCCGAAACACTCGAAGGCTACGCCACGCTCAAGAAACTGGCCGACTCACCAGACCACATCGTGCCTGGCCACGATCCGCTCGTGCTCCAGCGCTATCCGGCGGCGAAAACCGGACTGGACAATTGGGTGGTTGATCTCACAGCCGGCCGATAACCGCATCGTTGATCTCCCGATCTCTGATTGTTGAATCCTCGGCGATTGGTGATTCTTGATGTCGATTTGGTTAGACGATTCGCACGGCAACAAAGCCAGCAAATCGCAAATCAAACATCCCCAATCGCCAACGAAGCAATAATCACAATCGGAAAAAATCAGGAATGTGGTTTCAGAGGCTGGCGTTGTGTACGCGAACGTTACCCGTTTCAGAGGCGTAGGCGAGAATCTGTCGATCGGCCGTAACAAGAGTCGCATCGAGATGGCGGGCGGTTGAAACCAGCAGGCGATCGAGAGGATCCGCCAGCGCCGTCCGCGGGATAGACCCGGCATCCATCGCGACCGACGATGTCAGCTCGGCCACCCGGACGCCGGCAGCCGCGAGTGAGTCCCTCACCCACTGCTCGAGTGGGCGAGCCAGCCGAAGCCTGCCCGACGTATGGAGGGCGGAGAGCTCGAACATCGTGACCGGCGACACCCGGATCGCCTCCCGTGTCTCCGCTTTGAGCAGCAGCGATCGCGAGCGCGGACCAACGCGACTCGTATCGCCGTTCGCACTCCAGATCCAGACGTGCGTATCGAGCAGCAACACGACTTACACGTCGATGTCGTACGTGCCGTCGATCGGGTCGAACGGGCGCTCATACTTCAACACGGTGCCCTTCAGTGAGCCGAAGAACGAAGACCTGCTCCCCTCAGTAAACGGAACGAGCTTGGCGACCGGCTTTCCGTGCTTCGTGACGACGTACTCGACACCGGTTTCGCGAACCCGATCCATCAGCTCCAGGCATCGCGTCTTGAACTCAGCCGCCGCGTACTGCCCCGATCGCTTCCGCGGCGAGCGAGGTTTCGCTTTGACAGGACTCTTTGCCATGACCAGAAAATTGTGACCATTGTTCTGAGCCGAAGTCAACATATAATCGCGGCCGCGCGCGCAGGCTGAAGCACGCGCTCTACGACACGACAGATCGAGCAGCGCTGACGAAGCTGGAATGGAAATTATGCAACCCGCCGGCTGCGTGGCGGCTGGGCGCTCATGGTGTCGAAGAACTCCAGCATGCGATCCACGGCGCGACGTGCGGACGAAGCGGTGTCGAACACCTGCATCACAGAACAGTGTTCGTTCTGGATGACGAGCGCCCAGCCCTGTTCGGTCTGGACGATGTTGTAGTGAGGCGGATTGGACGAGCGTACGGCCATAGGCCATAGACGAGGCAAGAGGCATACCGCCAGGAGACTTCGCAAAAGTGCCCGGAACTACCGGATTTCTGGTTTCACCGGAACGGCCGTGTGATCGAGCACAGTGACGCAATATCGGATTTGTCGGACTCGGGGACTCCGGGCTTGCCTCGGGACTCGGGGCTCGGAACTCAGGACTCTCGGGGCGAGATCACGTTCCGGGCTCGGTGCGCCACTGCATCCGAGCCGTGTCGTGCAGGTTCTGTGCGTGGCGGTCGATGACCACGACGGCTGGAAACGCGGTGAGTTCGAGCTCGAAGAGCGCTTCGGGTCCGAGTTCCGGGTAAGCCACCACGCGCGCGTCGCAAATCTGCTTCGCCAGCAACGCTCCGAGACCGCCGATGGCGGCCAGATACAACGCCCCACTCTGGGTGAATGCCTCCGCATCGGCGCCGTGCAGCTCGCCTTTGCCGATGATCGCGCGCACGCCGGCAGCGAACAGCGCGGGAAGATAACGCGCCATGCGCGCCGTCGTCGTAGGACCCGCGGATCCGATCACCTGACCTGGTTTGGCGGGCGACGGACCCACGGCGTACATGATTCGATGCTCGAGTGAAACCGGGAGCTCTCGTCGATGTGTGAGGATGTCTGCGAGTCGCGCCGCGCTGGCGTCGCGAAGCGTCAACACGCGGCCGCTCAGCTCGACGGCATCACCGGCGCGGAGACTCGTCAATTCAGCATCGGGAGCCGCAAGCTGCCACTCGATTCTCCGTACGCTGCTCATCGACGCGCGGTCAGCGTAGTGAGCGCAGCGAGAAACTTTTCGGGCTGCGCAGGGCTCAGGAGCACGCCGTAGCCTTCAGTAGTCGGGACATAGACGGCCTTGCTGCGATCGGTGAGATACAGGAGCGCGCGATCGCCGTTACGAAGCCGGAACCAGCCGGCCTGGTAACCAGGGAGGCCGGTGCCCATCGTGCGGCGAGTCGGCGTCAGCTCCGGTGTCAGCGTCAGGTCGATTCGCCTGGCCATGCCGCGCACGAGGTGTTCGGGTGGAATCAGGCGGCCGTACCAATCGCCACGAAGGCGAAGTCCGTCGGCTGACAACTCGAAGGTGGCCGATCGGGCGCCGTTGATGCTTGCCCCGAGAATCCCGACCACAAGGACGAGAACGAGCAGCGGAATGAGGCCGATCATCCAAATCACCTTCGTATCCGCCGGGGCGATTGTGAACACCTCCATCACGACTCCTTACAGGCAAATCTCCGCACGCCGCGTGGAATGACAGCCAAGATTGACCGCGACGGGCAGTCCGGCGATGTGAGTGGGCTGCACTTCGATGTTCACCGCCAGCGCCGTCGTGCGTCCGCCGAATCCCTGCGGTCCGATGCCCAGTCCGTTGACGCGCGCAAGCAGATCGCGCTCGAGATCGCCCAGGTCGGGCCGTGGATGCCGTCGATCGATCGGCCGCAACACGGCTCGTTTCGCCAGGAGAGCTGACCCTTCGAACGTGCTGCCGATCCCCACTCCCACAATCACAGGAGGACAGGCATTTGCACCGGCGCGATCGACGGTCTCGACGACAAAGTCGCTGATGCCTGGAACGCCGTCTGCCGGCGCGAGCATCCGCAGCGCGCTCATGTTTTCCGCACCGAAGCCCTTTGAGGCCACGGTCAGGCGAATACGGTCTCCAGGCACGAGATCGAGGTGAATCGCGGCTGGCGCATCATCACCCGCCATCCTGAGGCGCCGCGCCGGATCACCGGTCACCGACCAGCGGAGATAGCCCGCGCGAGTCCCTTCTCGAACGCCTTCATGCACCGCCTCTGCGAGCAGCCCGCCAACCAGGTGGACGTCCTGACCGAGCTCGAGCAACACGATCGGCACGCCGCTGTCCTGGCACACGGGAACGCGCTCGGCGGCGGCCAATTCGTAGTTGCGAACGAGCTGCGCCAGTGTCTGTCGTCCCAGTGGTGAAGGCTCCGACGCGATGGCGGCTTTCAACGCGTCGAGCACATCGGAAGGAATGACGTAGTTTGCCTCGATGAGGAGATTTGAAACCGCTTCTCGTATCAACGTGACGTCAATCTCACGAATCATGGTTCACACGCGAACGGGACCACGACACAGAGAAGCACAGAGGCACCGAGAACCTCTTGTCTCTGTGCCCTCGGTGCCTCGGTGTGTGTCGTAGTCACGGATCGACGGTCATCGCGGCTTCATTTTCTGGGCTCTGGAATCCTCGTGCGCGCCGACGCGGGGACAAGCCCTCTCTTGTAGACCATGAAGGTGCGGAGGAATTCGATCACGACCAGGCCGTCCTGCTTGAAGCCGGTCGTCCGCACCTTGACGATGCCGACGTTGGGGCGCGACTTCGACTCGCGCTTGTCCAGCACTTCACTGCGGGAGTACACGGTGTCGCCCTCGAACAACGGGTTCGGCAGGCGCACTTCGTCCCAGCCGAGGTTCGCCATCACGTTGAACGAGAGATCGATCGTCGACTGCCCCGTCACCAGCGCCAGCGTGAAGGTCGAATCGACGAGCGGACGGCCGAACTCGGTCTGCGCCGCGTAGGCATGGTCGAAGTGAATGGGATTCACATTCTGGGTCAGCAGCGTGAACCAGCTGTTGTCGACGGGCAGCACGGTCCTGCCAAGCGGGTGCACGTAGATGTCACCGACCTCGAAATCTTCGTAGACCCTGCCTGTCCACCCTTCTTTGATCGGCATCGTCACCCTGCTCCGCGGAGGCTAAAGCCTCCGCTCTAAGCCTTAGCGAGGCTGCGCCTCAGAACAGCGAGTATAGAGGAGGCGGTCAAGGCGTCTAGCGTGTGGTCGACGCGGCCGCTGCCTTCTCGGCGGCGCGCGCTCCGCTCAGAATGTTCCGCATCGCGTAATTGCCTTCGTGGCAAGCGTACTCGAACACGTCGGGCTGACTGGACGTCTTCAGACTGAGTGCCGCCGTCCACGGTGAGGCAAACGTCGCCGGGTCGGCAACCGTGACTTCGTAGCGAACAGTCGACGCGTCAACGCGCCTGAAACGCTCGACGACATGCAGCGCACCGGTCGCGCCGCGGTAATTGACCATGTTCGTCGGAAAGTTGGTGACTTCCACGACCAGCGTGTCCCCTTCCCAGTGCCCGCGCGAATCGCCGAAATACTGCCGGATGGCTGACGACAGCTGCGGCCGCCCGTCGAGCGGGATGACGCGCGCGTCGTGAATCATCTCGTAACGGATCGCCACGTAGCCCGGGCCCTGCACGATCTGAGACGTGTTGTTGTAAATCGTCGGGAAGATCACGTGCGGCAAGCCGCGCGTGATGCAGCGATCGTACAAGTCCATCGCCTGTGGTCCGTCGAATGGGCGATTGCCGGTCGTACGGGCGTTGACGGCGATCGCCGCGCGCGTGCGCGCGTCGTCGTTGAGATAGGGGATCCGTCCGTTCGCCGGTGAAATCACGATCGACGTGCGCCGTGAGGGACGGCCGCGCTCGAGCCAATGCGCAGGAGGCCCGGTCCCATCTCCGCCACCACGCCCTGCCGTCCGTGGCGCGACGAGCTCCTCTGCGTCGGTCTCGGCTTGGCGCACGGCCTGCGTCTGGCGCTGCGCGAATTCCTGCTCGGAGACAACCTCGCGATCCCCGAACTGCTCTGGCCTCTCGAACGGCACGCCGAGCTCATCGTCGGTTGTGAAGAGTCCCTGGATGTCCGGATCGCCCCACGGGGTTCGAAACGTCTGTTCGCTTCCCGACCTCTGACTCTGGGCACCGGCGCCGGAACCCGGCAGCACGACCGCCAGCGCCAACGCGAGCCCGCCAACAGCTGCGAGTGTTCGTCTGGTCATCTGGTCTCGCCTCGCAGGCCGTCATGCGGCCTGGAACAAATAACTTCGATGCATCGCGAATCCGCGTGACGGCGTGGGCGCGCGAAGCGCGCCAGAAGACACCGACAACAAGTCAACGGCGTCGCGGAATCGACACCCTGACGACTGGTTGCTTTACGATACAACAGGCTGGCCCCATTGCCTGCAGTCTCACGACCATCCATGCTCGATCTCTCAGACAAGTGCGCCCTCATCACCGGATCGGTGCGCGGCCTCGGCCTGGCGGCAGCGCACCGCTTCGCTGCGGCCGGATGCAACCTGATCCTCAGCGGATTCGATGGATCGCAAGATGTCGCGGCGCTGCAACGAGAGATCGAGGATCGCCACCGTGTGCGAACCATCTACAGTGGAGCAGACCTGCGACGAACCGCGGACATCGAAGCCATGGTCTCCACCGCGCTCGCCACATTCGGCGCCGTGGACATCGTCGTCAATAACGCTGTCGTGCGCCACACCTCGCCAATCGAATCCTTTGGTACGACTGAATGGGACGACGGTCTCGCAGTGAACCTTTCGGCGGCATTTCACACGATCCGGCTGACAATTCCTGGAATGAAGCGTCACGGGTGGGGGCGCATCATCAACGTCTCGTCGATCTACGGCCTGCGCGGCGCCGTCAACCGCGTGAACTATGTGACGAGCAAGACGGCGCTCATCGGGCTCACGCGAGCAGTGGCGCTCGAGACAGTCTCACACGGCATCACGTGTAACGCCGTCTGCCCAGGGACGACCGAAACACCTGTGCACGAGGCCGCTGTCGTCGCGTCGATGGCCGAAGGGCTCTCGCGACCGGACGCAGAGCGCCGCCTTCTTACGGGGAAACAGCCGACGGGAAAACTGATTGCCGCCGACGATGTGGCGGCACTGATGGTGTTCCTCTGTGGCCCGGAGGGCGCGAGCATCACAGGCGCAGTGGTGCCAATCGATGGCGGATGGGCCAGTATGTAACCACGCAGGTGCCGGTTCCCGGTTCCGGGTTCCCGGTTCCGGGTTCCCGGTTCCATGTTCGTGTTCATTGTTGACGTTCGCAGTTCGGAGTTCCATGTTCCGGTTCTACTGACCACGCGAGGCAACTGCTGCCGACGGCAACGCGAACCGCGAACCCGGACCTCGAACTTGGAACGTGAACTCTGAACACGAACCCGGAACAGGGAACGTGGAACCCGGAACTGCATCAACCGGTCTTGTCTACGGCATCATGCTCGGCCGTCGTCCCGGACGTTCAGGACCTGACGACGTGCGTGGCTGTGGGCGTGGACGTTGCCACTCTTCCTCCTCAGGATCCTGCCGCGATCGACGATCGATCTTGAACAGGAAGATTGCTGCGACCACGCCTGCGAGCGCGACGAACAGCGGGAAGAACTCGAACAGCAGCACTCTTCTATTGTACGGGCTGTTCCTTTGGAGAGCATTCTCGGTTTGAAAGGCGTGTTAGACAATTCCCTCGTCCCGCCAGCGTGCAATCGTGTCGGCGTCGAATCCGAGCTCGCTCAAGATCACTCCAGTGTGCTCGCCGAGATCCGGAATCCTCCCCATTTTCGGCTCGACATCGTCGAAGCCATACGGCGGCACGAGTGCGCGAAGCGGCCCGACCGGTGAATCGACCTGCCGCCACTTTCCTCGCGCGGCTAGCTGAGGGTGTTCGAGGAACTCCTCCACCGTGTTCATGCGCGCATTGGCAATCTGGGCGGCCTCGAGCTTGTCGACGACGTGCTGTGCGGTCTTGTCGGCGAACGCGCCGACGATGATCTTCTCGAGCTCGCCGTGATGCTCGACGCGCAAGGCGTTCGAACTGAACCGCGGATCGCTCGCAAGAGCCGGCCGATCGAGTACGTCGGCGCAGAACCGCGCCCACTCGCGTTCGTTCTGCAGTCCAAGGTAGACCACGTGGCCATCGCCAGCGGCGTAGGGCCCGTACGGCGCAATGGCCGCATGACGGGCACCGGTGCGCGGCAGCGGCGTACCGCCGTAGCCCGCGTAATAGGCCGGATAGCCCATCCACTCGGCCAACGCGTCCAACATCGAGATGTCGAGCAACGCACCGGTACCGGTCTTCGAACGACGGACCAGCGCGGCGAGAATCGACGAGAACGCGTACATCCCGGCGGCGATGTCGGCGATGGAGATGCCGACCTTTGACGGCGTCTCTGGCGTTCCGGTGATGGAGACGAGGCCTGCCTCGCTCTGCACCAACAGGTCGTACGCCTTCTTGTCACGGTACGGTCCCGAGGTTCCGTAGCCGGAGATCTCACAAATGACGAGTCGCGGATACTCCTCACGTAACGCCGCCGCGCCGAATCCGAGGCGCCCCATTGCGCCCGGCGCAAGATTGGAAAGAAACACATCGGCACGTGACACGAGGCGGCGCAGCACATCGAGCGCTTCGGGACGCTTCAGGTCGAGCGTGAGCGACTCTTTTGATCGGTTCGTCCAGACGAAGTGACTCGCCAGCCCACGCACGGTGTGGTCGTAGGCGCGGGCGAAATCGCCGACGCCGGGGCGCTCGATCTTGATGACGCGCGCACCGAGATCGGCCAGCTGACGGCTGGCGAACGGCGCCGCGATGGCCTGTTCGACGGAGACGGCGAGCAGACCGTCCAGGGGAAGCTGCGACGTCACGTCGTTGGAATCAATCGCTGTCGCTCGAGCGTCGTGCGCGCCATGCGAACGTTGGCGGCATCGATCATGCGGCCGTCGTGGGTAGCCGCGCCCTGACCACCGCTCACCGCCCGGTCATACGCCTCCACGATCGCGGCGGCTTTCGCGACCTCGGCGTCCGATGGCGTGAATGCCGCGTTTACGGTCGCCAGCTGCGCGGGATGGATGCACTGCTTGCCATCGAAGCCAAGCGCGCGTGCGAGTTGGCAGGCCCGTCCGAGTCCCGCCGTGTCGGTGTACCCGGCGTACGGCCCATCCATGCAGCGCAAGCCATTTGCCCGCGCGGCAGCGACGATCGTGTGCATGACGGCGTGCCAGCGATGCCCGGGATACGCCTCGTCGTATGCGTCACGCTCGCCGATTGCGGCCGACGGCATCCGCATCGATGCGGCATAGTCTCCGGCTCCGAAAATAAGCGCTTCGAGACGAGGAGACGATCCGGCAATCTCTCTTGCATACAGGTAGCCGGCGGCTGTTTCGATCTGCGCCTCGATGCCGATGCGCGTCGACAACCGAATGCTGGATTCGATCTGCGTGAGCAGCATGTCGACGAACACGACATCTCGGGCCGATCCGGCTTTCGGGATCATGATCAGGTCGAGCCGATCGCCTGCGGCCTCGACGATCTCGACGACATCGCGGTAGGCAAACGGCCCATCCAGTCCGTTGATGCGGACGATGCGGACGCGGCGGCCGAAGTCGATCTCCGTGAGCGCGCGGACGACGTTGGCGCGGCTCGCCGGCTTTTCGTCCGGGGCGACCGCGTCCTCGAGGTCGATGCACACGGCATCGGCGGCGCTGGCGGCCGCCTTGGGAATCATGGCTGGCTTCGACGCCGGCACAAACAACATGCTGCGCGTCAGTCGGGTAATGGGGTCGGGAGTCATTTGATCAGGACAGTCACCATGAAACTACCGCGTTTAAAGTGTCCTCATCAAATGACTCCCGACCCCATTTAGAACGATCGCGGCATGCCGAGCACGTGCTCGCCGATATACGACAGGATCAGATTAGTGGAAATGGGCGCGACCTGGTAGAGCCGCGTCTCCCGGAACTTCCGCTCGACGTCGTACTCCGCGGCAAATCCGAACCCGCCAAATGTCTGCAGGCACGCGTTGGCTGCCTCCCAACTGGCCTCGGCCGCCAGCAGCTTGGCCATATTCGCTTCGGGACCCGCAGTCCCGCCCGAGTCGAACAGGCGCGCGGCCTCGAAGCGCATCAAATCGGCCGCACGGACGTTGGCATACGCGCGCGCGATTGGAAACTGAATTCCCTGGTTCTGTCCGATCGGACGATCGAACACGATGCGCTCGTTTGCGTAGTGCCGAGACTTGTCGATGAACCAGTAGCCGTCCCCGATGCATTCTGCCGCAATGAGGATCCGCTCGGCGTTGATGCCGTCGAGCAGGTAACGGAACCCCTTCCCTTCCTGCCCCACCAGATTCCCGGCCGGCACCTCGAAATCCTCGAAGAACACCTCGTTGGTCTCGTGATTGACCATATTCCGAATCGGCCGCACGCTCATTCCGCGTTTGTCCGCATCGCGCAGGTCGACGAGAAACAACGACAGCCCTTCTGTCTTCTTTTTCACCTCCGGCAGCGGCGTGGTCCGCGCCAGGAGCAGCATCAGATCGGAATGCTGCACCCGCGAAATCCATACCTTCTGCCCGTTCACGATGTAGCGGTCCCCGCGGCGGACGGCAACGGTCTTCGTCTTCGTCGTATCGGTGCCCGTTGTCGGCTCGGTCACCGCGAACGATTGCAGACGCAGGCGCCCGGCTGCGATGTCGGGAAGGTAGGCGCGTTTCTGCGCATCGGAGCCGTGCCGGACGAGGGCTCCCATCACGTACATTTGCGCGTGACAGGCGCCGGAGTTCGCGCCGGATCGATTGACTTCCTCGAGGATGACCGACGCTTCCGTCACGCCGAGCCCGCCGCCGCCATACTCTTCAGGGATCAACGCGGCGAGCCAACCAGCGTCGGTCAGCGCTTTGACGAATGCTTGTGGGTACTCGGCGCGCTCGTCGAGCGATCGCCAATACGTGCTGTCGAAACCTGCGCACAGCTCACGGACGGCGCGACGATACTCGTCGTACTCGGCCGACCTCGGGTTGATATCGGACACGGACACCTCTTTTGGAGAACGGCGCCTGTCAACGCCCAACTTCCAATTCCCAATTCCCAAGGAATCGAATGGGTTGAGAGTTGGGACTTGGAGGTTGGGTGTCGATCCGTTCCAACATTCTTCTAGTAGCCCAGGTAATTCAACCAGGGAACGGCAATGATCAAGTAAGTGGTGAGGAAGAAGATACCAAGGACCAGCCCGAGCACCCAGAATGCCTGACGGCTGATGTACCCGCTCCCGTAGTAGATCGGGTTGTGTCCGGCGGTGTACGTCGTCAGGATCCCCATCAGTCCAAGCGGGTACGACAGCAGTAACGCCCATTCCTTCGTCGACAGCCCGGGAATGGTCACCGCCATCGCGATGAAGACCGGCAACAAACTCGCCGCATGTGCCGTGATGCTCGCAAAGAAGTAATGCAGGAAGAAGTACACACCGACGACAGAAACGGCGGCGACCGCAGGACTGAGCCTCTGCAGCGTGGGGGCAATCGACTGCACCAGCCAGTCGAGAAACTTCGTCTCCGCCAGTCCGCCAGCGAGCGTCACGAGGGTGGCGAACCAGATCAGGATGTTCCACGCCTGGGAGTGCCCGATGACGTCGTTCCAGGAGACGACACCGAAGATCACCATCAGCAGCACGACCAGCATCGCTGTCACCGCCGGATCGACTCGAGCCGTTGCACCAATCCACAGAGCCAGCGCAGAACACACCAGCACGAGCAGCGTCAGCTCGCGGCGCGACATCGGCCCCATCGAGCGAAGCTGCTCGTGCGCCCATCGCGGCACTTCGGGAGCAGTGCGAATCTCGGGCGGATAGATCTTGTAGAGCAACAGCGGAACAACGGCGATCAACACTACGCCCACGGGCGCGAAGCCAATGAACCAGTCGACCCACGAGACACTGACGCCTGCTGTCTGGCGCATCACGCTCACGGCAAGCGTGTTCGGCGCCAGGGCCGTGATGAACATGCTGCTGGAGATCATGCTCGCGACGAGCGCGGTGTACAGCACATATGCGCCGAGCCTGCGCGCAGTCCCATCGTCGGGACGCGAGGCGTAAAGCTCCGGGATCTGCCGCACGATCGGAAAGACGGTGCCCGCGCTGCGAGCAGTGGCGGACGCGGTGAACGGGGCGAGCGCGAGATCGGCCAGTGTCACGGCATAGCCGAGGCCCAGCGTTCGATGCCCGAGTAAACGCACGAGATGCAGCGCGATGCGTCGTCCCAACCCGGTTTGTGTATAGCCAAGCGTGAACATGTACCCGGCGAAGATCAGCCACACGGTCGCGTTGCCAAATCCGCTCAACGCCCATTGCGCCGATTGGGCCGGCGTTTCGCGAACGAGTCCAAGCGCGGCGGCGATGATGACGCCGCCCATGCCGATGATGGCTGGCGGAATCGGTTCGGTGATGAGTCCGGCAATCACCGCCGCGAAGAGCGCGAAGTAGCGCCATGCATTCACCGACAGCCCGCCCGGCACTGGCACGAGCAGAAGGAGCACACCAGTAGCCAGCGGAATGACGGTCTTGAAGAGCGTCCTCCGCATGGGCGGTTCGTGAGGAGAGGTTCTGGTCTCAGACGGTGGGCTCGAATGCTGGGCGACGGGCACGCCGCGCCAGCTTAGCCCGACCCTTTCACGATGTTCAAGATTGCGTCGCCGTACGCGGCCAGCTTGGTGGGACCAATGCCGGGGATCTCGCTCAATTCATCAGCTGATCGAGGAAGCTGAGATGCAATCGCCATCAGGGTCCGGTCGTGCAGGATCACGAACGGCGCGATCGCATTCCGCCTTGCTTCGTTGAGCCGCCAGGCGCGGAGCGCCTCGACAACCGCCGTTTGGGCGACGGTGCCGTCATTCCGGGGCGCGCCGATTGTCTTCCGAACACGGCGCCGCTTTCCTCGCGCCGATGCCGCATGCCTGATTCCAGGCGCGGCAATCAGCACGTCGCGAACCCGACCCGCCATCACGTCGCGGCCGAGTGTGGTCAGGCTGAGCGTGCGGTACTGATCGTCGGAGGAACGCAGCAATCCGGCGGCGTTGATCGCATCGATCCAGCGCTCGATGGTTATGAGTGGCTCATCACGCAGGAGGCCGGTCGTGGACAACCGCGTCAGCGGCTCTGGCAGATCTTCGAGCTGGCCGGTGAGCATCGCGGCGATTCGCCGCCTGCCGTATCGTTCCCCCGCTCGCGCGACGCCGGACAGAATCTTGCGAACGAGCAGGCAATCATCATCGTCGATTGCCTTCAGCCG
>JBKPNV010000039.1:0-5865 GCA_046732795.1 Acidobacteriota bacterium
TCGTCTATCTCGAATCAGGCGGGAAGACGGCGATCTTCATTGCGGACATGATTCCAACGATGGCGCACCTGCAGGATGCATGGGTGATGAGCTACGACCTGTTCCCGATGGAGACACTCGCGTTCAAGAAGCGATTCATCACGGAAGCGATCGAGCGGGAGCACCTGATTTTCTTCGAGCACGACCCGAAGGTCGTTGCTGGGTACATCCGTGAGCGCAACGGCAAGCGATTCGTGGAGCAAGTCCTTTGACCGGAGACCACAGACCGGAGACCGGAGACTGATTGGATAACGTTCACATTGGCATCATTGGCGGCAGTGGCCTGTACGACATGGCCGACGTGACCGACCGCACTGAGATCAAACTGACGACGCCATTTGGCGATCCGTCCGGTCCGTACTTGCTGGGCACACTGCGGGGGAAGCGCGTGGCATTCCTGGCTCGGCACGGCGCCGGGCATCGCCTGCTTCCTTCAGAGCTGAACTTCCGCGCCAACATCTTCGGCATGAAGATGCTGGGCGTCGAGTACATCCTGTCAGCGAGCGCCGTTGGCAGTTTGAAAGAGGAGTACAAGCCGCTCGACATCGTCATTCCGGACCAGTTCATCGATCGGACGCGGGGGCGAGCCAGCACGTTCTTCGGACGTGGACTGGCCGCGCACGTGGGGTTTGCGCACCCGTTCTGCAAGATCCTGAGTCGGCTGGTCAGCAACAGCGGCCAGGATGCGGCTGCCACGGTACACACGGGCGGGACATACGTCTGCATGGAAGGGCCGCAGTTCTCCACGCTCGCCGAATCAAGACTGTATCGGTCGTGGGGAGCGGATATCATTGGAATGACCAACCTGCAGGAAGCCAAGCTCGCGCGAGAGGCCGAGATCTGTTACACCACCATCGCGCTGGTCACCGATTACGACTGCTGGCACCCGGACCACGATTCGGTGACCGTGGAGCTGGTCATTGCGAACTTGCTGCAGAACGCCAAGACCGCCCAACACATCATGGCGAAAGCCGTTGAGGGCCTGCCCTACGAGAGAACGTGCGAATGCGCGTCAGCGCTCAAGTACGCCCTCATTACGAGACCGGATGCGATCCCAGCGCAGACGCGGCAGGAGCTGGCGCCGCTCGTAAGCAAATACCTGCAGGTGACATAAGACACCGGGTGTAATTTCCTGGGATTGCGAGGGAAATTACACCCGGTGTCCTTCAAGGAGACAACCGCTGATGAACAACGCCAAGTTCGACGTGACTGCGATCGGCAACGCCATTGTCGACGTGATTGCCCAGGCCGACGACGCCCTCCTCGCCGCGCACAAGCTGCCGAAGGGCGCCATGAATCTGATCGACGCCGAGATGGCCGAGAAGCTGTACGGCATCATGGGACCTGGCAAGGAGGCGTCCGGCGGCTCGGCGGGGAACACGATTGCCGGTATCGCCATGCTCGGGGGGAAGACGGCATATATCGGCAAGGTGGCCAACGATCAGCTCGGCACGATCTTCACGCACGACATTCGTGCCGCCGGCGTGACCTACGACACGCCGCCGCTCGTCGATGGGCTCCCAACTGCTCGCAGCCTCATTTTCGTGACGCCCGATGCGCAGCGGACGATGCAGACGTTCCTCGGCGCCTGCACGCAATTGGGTCCTGAGGACATCAACCTGGATCACGTGCGCTCGTCGAAGGTCGTCTACATGGAGGGCTATCTCTGGGACCTGCCACGCGCGAAGCAGGCGATGCTCGACGCGGCGATAAAGGCCAAGGAGAGCGGGGTGAAGGTGTCGCTGACGCTATCGGACGCGTTCTGCGTGGCGCGTTTCCGCGACGAGTTCCTCGATCTCGCCGAGAAGTACGTGGATATCCTGTTCGCCAACGAAAGCGAGATCCTGTCGCTCTATCAGACCGAGGACTTCGATGATGCGTTGCAGCAGGTGCGCCAGCACTGCGAGATCGCGGCGCTGACGCGCAGCGAGAAGGGCTCGGTAGTGGTCAACGGCGATGAGGTGCACGTCATTGACGCTGTCAAAGGCGTCAAGGTCGTGGATACGACTGGCGCCGGCGACGCGTACGCCGCCGGGTTCCTCTATGCCTACACCCAGGGGACCGATCTGAAGACGGCGGGCAGACTCGGGGGCGCGATGGCGGCGCAGGTGATCAGCCAGTATGGCCCGCGCTCCGAGAGGGCTGAGATACAGAAGCTCAAGGCGTCGGTGCTGTAGAGCGTAGAGCGGGTCCTGTTCTTTGGACCCGCGTCCAAGCCGGGTACAAAGCAAGAGCCGGCCTACGATCAACGAACCGTCGTCACCGATCGAACGATTCGCGGCGCGACGACTCCGACAGACGGATCGCGTATCGCTGCGGGTCGCGCCGGAACATCTCCTGCAGTTCCGCGAGGCTGTTCGCGCCCCCATAGCTGATCGCGGAGCACAGATGTTTCAACATGTCGCGCACGATGGGCCGTACCGACCCGCGTGCCGGGACGCTGATCTCCGTCCCTTCCGCGCCCAGCGCTTCGACGTCGGCCGACTCGGCGTCTTCGACGTCGAGCCGATCGACGATCGCCTGCAGCGACGCCATGCCTCGGAACACCTTGAACGGTACTTTGACGGTCTTGTGCGACTCGGGGATCACCACCGGCTTTTGCACCGTGTCGCCTGGGGTTTCGAGCGTTCCGGCCAGCGCGCTTCCGAGCATCACCGTGTCGCCGCCAAACAGCAGCGCTTGCGCGACTGCGCCATCCCTCTTGATGCCACCATCGGCGATGAGTGGGACGCGTCCAGCGGCTGCTTCGCGGCAGGTGACCAGCGCCTCGACCTGCGGCACACCGAAGTTGGTGTTCAGACGGGTGGTGCACCCTCCACCCGGGCCGATCCCGACCTTGATGCCATTGACGCCGCGATCGACGAGGAATCGCACGCCTTCGGCAGTCGCGACGTTGCCGGCGATCAACTCGGTATCGCCGAATCTCGCGCGGAAGGCATCGATAGCGCGACCCATCACGGCCGAGTGGCCGTGCGCGATATCGATGACGATCACGTCGGCGGCGGCGCGGAGCAGCTCGGCGGCGCGCTCGAGATAGTCGCCTTTGGCTCCGATGGCGGCGCCGACGCGAAGCCTTCCGTGATCGTCACGGGTGGCGAAGGGGAGCCGCTCCTGCTTGATCAGATCCTTGGCGGTGACCAGTCCTGTCAGCCGACCTTCCCGATCGACGAGCGGCAGCTTCTTGATCTTGTGCGTGCGCATGACGTCTTCCGCTGCGGCCGTGTCGATCGGACCCGCGCGCACCACGAGCCGATCGCGCGGTGTCATTCGATCCTTCACCGTCCCGGTGTAGTCCGCAAAGCGGAGATCACGTGCCGTGAGCAAACCGACGACGCGACGGCTTTCGTCGATGACGACGAGCGTGCCGACGCTGGTGCGGCGCATCGTGTCGGCGGCTTCCGTCAGCGGCGCGTCAGGTTGGATGGTGTACGGGTCGGCAATGATTCCGTGCTGGCGCCGTTTGACACGCGCCACTTCGCGCACCTGCGGTTCGATGTCACCGGATCGGAAGCCGCGATCGATGATCCCGATGCCGCCTTCCTCCGCAATCGCGATGGCCATCTCGGACCGCGTGATCGTGTCCATATTGGCCGAGACGAGCGGCCGCCGCAGCCGCAGGCGAGTGGAGAGCTGGCTGGACAAATCGATCGAAGCGGGATCGCGCCGCTCGACGACGCTGTACTGAGGTGTAAACAGGAAGTCATCGAACGTGCAGCCGTGAACAAGTTCAAGCAAGTCAGACATATGACAGAGATCCAGGCAGTTCCTGGTTCCGGGTTCCACGGTCGTGTTGAGGGTCCGCTTGACCGCCAGCGAACCTGAACACGAACTAAGGAACCTGGAACATGGAACCCGGAACTACTTGCCTCCGAACAATGGCTTGTAATCCCGGTTGTTCTCGCAGAAGAACTCGTCCACGCGGTTGTGCTCGGGGAGGAACGGAAACGTCCGCGTGATCAGCCATGGACCCGCAAACACATTGGGATCGTCGATGACGGCTTCGTACTCCAGCGTGCCCATGTTCGGCCGGCGGAATCGCTCGACGACGTGGAGCGACTCGGTCGTGCGATAGCCGCTGACTTCACTTTCCTTGAAACCGACCGAGTCGACGACGAGCGTGTCGCCATCCCATCGCCCGGTGGAGTGGCCCATCCAGAATGGATCGGGATCGGGAGGATGCGGCGAGCCATCGAGTGGAATGACGCGATACAAATGGAGGTACTCGTGCAGGATCACGAGATAGGCCGGCGACTGCACGAACTGGACGTAATACGGCACGAAGAACGTCTGCGGCACGCCCGGCGGCGCGCACGAGGAGTACTGCCCGGTGTCGTCCGGTGCTCGTTGCACGCGAAACTTCTCGGCACCGGGCTTGAGCGTTGGCGTCCGCGGAAGCTCTCCAGGAGCGGCAGCTGGCGGCGCCGCCCCACGTCCGGGTCCTGCGCCGTATCCGTAGACGCCCGTCAGGTCCGGTTTGCCATCTGCCGTCCGTGGCGCAGGTCGCGCCGCTAGAGGAACTGATTCGGTGTTCGCGGCGACAGGTTTCGTCCCCGCGACAGTGACGGTGACGGTTCGAGTCAACGTGCCGTTCACGCCGGTCACCGTCAAGGTATAGGTTGTGGTCGCTGACGGGGTCACGCGAAGTTCACCGAGAGGGACCGCGCGGCCGATCGCAGGCTCGATTGTGATCGTACGCGGATTCTCTACCGCCCACTTCAGCGTGACCGACTCTCCAGGTTTGATCGCCGTCGGCTCCGCTGTGAACGACATGATGCGCGCCGGCAGTTGACCCGCCTCCTGGTACGGCGAGCGGGGAGGCGCCTGCGGCGGGGGCGTCGGCGTCTGCGGTTGCTGTGCGGCCGCGGTGGTGGCGAGAAAAGTCGCAATGAGTGCGCAGGCTAGCCCCTGC
This sequence comes from Acidobacteriota bacterium, assembly GCA_046732795.1. Lineage (GTDB taxonomy): Bacteria > Acidobacteriota > Vicinamibacteria > Vicinamibacterales > UBA2999 > Gp6-AA40. The sequence continues at coordinate 4,949 of JBKPNV010000039.1, forward strand.
GCTCTACGACGAGATGGAACATGCTGTGATGCAGCCGGATGGCGAGGCATGCGTCCTCCGACCTACGAGCGAATCTTTCGACCATCAGGCAGTTCAATCACGGCACTGATCATCGAAGGCGCGCCGCTCTTGGCGGCCCCGCCGGTGCATGAGATGACGTCTCCCGCCTTGACCGTCGTCCTCATCCAGCCATACGAGCGCAGGTGATTGAGGCTCATGAGCTCGATTTCCCACTCCACTGAGCCGGTTTTGTCGTCTTTCACATCGAGAAAAATAAATGCATGAGGATTGGTCCACTCGAACCGCTTCACCGTTCCCTTGACGGTGACGGGGTTGGCCATGTCGTACATAGCGGTCGAGTGATGTGCCCAGGTCTTCTGCGTCGAACCGAACAGCACGCCAAGTCCCACCGCCAGTAGCGCTCGCCGAGTCATCCTGCCTCCGTCGAGCAAAGAGTGTAGTCGAAAGAACAAAGTCGCGTACCGGCTCGACCTGTTTCGACCTCTGGTCAGCCGAGGGCTAGCGAAAGAAAGCGGCATCGCGATCTACACCATCTCACTTCGATCGAAGCTCGACATCATTCGTGCGGCACAGGGCGGGCATCACTATTTCTCGCAATCTGACTTCGGGATGAAGGAACCGCGCGGGAGACGGGAGCGAGAGCATTCTTCCCGACAGACATCTCCGAGCTGGCCGGAGTGTATTCATCGACTGCGCAGGAGCTGGCGAGCCAGTATGCGCTCGGCTACATGTCGAAGAACTCTAAAAAGGATGCAACGTAGTGTGCGCACGCGAACGCGCAATGGGTACTTGGCAGCGCGAAGCCGATAGGACGCTATTATCCATACGTGCCCGCTTTTCTGCCGGTGCTTCTGAGCGCCGGCTGGGTCGTCGTTCTGATCGCCACACCCGTGTTG
>JBKPNV010000040.1:0-28895 GCA_046732795.1 Acidobacteriota bacterium
TAGTGGGCGGCGCCACGGGCAAGTTCCCACGCATGCCCAAAGGACTCACTGTCCTTGCGCAAGGCTGTTACGAGGTCCTCGTGCAGTTTGGCGTCAGCTTCGTGCTCGGCTGCGTGCGCCCGGTAGTGTGCGGCGAGCTTCTTGTGATCGGCGGCCGTCGCCGTCGACGTGGCCAGACGCTTCACCTCGGCATCTGACAACTTCTGAGCGAGGGCGATCTTCGGGACCATCGTTGCCGCCACAAAGATCGCGATTGCAACTAGCGTTGAACGTCCTGTCATCGTCATCTCCTGTTTGGCTGCCCCGATGTGCAAGGAGGGGACCAGCGATACGGTGACGGGATGTTGCATGTGCGACGTGTCTTATTGAGATCGGGCTGATTTTTTCGCAGCCGGTGGAAATTTCCCGCATCTGCGTGCGTGGCAGCCAACGAACGTCCAACAGCCAGGGCGGCGCTACGCGGCGCGCCTTTCAAATACCTCGGAGAACCGGCGAATAAGCGCATCTTCCACTGCATCGAGCGCAATGGTTCGTCCTGTCAGCCGCTCGAGTGACGTCACGCCGCGATCGGAAATGCCACATGGAACGATCAGCTTGAAATGATCGAGATCCGTCCCTACGTTGAAAGCGAATCCATGACTCGTGATCCAGCGCGAGATGCGGATGCCGATCGCGCCGACCTTCTCGGCCCCAACCCATGTACCCGTGAGGCCGGGGATGCGCGCTGCCGAGACACCGTGATCCGCGCACGTCCGGATCATGACCTCCTCGAGATCGCGCACGTACCTGTGGACGTCACAGCGGTCCGGCCGCAGGTCGAGGATTGGATAGCCGACGATCTGGCCGGGGCCATGATAGGTGACGTCGCCGCCACGGCCGGTCTCGTGGACTGCGATCCCGAGCTCGGCCAGCCGCTCGCTCGTGGCCACGACATTGGCGCGCGCGATCTCGCTGCGAACGCCCAGCGTGATGACTGGGGGGTGCTGAAGCAGCAGGAGCAGATCCGGGATGCGGTTCGCCCGTCGTTCCTCGACCAGTTCACGCTGAAGGTCCAGCGCCTCCTGGTAGGCGACCAGGCCGAGCCGGCGGACTGAAAGACACCGGGTGTCATCTCGGCTAATGACGTTCACGAGATGACACCCGGTAGCCTATGTCGCATCGAAGTTCTCGAGCTGTTGCTTGACCTCACCCATGAACTGATCGCCCGTCGCGCCATCTACCAGTCGATGGTCATAGCCTAATGTGAGGTACGCCATCGTCCGGATCGCAATTGCATCGTCGATGACGATCGGTCGCTTCTCGATGGTGCCGACACCGAGGATCGCGACCTGCGGCTGGTTGATGATCGGCATGCCGAACTGCGAGCCGAACTGACCGGGATTCGTGATGGTGAAGGTGCCGTCGTGAACTTCCTCAGGTTTGAGCTGCTTCGCGCGGGCGCGCGTCGCGATGTCGGCGATCGCGCGACTCAACCCGAGGAGATTCTTTTCGTCGGCGTGCCTGATGACGGGAACGATGAGGCCACTCTCGAGCGCGACGGCAATCCCGAGGTTGATGTCTTTCTTGTAGATCACGTTATCGCCATCGAGCGAGGCATTGACAATCGGAAAACGGCGCAGCGCGGACACCACCGCCTTCGCGATGAAGGCCATGTAGGTGAGCTTCGTGCCGAGCTGCTCGTACTCCGCCTTCTTCTGCTGACGGATTCGCTCGACGGTAGAGAAGTTCACGTGGAAGACCGAGTGCACATGAGCCGAGGTCCGGCGGCTCATCACCATGTGTTCGGCAATCTTCTTCCGCATCACGGAGAGCGGCTTGATCTCGACGCGCGATTGAACATGCGGGACTCCCGAGTCCCGCGTCCCGAGTCCCGACTCCCGAGGCCCGAGTCCCGAGTCCGGAGTCCCGAGTCCCGGATCCCGCGTCTCGAGTCCCGAGTCCCGAGTCCCGGACGCAGAGCCGATGTACTCCAGGATGTCGTTCTTGGTTACTCTCCCGCCGAGACCAGATCCATGAATCTGCGAGATATCGACGGCATTGTCGCGCGCGATGCGTCTGACCAGTGGCGACGACCGCTGCTTGCGGGAATCGTCTTCGGTGGGCTTCGTGGCCGTTCGCCCGTTCGTCTTGCGCGGCGGGGCCGCTGGCTTGGCCGGCGTCACATCGACGTCACGTGGAACAACGGCATCAAGCGAGGGAGCCGCAGCCGGAGGCGTGCTGCTCAATGGTTCCTGCTTCGAGACTTCAGACGCGGCGCCAATCGTTGCCACGACGCTGTTCACGGCAACGGTTTCGCCTTCTTTGACCTTGATCTCGGTGAGAACGCCCGTGGCAGGCGCCGGTATCTCGGCGTCGACCTTATCGGTGGAAATCTCGAATAGCGGCTCATCCCGGTCGACGGCTTCGCCGACCTTCTTGATCCACCTCACGATCGTGCCTTCGGCAATTGACTCGCCCATCTGGGGCATCAGGACGGGTGTGGGCATGGAGAACTCTTTCAGTCCGGCTGGAGCCGGACACGACGCCGGCTCGGTCCGGCTAAAGCCGGACACTCCGTCCTACATGTGTATGGCCGCCTCGTGGGCTGCATGCGCGGCTTCGCCGACGGCTTCGGAGAAGGTCGGGTGCGCGTGAATTGTTTTGATCAGCTCTTCCACGGTGCACTCCAGGCGGAGCGCCAGCACCGCTTCCGCTACCAGTTCCGTCGAGCGGGGCCCAATCATGTGCACGCCCAACACTTCATCGTACTTCTTATCGGCAACGATCTTGACAAACCCCTCGGCCTCACCTGCCATCTTCGCGCGCCCGAGCACACCAAACGGGAATGTCCCTATCCGCACGTCGTAGCCGCGCTCCTTTGCCTGCGCTTCGGTGAGGCCGACACTCCCGACCTCGGGATCGCAATAGGTGCAGCCGGGCACGTGGTCATAGTTGAGGGGTTGCACCGGCTGGCCGGCGATGCGCTCCGCCGTGATGATTCCCTCCATCGACGACACATGCGCCAACTGTGGATGCGGATTCGTTCCGAGCGTGATGACATCGCCGATGGCCGAAATCCCGGGCGCCGATGTGCGATAGAGCTCGTCGACTTTGATGTAGCCGCGTTCCAGCGCGATACCGGCCTGTTCGACTTCCAGTCCCTTCGTCACCGGTCCGCGACCCGTCGCGACGAGCAGCACGTCGGCGTTGATTGTGCTCTTCTTGCCATCGGGCGTGTCGGCCTCGATGGCAACCCCGCTCGACGAGGCCGTGGCGTTTGTGACCTTCGTGCCGGTCATCACCGTAATGCCCTGCTTCTTGAAGGACTTTTCTAGCTCCGCAGACACCGCCTCGTCTTCGACCGGCACCAGCCGCGGAACGAGTTCGATGATCGTCACCGCGCTGCCGAAGCGCCGGTAGATGGACGCGAACTCCACCCCCACTGCGCCGCTGCCCAGAATGACAAGTGACCGGGGAACCTCCTTCAAGTGGATAGCCTCATCGCTGGTGATGATGCGCGTGTGATCGATGGTGACGGAGGGCACGCTCCGCGGCGCCGAACCAGTGGCAATGATGATTTCCCTGGCCTCGAGCGTCTGCTTGTCGCCTTCGACGACGTCGACCTTTCCCGGACCGGCGAGCCGGGCGGTGCCTTTGACCCACGTGATCCTGTTCTTCTTGAAGAGGAACTCGATTCCCCTGGTGAGCCCGCCGACGATCTTGTCTTTGCGGGCGTGCACTTGCGTCATGTTGATCGCCGGAGTGCCCGGCGGAATCGTCACGCCCCACTCGGCCGCATGCTGAATTACCTTGAGCGCGTGCGCGTGTTCGAGAAGCGCCTTGGTGGGAATGCATCCCCAGATCAAGCATGTGCCGCCGAGCGCACTCTGTTTCTCGACGACGGCCACGGTCTTTCCGAGCTGCGCGGCGCGAATGGCTGCGACGTATCCGCCAGTGCCCGCGCCGATCACCACGACATCGAACGATTTCGCCATCGAAACCTCATAATATACTCGCCGTTCCGATGCCAGACCGACGGAAGACACTGCTCGTTGTCGACAGCGACGAGGAGATTCGCGAATTACTGACCGCTGCCTTGCGCCGCGACTACCGCGTGCTCAGAGCCGCGACTGGTGAAGCGGCGCTCCAGATAATGCAGAAGGAGGACGTGGACCTCATGCTCCTCGAGGTCCATTTGCCGGGCATCAGCGGATTCGAGGTGCTGAAGATTGCCCGAGAGAACTGGCCCTATGTTGAGGTGATCGCCATCTCGAACACGAAGGAGCTCGACATCGCGATCGAGGCGATGCGGCACGGGGCGTATCACTACATCTCCAAAGAAATCGACCCCGAGAGCATCCGCACGCTGTTTGCCAACGCGGCTGAACGTCAGGACCTGAGCAGGGACGTCACGCGCCTCAAAGAAGAAGTCGCCGAGCAGAACGATCGTGAGTTCGTCGTCGGCCCGAGTCGCAGCACGCGGAACGTCGTCGAGCTCATTCAGAAGGTTGCGAAGATCTCTGCCACCGTGCTCGTCCTCGGCGAAAGCGGAACCGGCAAGGAGCTGCTGGCGCGCTTGATTCATCGCGAGTCAGGCCGGCCGACCGCTCCGTTCGTGGCCGTGAACCTGGCGGCCATTCCCAAGGAGCTTGTCGAGAGCGCGCTCTTCGGCCACGAGAAGGGCGCTTTCACCGGCGCGATCCGCCAGCAGCTCGGCAAGTTCGAGCTTGCGGCTGGCGGCACGCTCTTCCTCGACGAGATCGGCGATCTGAAATACGAGCTGCAGGCGAAACTTCTGCGCGCGATTCAGGAGGAAGAGATCGAGCGCGTCGGCGGCACCCACCCGATCAAGACCGATCTGCGGCTCATTGCCGCCACCAACGTCGACCTCGAGAAAGCGGTCAAGGAGGGGCGATTCCGCGAAGACCTGTACTACCGCCTCAACGTCATCCCGATCCGGATGCCGGCACTGCGCGATCGACTGGAGGATCTGCCGGAGCTCGCGCGATTCTTCCTTCGCCGCTACAACAGCAAATTCCGCAAGAACATCCAGGGGATTGCCGATTCGACGCTGGACATCCTCTCGTCATACTGGTGGCCGGGAAACATCAGAGAGCTCGAGAACCTCATCGAGCGCCTCGTCGCGGTCTCTGACAAGAACTGGATCACCGACGAGGATCTGCCGTACGAGCTGCATGTCGCGAAGCTCGATACGCAGGATCACGCCGCGACCGAGAATCTGCTCGAACGGGCGCTCTCGACATTCGAGCGGAACTTCATCGTGCGCGCTCTCGAGAAGTCATCGTGGAACGTGACGGCCACGTCGCGGGCGCTCGGCATTCCGCTGAGCACGCTCAAATTCAAGATGGACAAGCTGGAGATCCGGCAGCTCGCGCGGCGGATCAGGGGCAACTAGTCAGGGGTCCGCCGTGCCATCTCGGCGAAGTCCTCGACTGCTTGCCAGTGTTTGCTTGGCACGCTGCGCGCGCCCGGCCTGTTCTGCGTTGTCGCAACGAGCACACGACTCCGGCCTGCGGCCGCCAACGGGGCCAAAGCCGATTGACTCGCAGAGGAAATCAACCCGGCGCGTTGAGCGGCGCCGGGTCAGGGGGGAATCGAGCGGACGGTGCCGCTCCACGTTTGGCTATTTTTTGGGCAGAACCGCGTCTTTGAGCTGCTTGGCGATGCGCGCCTTGACCACGGTCTTGGCGGGAATCTTGATCGCTTCACCGGTGGCCGGATTGCGGCCCATGCGAGCCTTCCGCTTCTGGACAACCAGCTTCACCATACCCGGCAGCACGAACTCACCTGATCGCTTGAGTTCCTTTTCTGAAAGGGTGGTCAATTCGTCGAAAAATTCTCTCGCCTGAGTCCGCTTGACCTCGAACCGCTCAGCGAAGTGCGAGAACAATTCTGATTTGCCCATTCTCCGGGCCTCTGCCATCACGTCCCCCCAGTCTTTGTGCGCGCCACTCTAGACCGCAAACGCAGATGCGCGCGCCTCACACTGCCGCGGAAACTCTTGTGAAATCGCCGTAATGCTAACGCGCGCCTCCCATGGTGTCAACGAAGTCCCGCGCACAATCAAGCGATTTAGGCCCAAAGTGCTAGAATTTTGCTGCGATGTCAAGCACGGCGCCGATCGAGACATTTCCGAATCCACGTCCCGAGCGGGAATTCGAGATCGCGATCAACTGCCCTGAGTTCACGTCCGTTTGTCCGAAAACCGGACTGCCGGACTTCGGTGAGATCCGGATCACGTACGTGCCGGCGGACCACTGCATCGAGCTCAAGTCGCTGAAGTACTACATGATCGGGTTTCGCGACCGCGGCATCTTCTACGAGGCGGTCACCAATCAGATCCTCGATGATCTCGTCGGCGCGTGCCAGCCGCGACGCATGACCGTGGTCGGTGATTTCACCGTTCGCGGCGGCATCAAGACGACGGTCACGGCCACTTACGAAGCGAGCCGGGCAACCGTCGCGCCGAGGTGAGACTCGGGAGCGTCCCAGAATTCCACGACCAGCGGATGGCGCTCCAACGCCTGCTGTACGAGTCCTCGCTGGATGCCCTTGCCGCGGCCGTGAATCAACCGCACCTCCCGTAACCCAGCTTCATGGGCGGCCGTCACGTATTCCTCCACCACCGACACCACGTCGCGCGGTGCGAAGGTATGAAGGTCGATCGAGTCGTCCATCGGGATCTTCATGACTCGGGACTGGGGATTCGGGGCTCGGGTTCGGGGCTCGGTGCTCGGAACTCGGGGACCCGGCTCTCCGAGCGCTCGCTCCTGGTTCTGCATGTTCGGTTAGCTGATTCTGCGTCGTCGGCCTCTAAAACAGCTCGCAGTTCTTTCAACATTTGACCACGCTTCTCGTGAGTTTCCGCCGAATCGAGCCAGGGCACGTCCCGTGCACCGTGTGGATAGAGTGGCTCACGCATCGCTCGTGCCCGGCGAAACCATTCGTATCCGCGACGAGCGCTGGGTCGTCACGCGTCAGACGCCCGGTGTGAGCGCGTCCGTCCTGGAGGTCAGGGGACAGAATCGATCCAACCGCGACGAGTTGACTTCGTTCCTCCTGCCTTTCGAGATCGTGGAAAGACTTACGTCCGATCGGTCGCCGCGGCGGGTGCGAGCGCGCCGATGGCGCCAGCACGCGCGAGCGCTGCTGTGCGATGCCACGCCATCGTGGCCCTCGTTGCGGGCACCAGTACGGGCCGACATCTCGCTGATGCCGTTCCAGCTCGAGCCGGCGCTGGCCGTTACACACGGGATCGCCTCGCGCATTCTGATCGCTGACGAAGTCGGTCTCGGCAAAACGATTCAAGCGGCGCTCATCATCGCCGAGATTCTCGAACGAGCGCGGCACGGTCGCGTGCTCGTCGTGGCCCCTGCCGCGCTGCGGGAACAGTGGCAAGGCGAACTGCGTCAGCGGTTCCGCATCGACGCCTGGCTCGCCGACTCGGCTTCTCTGGCGCGGCTCGGAGCAGCGTGGGGCACCGCCAACCCATGGTGGTCAGGCCGCGCAGTAACCATCACGTCGATTGACTTCGTCAAGCGGCCCGAGGTCATGCGCTCTCTGGAGGCCCTGGTCTGGGACGCCGTGGTGTTCGACGAAGCACATGGGCTCGCCGGCCTTTCCGATCGCGCCGCGGCCGCCGGCGCCCTGGCGCAACGGGCCCGAACGGTCGTGATGCTGAGCGCCACCCCGCACTCGGGCGACGAACGGGCGTTCGCGTCGCTCTGCGGTATCGGGGATCTCGATCGCTCGTTTCCACTGCTCACGTTCCGGCGCACGCGCCATGACGTGGGCCTTGCCGTATCACGGCGGACAACGTTGCTGCGAGTGCGGCCCACGCTGGCCGAACGCGAGATGCATCGAGCACTTGCAGCCTACGCCGAGAAGGTCCGCGCTCAGCGCCCTGCGGCCATCGACGCAGCGCACCTCGCGATGATGGTCCTCGCGCGCCGAGCCTGCAGCAGTGCCGCCTCCCTCGCTCGCTCGGTCGAAAGGCGGCTGGACCTTGTCGACGGCGACGGCTCATCCGTCACCACGCAATTGCTGTTGCCGATGTTCGAACACCCTGCCGATGAGGAGCCTGGCGCGGAGCTCTCGGCGCCTGGCCTCGACGATCGCAACGAGGAACGCCGGTGGCTCGAACGCATCCTGCTCCTCGCCCATCGTGCGCAGAGTGCCGAGTCAAAGATCGGCGCGCTCACCCGTCTTCTGCGCCGGACACACGAGCCAGCGATCGTGTTCACCGAATATCGCGACACGCTCACGCGGCTTGCCGACGCACTGCACACCTTCGCACCCCTGACGCTGCACGGCGGCCTCAACGCGACTGAACGTCGTGACGCTCTACTCGCCTTCACGAACGGCGCCGCGCGGTTGCTGCTTGCAACCGACGCGGCCAGCGAGGGACTCAATCTGCAGACGCGATGCCGGTTGGTGGTGAACCTCGAGCTGCCATGGACGCCGGTTCGGCTGGAGCAGCGAATCGGGCGGGTCGAGCGCATCGGGCAGTCCCGTCACGTGCACGCGCTTCACCTGGTTGCAGCTGCTACCCGCGAGGAATCGTACGTAGCCAACCTGCTGCTCCGCTCCGATCTGGCAGCCAATGCTTTCGAGCGGCTTCGTCAGACATCGCCAGAGATCCAGCACCTCCGCGGGGCGGCGCATGCGGAAACACTGCGTCTCGAACAGCTTCGCAAAATGATCAGGCCGCGCCGGGAGCTCGTCTCAGAGTCGCGAGCTCTCGTTACCGTGCGGCGTCAACGCCGGGATGGTCACAGCATTCTGTGGGTCTTCTCTCTTGCGTTCACGGACGCAGCAAATCACGTTCTCTGGCGAACGGTTCTCGCCGCCTGCACCGCTCCCCCTGACGATTTGCACGGCTTTCTTACGTCGATCGCGACGGCGGCCGAACTGCTTACATCGAGACTCGATGGTGAGCGTCAGGCGGCGTTGACTTCACTGATTTCGTCGCTGCGGCCCTTCCTGGAGCTGGCCTCGCGCCGCGAACACGCGATCGCCGGAGGCCTCGAGCACCAACGAGCAAGGTTATCGGCGCAATTGCTGCAACGGAGCCTCTTCGACCGCCGGGTCGAGCAAACGCACGCCGCTCAGAGCGCCGTCCTGGACCAGGCGCTTACGCGTTGCCGCACTCGGCTCGATGAGCTCGCGGCAGCCACGCGGATCGTGTCCGAACCAGGCCGCCTCGCGTTTGTCCTCATCCGCTGATGATTCCCGGAGTGTACGGGCGGTTGCTCACCGCGTCGTTCATCAGGGATGTGTTGCCGGCAGTTCCCGGGGTCAGCACACCACCGCCCGTGTGGGCTCGGCAGGTCGCCGCGTATTCGCGGCGAATCGACTCGACACTTGGCTCGGCATCGAGTGTGCGCGCGGTTACCGAAGTTGCGCTTCTGCCGCTCCTCGAGCTGCTGGGATTGGCCATCGTCGGTCGCGCAGACAGTGAGAGTGCCTCGATCGTCCAGATGACCGCAGACGGGCGTTATGGGCTGATCGCGATTGCGGCACGCTGGGCTGAACCGCTCGAACGAATATGGCGCTCCTCTGTCATCGAAGCCATCGATGCCGACGCCCGATGGTGTTTCGGTTGCAACGGACAGGCTCTTCGCCTGATTGACGCACGCCGTACGTGGTCGCGCGACGACCTCGAGTTCGATCTGGTGTTGCTCGGCCGTGAAGCGGAGGCGCAGGCGCTGCTATGGACGATCGCTCATCGAGGAGCGTTCTCCATGCAGCCCGCGCTCCTCGACACCGTAGTGGCTCTTTCACGTCAGCACGGTGTCCAGGTGTGCCGGTCGCTCGGCGCCGGTGTGCTCGAGGCCCTCGAGATCCTGCTGAATGCCCTCGCTCGCGGCGGACGACAACCGGTGCCGCTGCTCTGGGAGCAGTCGCTCACCGTCTTGTATCGAGTCCTGTTCCTGCTCTTCGCCGAAGCGCGGGGACTCGTGCCGCTTTGGCATCCGGTTTACCGAGATCGCTACAGCCTCGAAGCCATCGTCAGCTGCCTGCTCGAAGGTCGCGCATACAGGGGGCTCTGGCGCGCCGTCCACGCGATCTCGCGCCTGGCGCACTCTGGCTGCGTCGCCGGAGAGTTGCGTGTCACTGCGTTCAACGGGCGTCTGTTCGCGCCGGCGCAAACCACTGCTTTTGACAGTACCCGGCTGAGCGACGCCGTCATGAGCCGGACAGTGATCGCGCTTAGCAGCACGCACAGCAGCGCGCAAGGAAGACGCGCGAAGATCCTGTACCGGGATCTCGACGTGGAACAGCTCGGAGCGGTCTACGAGCGCGTGCTCGACTACGAACCCACTCCGTCTGGACCGACACCACTCGCGCGCACGCGTGATTTCCGGAAAGCGAGCGGTTCGTTCTACACGCCTCGTGCAATGACGACGTCTCTCGTTCGCCGCACGCTGGCGCCGCTGGTGCAGAACCGCAGCGCGAGCGACATCCTGTCGCTGCGTATCCTCGATCCTGCGATGGGAAGCGGGGCGTTTCTGGTCGCCGCCTGTCGCTATCTCGCGTCGGTCGCCGAAGAGGCGTTCATTCAGGAAGGCCGCTGGCACGTCCACGATGTGACGCCGGCCGATCGAGTCATGCTTCGCCGCGAGATCGCGTCGCGCTGCCTTTTCGGTGTCGATCTGAATCCGATGGCGGTACAGCTGGCGCGTCTGTCGCTGTGGCTCGCGACGCTGGCTGCTGACAAGCCGTTGTCTTTTCTCGACCATCATCTCGTCGCCGGACACAGCCTGATCGGCGCCACGCCCGAAGATGTCGCTCGACAGCCAGGGGGCGCGCGCAGCCGGCGGCGGCCTGAACGGCTGACGCTGTTTGATGAAACCGAGCTTCCCGCGACGCTGGCTCACGCGGCGCTCGTCATGTCGAAGGTATCGACCGAGCCGGACGATTCCGCCGAGATCGTGCGGGCGAAGGAACGCACGATTCATACACTGAACACAGACGACTCATCGTTGTCGAAGTGGAAGGCGGCGCTCGACCTCTGGTGCGCCGCCTGGTTCTGGAGCCACGGCGCCGCACCCGGCCGCGCGGTTTTTCTCGATCTCGTGAGCCGGTTGCTGAACCATCCGTCGACGCTGCCCGATCACGTCGCGACCGAGCTCCTCGAGCGATCCAAAACCATCGCCGGCGCGCATCGCTTTCTGCACTGGCCGCTCACCTTTCCGGATGTCTTTGCGGCCGCCCCCGCTCGCCGCCCTGGCTTCGACGCCGTGATTGGCAATCCGCCGTGGGACATGGTTCGCGGTGACAGCGGCGTCGACGACGCCAAGGCGGGCAGGAGGGTCGAGGCGCGCCGGATTACGGATTTTGTGCGTCAATCTCGCATCTACCAGGTCGAAACGCGCGCGCACGTCAATCTCTATCAGCTGTTCGTCGAGAGGGCGCTGCAGCTCGTCCGACCGGGTGGGCGGATAGGGCTGATCGCGCCGTCGGGTCTCGTGAGCGATGCCGGTGCCGCACCGCTGCGGCGCCACCTGTTCGATCGCGCCGAGATCGACGAGATCATCGGCTTCGACAATCGCCACGCGATCTTTCCCGTACACCGCAGCGTCAGATTCGTGCTCCTCACCTGCACGAGCGGGCGCGAGACGACAACCATCCGATGCCGTTTCGGACTTGGCCGTCCCGACGAACTCGACACGCCGCCGCGCGCCCCTCTCGTGCTCTCGCGACGTTTACTCGCGAGGGTATCCGGCGAGGACGACCTCGGGGTTCCCGAGCTCGTCAGCGAGGCGGACCTCGCGATCATCGAGGCGGTCAGCACGTACGCGCCGCGCCTCGGCGCGAAGGAGGGATGGCACGTCGCGTTCGGCCGCGAGCTGAACGCCAGCGACGACCGGGAGTCGTTCGCGCCACGCGGACAGCACGCAACGTGCCGTCCTGTTGTCGAAGGAAAGCAGATCGATGCCTTCCGCGTGGCGGTCGGCAGCAGCCGTCTCGTGGTCCGGCCGTCTGCGACGGCCAATCAGCGGGTTCCGCGGCGCGCCCGCCTGGCGTATCGCGACGTCGCGAGCGCCACCAACCGGCTCACGCTGATTGCGGCCATCATTCCAGCGCGCGCCGTCACGACACACACGCTGTTCTGCCTCCGAACGCCGCTTCCGCTGGCCACGCAGAGAGTCTTATGTGCCCTCCTCAACAGCTACGTGGCCAATTTTGTCATTCGTCTGCGCGTGAACACGCATGTGACCGTGTCGCTCGTCTCACGTCTGCCGGTCCCCGTCGTCCATCCGGGACATCCACTCTTCACACGACTCGAGCGGTGTGCGGAGACGTTGGCGCGCGGCACCGAGCGCGTCGAGGCGATGGAGGAGTACGCCGAGATCCAGGCGATCGCTGCGCATCTCTATCGACTGACGCGGGCTCAATTCGAGCACGTGCTATCGACGTTTCCGCTGGTGCCGAGCGAGGTACGCCAGCGCGCGTTTCAGAGATTCATCAACTTTCACTGATCACGAACCGCGGAGGCGCGGAGGCGCGGAGATAACGATGGATGGAGATACTGCTGTTACCCATCGAATCATTGGCTGCGCGATCGAGGTCCACAAGACCCTGGGACCGGGGCTTCTTGAGTCCATCTATGAGTCGGCTCTCTGTGTGGAATTCAAGGCCACCGCGCTGCCTCACAAACGACAGGTGGGAATACCTCTCTATTACAAAGGAGAGCTGATCGCCGAGTTTCGGCCGGACTTGATCGTGGATGACAAAGTGATCGTCGAGGTCAAGAGTGTCGAGCAATTGGCACCAATTCACACGGCGCAAGTACTCACGTATCTGCGGGTCACGTCGCTCAGAATCGGGCTGATCCTGAATTTCAATAGCCCAACGATCCAGCAGGGCACGAGACGAGTCGTCCTGAATGCGTAGTCACGGGTGGGGCGCGCAACGCGCGCCCGATGGAGCGAGCGCGGCGGCGCTTCACAAGCGAAATCATGCATCTCGTCGCTTGTGAGCACCGCCACGCGCACTCCACATGCCCGGCCCAACGGGGCCGGGCCACCCGTGACTTCGTGAAGGAGCGCCTCCGCGTTTCCGCGCCTCCGCGGTTCGTGATCGGTGTAGGCTCTACCCTGGTGATCTGAATGAGACGTCTGGTCTTGTTACACACGCTGACGGTATCGCTCATTGCCGTTGCACTGGACGCATCGGCTCAGGCTCGCACGGTCCGCATGCCGACCTCGTCCGGCAGCGACCGCATCTTTGCCATTCTCCTCCCTCAGTCCTATGACACCTCGCAGCGGCGCTATCCGGTGGTCTATCTGTTCCACGGCGGCGGCCAGGATCACACCGCGTTCATGGCTCGTACTGCTTTCACTCCCATGGCTCGGAAACACGAGTTCATCGTCGTCATGCCGGCCGCCGATCGCAGCTACAGCGCGCTCGGCCCTGAGGCGCAGGGGCGCTATCACGACTACGTCGCCGGTGATCTCGTCGACTATGTGGACTCGCATTACCGCACGATTCCAACCAGAGAGCGGCGCGCGATTGCGGGGTTGTCGATGGGTGGCCGCATCGCCTCGATGACGGCGTTGACACACGCCGATCGCTTCAGCGCCGTCGGCGCGTTCAGCCCCGCGCTGCGTCCGGACGCCGAGGAGGCAGTGCACAGAGTGCCGGAGGCAGCGCCGTTCTTTTACATCTCCTGCGGCACACAGGATTCGCTGCTCCCGATCAACCGCGAGTTCGTCGGCTGGCTGATGGAACGCGATCTGCCTCATGAGTACCGCGAAGCTCCCGGCATGGGACACACGTGGGCGCTGTGGGACGAGCAAATCGCGCTGTTCTTCGATCTACTCGAGTCGCGAGATTTTCAACCGGCTCCATAACGGTCTTCCGTGATGCGCCCAGGCTGGTCCGCACGGTGCGGCCCGCCAGCAGGCCGGACAAGCCGCGCTGGTTCGTCGCGTCGCGTCGGCAGCGACGTGGATGCCTGAGTGTGTCGTGATCAACGATCGAGCACGAACCGTTTGATCGCCTCGGCCACTCCGGCCTCATCCTGATGACCGGTGACGTGCCATCCGCGCGACTTGAGGCCATCGACGGCGTTGCCCATGACTACTGGGCGACCGGCAAACTCCAGCATCTCGGCATCGTTGAAGTTGTCGCCGATCGCCATCACTTCGTCGCGCGTCAACCCGAGTTGCTGCGCACGCCACGCGAGGGCGAGCCCCTTCGTGGCCTCGACGGACGTGACATCGACCAGCGAGAAGTCGCGATGCAGGTACTCGGTCAACTGAATCGAGCAGCCGCCGATCTGCGCGCGTAACCACGCGAAGAGCACGCGCATCTCCTCGACGCCGCCGTTGTACATGATCTGGATCGGATCCTCGATCAACGCATCCTCGAGCGGGACCGACTGCGCGATGTGCGAGTGATTACGCGACCAGTATCGCTTCCGTCCCGGATGTTCCCAATCCATCGTCTCGTAGACGACCTGTCGATCGAAGTCGCGATCGAAGATGAGGGCCGTCGCGTGACGATGGCCACGAGTGGTCTCGAGGACTTGTCGGGCCATTCTGCGGTCGAGCAAGCGTCGAATGAAGGTGCCACCATCCATGTCGCGCTCAACAGCACCATTGCTGACGATCAGCGAGATCGATGCCGGCAGCAGATCGGCGACCGGCCTGGCAAACGGGTAACTGCGACCAGTGACGAGCGCGACGTACACACCGGCCGCGACCGCGTCGTGAATCGCCGCGCAGTTGGCTTCCGGCATGCGCCCGTGCGAGTCGAGCAACGTGCCGTCTACGTCGATGCCAATCAACCGGATCATTGAAGAAGCTGCGATAGGATTAACGTAGAACTCGCTGTGTGTTGGTGCTGCCGCCGACGTCGTGCCCACTCGACTGGGCGGAATGGTCGACTCTGGCCTACGCCGAACGCGTCAACACACGCGAGCTGTGGAGTAATAGGTTATGACACTCGGGCGGTTCGCGGGCGTAAATGCCGGTTACGTGTTGGAACTATATGAGCGCTACCGGCAAAACCCCGAATCGGTCGACCCCGCCACGCGTGCGACGTTCGAGACATGGAATCCGGCGGAGCTCGAGATTGCAACCGGCGAGCCCGTCAGCGAACGTGAGTCCGCCAACGTTCATGCGGTCGTCGCCGCTACCATTCTTGCAGATTCGATCCGTCGATATGGACATCTCGCGGCGCAGCTCGATCCGCTTGGATCGCCGCCCATCGGCGATCCATCGCTGACTCCCGAGACATACGGCATCACTGCCGATGACCTGAAGCAGCTGCCGGGCTCGCTCGTCGGTGGTCCCGTTGCCGAGACATCGGCGACCGCGTACGAGGCGATCGAGAAACTCCGTCGCGTGTATTGCTCGTCGACCGGCTTCGACTACTCGCACATCTTCGTCCCTGAGGAGCGCGACTGGCTGCGGCACGCCGCCGAGTCAGGTCGGTTTCTCCCGCCGCTCGATCCCGAGAGCAGCGATGCGCTCCTCGCGCGCATGACGCAGGTCGAAGTCTTCGAGCGGTTCCTGCAGCGAACCTTTCCGGGCAAGACACGCTTCTCGCTCGAAGGGCTCGACATGCTCGTGCCGATCCTTGATGAGATCATCTCAGGTGCGGCCGATACCGGGGCGCGTCATGCCGTCATCGGCATGGCGCATCGCGGCCGCTTGAACGTGCTCGCGCACATTCTCGAAAAGCCGTATGAGCAGATCCTCGCCGAGTTCAAGGATCCCGTCGTGACCGAGCTGCTGCGCGTCGACCTCGGATGGATGGGCGACGTGAAGTATCACGCCGGCGCTCGGACGTCGACCCCGCGCGGTCACACGTTCGTCACGATGCCGCCTAACCCGAGTCACCTCGAGGCGGTGAATCCAGTCGTCGTCGGGATGGCACGCGCCGCAGGCACGTACGTCGACGAGGGAGGTGCGGGACGGTTCAGCAGTGCCGCCACGCTGCCGGTGCTGATCCACGGTGATGCCGCGTTTCCCGGTCAGGGAATCGTGGCCGAGACGCTGAACCTGTCGCGTCTCGACGGCTATGACACCGGCGGCACGATTCACATCATTGCGAACAATCAGCTCGGGTTCACGGCGACGCCAGACGAGTCCTACAGCACGAGTTACGCCAGCGGGCTGGCCCGCGGATTCAAGATCCCGATCGTGCACGTCAACGCCGACGATCCGGCGGCGTGCCTCGAGGCGGCGCGGCTGGCCTGGGAGTACCGCGGCCGATTCCAACGTGACTTCCTCATCGATCTCGTCGGGTATCGACGACACGGGCACAACGAAGGCGACGAGCCCGCGTTCACGCAACCGCTGATGTACAAGAAGATTGCGACGCACCCGACGGTACGCGAGCAATTCGCCCGCACCCTGATCGCGCAAGGCGCACAGACGCCGCAGTCGGTCGAGACGATCGTCAAGACGCATTACACGGTGCTCGAGCTGGCGCTCGCATCGCTGAAACCGGAAGAGGATCTCGAGCCTCCGGTGCCGGAACCTGCACCGCCCGGCGCCGCCTCTCGTGCCGAGACCGCGGTTCCGCTCGAGCGCCTGCGGCAGATCAATGAAGGGCTGCAGCAGGTGCCGCCAGGGTTCACCTTCCACAAGAAACTGGAACGCGCGCGGGAGCGCCGCAAATCGGTGCTGAAGAATCCCGACGAGCGCACGATCGACTGGTCGGCGGCTGAAGAGCTCGCGTTGGCGAGCATCCTCGCCGACGGCGTTGCAGTCCGGCTGACGGGCGAGGACGTCGAGCGCGGAACGTTCAGTCAGCGGCATGCCGTGTTCCACGATGCCGAGACCGGCGCCCGGTTCGTGCCGCTGCAAAGCTTTCCTCAGGCGTCGGCCGCATTCGAGATCCATAACAGCCCACTCAGCGAAGCGGGCGTCGTCGGATTCGAGTTCGGATACAACATCCAGGAACCCGATCGCCTCGTGATCTGGGAAGCGCAGTACGGCGACTTCATCAACGGCGCGCAGGTAATCATCGATCAGTTCGTTACGTCGGGCCGGTCGAAATGGGGATTGCAGCCCTCACTCGTGTTCCTGCTGCCGCACGGTCATGAAGGCCAGGGACCGGAACATTCGAGCGCACGCCCCGAACGGTTCCTGCAATCCGCGGCCGACATCAACATGCGGGTCATGAACTGCACCACCGCGGCGCAGTACTTCCACCTGCTGCGTCGACAAGCCGCGCTGCTGCGCCGCGATCCGCTGCCGCTGGTCGTCCTGACGCCGAAAAGCCTGTTGCGTCATCCGCTGGTCGCGTCAACGCCGAAGGAATTGGCGGAAGGCCGGTTCCGTTCGGTCATCGACGACAGTGACGCTCGTCACCGCGCATCGAGCGTCCGGCGCCTGGTGTTGTGCAGCGGCAAGGTCTACGTCGACCTCGTGTCGAGCGAACGGCGTCAGGCCTCCAGCAACGTCGCGATCTGCCGCGTCGAGCAGCTTGCGCCGTTTCCGCGTGTGGCATTGCGCGAAGTGCTGGACGGATATCCCTCGCTGGAAGAGGTGGTCTGGCTGCAGGAAGAGCCCGAGAACATGGGCGCATGGGACTGGGTTCGGGGACAACTCGTGGAAACCATCCAGGACCGCTTTTCTCTCCGCTATATCGGCCGGGTGCGCAGCGCCAGCCCGTCGGAAGGATCGTCCGCCTGGCATCAGATCAACCAGCGGCGGCTGGTTGATGAGGCGTTCACGCTCGATAGCGGCGGCATCAGTGAGCCCACAGTCCTCTCCAAGCCAGTGCGAAGCCTGACCGCGTCGAAACGTTGATCTATGTCCAATATCGTTGTTCCCCAACTTGGTGAGTCGGTCGTCGAAGCGCGCGTCGCACGCTGGTTGAAAAAGCAGGGCGATCGCGTCGAAGTCGGTGAGCCGATCGTCGAGCTCGAAACCGAGAAGATCGACCTCGAGGTCAGCGCGGAAAAAAGCGGAGTCATCGCCAGCATCGCGCGCAAGGAAGGCGAGGACGTGAAGATCGGCGAGCTCCTCGCGGTCGTGGATGAGAGCGGCACGGCTGCGTCGCCGGCACCATCGCCTGCATCGGCGGCATCGCCGCCGGCACCCGCACCTGCGACACAAGGATCGGCGCCCGCGCCAGGTGGAAATGGATCCGCCGGAGCACCCACCGACAGTCGCGCCACTCCAACAGCGAGGCGGATGGCGAAGGACAACGAGGTCGACCTCGGAACCGTTCAGGGCTCCGGCGCTGCCGGACGCGTGACGAAGCAGGATGTGCAGAAGGCAATCGCGCCACCTGCACCGACTGGCAGCGCAGCCGCACCGACAAGCGGCGCGATCGCACCGACAGGTAGCACACTCGCACCGACCCGCGATAGCGCGATTGCACCGACCAGCCCGTCGAAGATCGCACCGAGCGCGCGAACCGAAAATCGCGTTCGGATGACGAAGCGTCGCCAGACGATCGCTCGCCGGCTCGTGGAGGCGCAGCAGACGGCCGCGATGCTGACGACCTTCAACGAGGTCGACATGTCAGCGGTGATGGCACTCCGCGAGCGTCGAAAGGAATCGTTCAAGAAGGAGTTCGGCGTCGGTCTCGGCATCGCGTCGTTCTTCGTCAAATCGGTGATCGCCGCCCTGCACGCCTTCCCCGCCCTCAACGCCGAGATTCAGGGTGATGAGATCGTCTACAAGAACTACTACGACATGGGTGTCGCGGTGGGCGCCGAAGGCGGGCTGGTTGTGCCCGTCATCCGCGACGCCGATCGGCTGTCGTTCGCGCAGGTCGAGCTGGCAATCCGTGACTTCGCGACGCGTGCGACCGACGGAACGCTCACGCTCGAGGATTTGCGCGGCGGCACGTTCACCATCACGAACGGCGGAGTTTTTGGATCGCTCCTGAGTACGCCCATCCTGAATCCTCCACAGGTTGGTATTCTCGGCCTCCACAAGATCCAGGATCGCGTCGTGCCGCTCAACGGCCAGGTCGTGATTCGCCCGATGATGTACGTGGCGCTATCCTACGATCACCGGATCGTCGACGGCCGCGAAGCGGTGCAGTTCCTCGCGAGGATCAAAGACTTCGTCGAAGACCCGGGGCGGCTTTTGCTGGAAGGATGATCGGCCTCAAAACATGCGCAGTCTTCTCTTGTCGTTGCCTCTTCTGATGATCGCCGCCGGCGCGCGAGCTCAAGCGCCGGCGACACCGCCGCCTCCAGATATTCTGCCGGCCAACGAACTGGCTGTGCCCACCGATGGCGAGAAGAGCTCGACGGGTCTCGTGTCAAAGCTGGTTCGGCGCGGCAATAGCTCGGAGAAGCCCGCCTCCACCGATATCGTGACCGTTCACTACACAGGATGGTCCAGTGATGGCCGGCTGTTCGACAGCTCGGTCGTCCGCGGACCGGCGTCGACGTTTCCGCTCGATAAGGTCATGGCCGGCTGGCGCGAGTGCGTGCAGCTGATGACCATTGGCGAAAAACGGCGATGCTGGGTGCCGGAGAATCTCGCTTACAAAGGTCAGGCGGGACGACCCAAAGGCACCGTGCTGTTCGAGATCGAGTTGCTCGACACCCGCGGCAATCCGCTCGTTCCTCCCCCGGACGTCAAGGCTCCTCCCGCCGATGCCAAGCGAACGCCTGACGGGCTCGCGTACAAAGTGCTGCGACCCGGAAAAGGAGTGAGGAACCCCAGTCGCTTCGGCCGAGTCACTGTGCACTACACGGGATGGACGACCGACGGGCGCATGTTCGACAGCTCGGTCGCGAAAGGCCAGCCCGCGACCTTCCGCCTCGACGATGTGATCAAAGGATGGACGGAGGGTGTTCCGCTGATGGTCGAGGGCGAGCGCACGCGCTTCTGGGTGCCCGAGAACCTCGCCTACGGTGGCAAGGGCGATGGCCCGCGCGGGATGCTGGTGTTCGACATCGAGCTGATTCGCATCGAAAACTGATCACCGGTCCGCCTGAAGGCGGAACACTACGTACGCTGTCGCGGTGTCCGGCTTCATCCGGATTAGCCGATACCTTGTAGATGCATCTGCTCTTCGATCTCGACGGAACGCTTGCCGACTCGTTTCCGGGAATCAGCCGCTCGATTAATCAGACGCTGAGAACGCTCGGACGGCAGCCAATGCCAGACGCGCAGTTGCGCCAGTTCGTCGGCGCGCGGCTCGCGGCGATCTTCGGCACCTTGCTCGATTCGAACGACGACGTGTTGATCGATCGTGCGTGCGACATCTATCGGCCATTGTTCGACGAGGTCGGCATCCTCGAGAGCCGTGTGTTCCCGGGAGTCGTCGAGGCGTTGTCGGCGTTCCGCGCCGCCGGCCACTCGCTGCAGGTCGTCACCGTGAGATCGCTTGAGTCCGCGCGGCTCGTGGTGCGCCACCTCGGCATCGATCGCTACTTCGACGCGGTTCATGGTCCCGATCGGACCCAGCGCGCCTGCGATAAAGCCGACCTCGTTCGCGCCGCGTTGGACCTGGCCGGCGCAGACGCGCGCGACGCCCTGATGATCGGAGACCGCGCCGACGATATCCGCGCGGCTCGCGCGCATGGCGTTCTGGCTGTGGCCGCGGCATGGGGCTATGGCGCAGATGCAGAACTTCGCGCCGCCCAGCCGGACCATTTCGCCGCGTCGCTCGCCGACCTAGCCGGCTTGATCGGCTCGATTCCCAACAAACGAGTCAAGTGTTCCGCGGTCACGACGGCTACCGCCGCGAAGCGGGGCCAGAAGACGCTGTGACCAGCGAGCGGTCTGAGGCAACGCCTCGCTGGTCGCGTGGGTACAATCCAGGCCATGTGCCGAAATATCAGGACACTCGCCAACTTCGAGCCTCCCGCTACTGACGATGAAATCCGCGCATCGGCGCTGCAGTTCGTGCGAAAGCTGAGCGGCTCCAGCCGGCCTTCGAAGGCCAACGAGGAAGTGTTCAACCAGGCGGTCGACGATGTCACCGAAGCGGCGCAGCGGCTCATTCGCTCCTTGACGACGAACGCGCCGCCACGCAATCGCGAGATCGAAGCGCAGAAGGCGCAGGAGAGAGCGCGGCAACGCTATGCCTGACCCGCCTCCCGTATACTTACGCCCATTCCAACACTCGATGCGTCGGGATGGAGGCTGTCATGAAGAAGCTGTTGCCGATCGTGCTCCTGCTGACTCTGTCGCCGCTGACAGGATGGGCGCAGACGACTGACGAACTGGTGAACGACGGCAAGAACCCCGCGAACGTCACGACCCAGAGCATGGGGTACTACCGTCAGAGCTACAGCCCGCTGAAACAGATCAGCAGATCGAACGTCCAGCGCCTCGTGCCGGTGTGGAACGCGAGCCTCATGAACGACATGGGCGAGCTTGCGGCCCCGACGGTCTACAACGGCGTGATGTACGTCATCAACGGCAAGTGGACGTTTGCGATCGACATCGAAACCGGGCGCCAGATCTGGCGCACGCCCGTCGAGCTCGAACCGGGTGTTCAGCGCGCCGCGATCACGCGAGGCGCCGCGACGATCTACAACGGCAAGCTGTTTCGCGTGACGATCGACAATCACATTCTTGCCCTCGACATGAAGACGGGTAAGCAGATCTGGAACCAGAAGTTCGCCGATCTCAAAGAGGGGTACTACGCCACCAGCGCGCCGATCGTCGCCAACGGTGTGGTGATCTCCGGCATGGCGGGCGGCGAGTCGACGACGCGCGGGTTCCTCGACGGCTGGGATCCCGAAACTGGAAAGAAGCTGTGGCGCCGCTACACGATTCCGGCGCCCGGCGAACCCGGCTCCGAGACGTGGCCGAAAGGCTCCGACGCCTGGAAGGTCGGCGGCGGACCGACGTGGCGCTCAGGCTCCTACGATCCCGCCCTCGACCTGGTCTACTGGGGCGTCGGGAATGCCGAACCGTACGATCCGCGGCCGCGCGGCGCGCTCGACAGTCTCTATACGTCGAGCGTGCTGGCGATCCGTCCGAAGACCGGTGAGATCGCCTGCCACTTTCAGTACACACCCAACGATGTCTACGACGTCGACGGCAATGACGAACAGGTGCTCGCCGATATCCAGGTCAATGGCCAGCCCCGGAAGGTGATGATCCAGGCCAACAAGAACGGCTTCCTGTATGTGCTCGATCGCACCAACTGCAAGCTGATCGCTGCGCATCCTCTGGTCAAAGTGAACTGGGCTTCGCACATCGATCAGACGACCGGCCGGCCGGTGCTCACCGATGTCTACAAGCGCTTCCTCGCCGGTGAAGAAGTCGAAATCTGGCCGTCGCGTGGCACCAACGCGGTGCCGATTGCGTTCAATCCGGCGACCGGGTTGATCTACGCGAGTACCTGGAACCTGCCGCGCATCCAGAAGCTCGCGCCGCAGCCGCCCGCGCAGGTGCTTGGCGGCAACACCACCGGTGTGACCGCTCGTCTCCCCGACATCAAGCCGGGTGAAGCCTACGGGCATTTCGTCGCGATCGATCCGCTCACCGGGCAGAAGAAGTGGGAGGTTCCGCTCACCGACCTGCCAAGCTCAGCCGGCATGCTCGCCACAGCCGGCGGTCTCGTGTTCACCGGAAAACTGTCGGGTGAGTTCGTCGCGCTCGACGGAGATACGGGTAAGACGCTCTGGCAATTCAAGACGGGGTCGTCGATCAACTCGACGGCCATCACCTATACCTACAAGGGACGTCAATACGTGGCGATCGCGTCCGGACTGGGTGGCGGGCTCGCCAATCGTTACGCGCAGGACAAGGTGCCGACCGGCGGTTCTGTGTGGACGTTCGCCGTAATGCCCTGAGCCCGAGCGCTATCCGAAAAGATAGTCCGCTCGCCGATCGGATAGCGACGTAAGTCGCTCGTTCGTTGTTCGACAGCCACTTACGAGCCGTTTTGAGCGAGAACGCAATTTGCACCGATGCCGAACCAAATTCAGGGGATGTGATCGCCAGTGGCAGAAGGTTAATCGCCAGCCACAAACGGCTGACGCAGCCCTGAAAAAGGAGACGTCATGCTGTTTGTTGCGTGTGGAGGCTGTCGAAATCCTAGCCCGTTGTACTGCTCGAGCGGAGTGCTTCTGCACGGACCAGTGCTGGCGGTTCAGGGTCCTATGGGGGCGCAGTGTCCGCATTGCGGGCCGATGCTCCCCCGGTTTGTCTGCGGCTTCTGCGGGCTGCAGCAAATGATCTTCTTTCCATCGATGCCGCTGACGCTGTCGCCGCAGTGGATGGTCGGCCAGATCCCCAACCTGGCGCCAGCCGTTCAGGCGCCGCCCGGCATCGATACCAGTCAGTTGAACGCCTTGATAACGAACTCGGTGAAAGGATTCTTGAATAGCGCCGCGAGCGAAGTGGGGCACGACTTCGGTGACGCGCTTGGCAGCTGGCTGCAGGACGACTGGCAGAATCGGCTTCAAACCCAGTGGTGACAAGGGTCGACATATACATCGACCAGTCTCGCGCGCGCCGCAAGTAGGCCGGGTCCTGGTTTTCGGACCCGGCACACTGCCACAAGAGGCCTCGTAGTAGACGTTCGACCACCAGGGTGGTAGATTGTCGTCTACCCATGGCGCGAACCGGCCCGCATCGGCTCGAGCTGTTGCAGGGGACGCTCGACCTGCTGATTCTTCGGACGCTGCAGTGGGGCCCGCAGCATGGCCACGGCATCAGCCTCGCCATCCGGGCCAGCTCGCAGGATGTGCTTCATATCGATCATGGCTCGCTCTACCCGGCCCTCCACCGGCTGGAGCGACAGGGGTGGGTCGACGCACAGTGGAAAACGACGGAGAACAAGCAGCGAGCGAAGTA
This sequence comes from Acidobacteriota bacterium, assembly GCA_046732795.1. Taxonomy (GTDB): domain Bacteria; phylum Acidobacteriota; class Vicinamibacteria; order Vicinamibacterales; family UBA2999; genus Gp6-AA40. Next base: position 23,754 of record JBKPNV010000040.1, read on the forward strand.
CTACCGCCTGACGGCTGCCGGCCGCCGTCAAGTCCAGGCCGAACGTGACCGTTGGGCGCGCCTGACCGCAGCCATTGCGCGCGTGCTCGACCCGGCCTGAAGGACCAGCCGATGGCATGGCGTCGCCCCTGGACTCTTCTGCGTCGCCTCCTGCTGTTGCGCGCGCAGGAGGATCTCGATCTGGACGACGAACTCGCCTTTCACGTCGAGGAGGAGACCAGGCTCCAGATCGATCGCGGCGCCTCGCCGGATGATGCGGCGCGCGCCGCCCGCCTGGCGTTCGGCAGCGTCACGCTCGCGAAGGAAGCGACTCGAGGCGTGTGGGTGTCCGGCGCGATGGAGCGGCTGCTGCAGGATCTGCGGTCTGGATTCCGCATCGTGACCAACGCACCCGTTCTCCTGGCGTCGGCCGCGACCCTGGTGGCGCTGGTGATCGGCGGCAACACCACCGTCTATTCCATCGCTCACGCCATCCTGAGCAAGCCCGCGCCCGGCATCTCTGCGGACAATCTGACGACCGTGTCCTGGGTCAGAGACGATGGCTTCGTCGAACCCGAGACGACGTATGCCAACTATCTCGATCTGGCGGCGCAGAGCCGGTCGCTCGGTCCGATGCTCGCCTACCAGTACCTTCGGGTTGCGCTCGGCCATGAAAACGGCAGCTATGGAGTGTGGGCGGCGGCGGTCTCCACCAACTACTTCCAGACGCTCGAAGTCCCGATCGCGCTCGGACGCAGCTTCACAGAAGATGAGAACCAGAGTGCGACGGCCGGACTGGTTGTCGTCATCAGCGACCGCGCATGGCGAGAGTACTTCGCCTCGTCATCGTCGGTCATTGGTGCCGCCGTCATCGTGAATGGCATGCCGGGCACCATCATCGGCGTGACTGGTCCGGATTTTCGCGGCACGCAGTTGGCGCCCTCAGTGGACGCCTGGGTCCCGATCGTTCCGTTCGCGCGAGCGGCAAACGGATTGCCGCTCTCGGGCCGCGGCACGGAGGAGAACTTGCCGTTTGTCGGCAACTTCGTCGGTGTTCTGGCGCAAGTGCGGGATGATGCGTCGCTGACTCAGGCGGGTGCGGAGCTCACGACCCTGTGGACAAGACTGCAGGCGCAATACAGAACCGTGCCGCAAAATCGCTCCGTCATGCTTCTTCCGTACGCGGCAACGGCTGGTGGCAATGGGCCGCTCTCAACGCAGGGCACGACGTTCCTGGCCATCTTCTCCGTAATCACGGCGCTCACGCTGATGATTGTATGCGCCAATGTCGCCAACCTCCTGCTCGGTCGCGCGACAGTTCGGCAACGCGAATTGGCCTTGCGGCAGTCGCTTGGCGCCTCGCGAGCCCGCATCGTGCGGATGCTCCTGGCCGAAGGCCTCGCGATTGCGACGCTGGCGTGCCTCGCGGCGTACATCTTCGCGCGGTGGATGTCCGGCATCGTCGCCGACCTCGTAGCGCCCATGGTGCCACCTGCGGTGGCGCAGGTGATCACCCTGCCCGATTGGACCGTGGCCGGCTATGCGCTGACGCTGGCGCTGGGCAGCATGGTGTTCTTCACGCTCGCGCCTGCTGCGCGCGCGTGGAAGCAGCCCTTGCTGCCGTCGCTCAAGGCCGGCGAGCAGGGTGTCGCACACGGGCGCTCGCGGGTGTCGAGCGGTCTCGTCGTGCTGCAGCTGGCACTCGCAGTGCTGTTGATTACCAGCGCGGGCCTCGCGTCCCGCTCGATCATCCTGTTTGCTGCAGAGGACCTCGGCTTCGACAGCAGATCGATTCTGCTGGTCACAGTCAACACAGGCGGCGCCGCCGCCGACCAGCAAACGAGCGCAACGTTGCTGGAGCGGCTCCGCGTACAATTGCAGGACGTTCCCGGCATCGAAGCCGTGTCGTACGCATGGAGTAGTCAGCGCGCGAGCGTTCGCGCCGAAGCACTTCCAGGTGGCAACGCCGGCGACTCCTTTGTTGCCAACACCAACTACGTCGGGCCCGACTATCTGCGCGTGTATGGTGTGACGCCGCTCGCTGGGAGGGAGCTCGCGTTCGAGGACGGGCGGGCGATCACGCCGGCCGTCGTCACGCAACGGGTGGCGCGAAGGCTGTGGCCTGGTCAGCCAGCGATCGGCCGGCGCCTGTTCCTCGGCCAGCAACGCGAAAGAGTAGCTGAGGTGGTCGGTGTCGCGCCCGACGTGTACTTCAACGGCAACCGGCTCAACGGTAATCAGCAAATGGGAAACGTCTACGTGCTGCTCCCATCGTCACAGGGGCTGCGCGATCCGGGTGAGAGGACGTTGTACCTCCGATATCGCGGTCGGCTCGACGTCGTGGCGCCGGTGATCAGTCGGGCGATCCGCAACGAGGATCCGCGTGTGCCGCTGGTGAGACTGCGCACATTCGAAACAGAACTCGCAACGGATTTCTGGCCTGTCCGCGCGTTGATGACGCTGCTGACGATGTTTGCGGCGATGTCGCTGATCGTCGCCGTCGTCGGTCAATACGCGGTGGTGGCGTTCGACATGCGCCGCCGCGTTCGTGAATTTGGTGTGCGCATCGCTCTCGGGGCGTCGTCATGCCGGATTCTGACGGACGTGCTGAAGGACGGATTCCGCCTGACGGCGGTCGGGCTTGTGATCGGCTTCGGCTTGAGCGTCCTCACGGGCACCGGCCTGAGCCGCGTGCTTTACGGCATCACGCCGACCGACCCACTGACCTATGGCAGCGTCCTGCTGCTGCTGTCGGTGATTTCGCTGGCGGCCTGCTCGCTACCTGCGGTCCGCGCCTCACGGGTGAATCCGATTTCGACTCTGAGACAAGAATGAGTGCATCGTTCTCCGTCAGGCACCTCTCATGCTTCTCTTCGTGATCGCAGTGGTGTGGGTCACGTCGGAGTGAGATGTACGAGGAACAGGTTTCAGTATCGCGATCCGCGGCGTCGCTCGTCCGCGCTCCTGTAGCTGCGACCCCGACTCACGCCAGAAGTGCACCGGGAAGGCGCGCGTCACACCGCCGACGACGCGTGGAGGTTTTGCCGATTACTTCACGCCCATGTTCGCGGCAGCAAACGCCCACTCGTCTGCTCGCTCGGCGATCAACTTGTCGGTGGGTCGGTAGCCGTGCGAGCCCTGCACCTCGACGCGAATGAGCACCGGCTTGCCGCATCCCTGGGCTGCCTGCATCACGGCCGCGAACTTGAACGAGTGGCTCGGCACGACGCGGTCGTCGTGGTCCGCTGTCGTAATGAGCGTCGCCGGATAACAGGTGCCGGCCTTCGCGTTGTGCACCGGTGAGTACTTGATCAGAAATGGAAACTGCGCGGGGTTCGACGCCGACCCGTACTCCGTCGTCCACAGTCGGCCACCGGTGAACTGGTCGTAGCGAAGCATATCCATCACACCAACCGCCGGCAGCGCGACGGCAAACAACTCCGGCCGCTGCTGCATCACCGCACCAACCAGGAGGCCGCCGTTCGAACCGCCCATGATGCCGAGGCGCGAGGGCGAGGTGTATTTCTCTTTAATCAGATACTCGGCCGCGGCAATGAAGTCATCGAAGACGTTCTGCTTCTTGTCGAGCATGCCCGCCTTGTGCCACGCCTCGCCGTACTCCGCTCCACCTCGCATGCTCACCGTGACCCAGACTCCGCCGCGTTCGAGCCACGCCGGAACATCCTGCCGATACGACGGAAGCGTGCTGACGGAGAACCCGCCATACCCATACAGCATCGTCGGGTTGTTGCCGTCGAGAGGCAACCCCTTCTTCGCGGTGATGAAGAGAGGGACGCGAGTGCCATCGTTCGACGTCGCAAACGCCGCCTTCGTCTCGTAGCCGCCCGCATCGAACGCAGGCATGGCAGCCTCGAAGCTCGCGCTCTTCGCTGCCGTCATATCGAACGCGTAGACAGTCGACGGCGTGAGCGGCGACGTGAAGTTGTACCAGACGGTAGAAGTATCCGCGCGCCCGCTCAAAGCACCGACGGTTCCGGTCCCGGGCAGCGCGATTTCCCCCAGCGACTTGCCATCGAGACCGAATATCGATACACGGCTCTGCACGTCAGCGAGGTACTGCGCGACCAGGCGGCCGCCGATGATGGCGACGCTCTCGATCGCTTCGTGGCGCTCCGGCACGATCGGCGTCCAGACCGGCACAGCGGCGCTCAGCGGCGTGGCAACGACCATCCGGTTCGGAGCGTTCTTGTCCGTTCGCACGTACAGCGTCGCTCCATCGACGCCCAACGGCAGATACTCGGCGTCGTCCTTTTCTTCGAGTGGCCGGATGGGCGCATCGACTTTCGGCGCGTCGCCACGACCAAGGTCGGCGATGTAGAGCCGATTGCGGTTCTCGGCGCCCTGGAACATCTGCACGAAGAGATACCGCCCGTCCTCCGACACTGCACCGTTGATGATCCAGGCAGGCAGATCCGTGCGCTCGTAGATCAGGACGTCTTGCGACTGCGGAGTGCCGATGCGGTGGTAGTAGATGGCGTGCCCCGAAAGGGCGGCTTCGAGCACCTTACTTTTCGGGGGCTCGGGATATCGCGAATAGTAGAAGCCCCTGCTGTCCTTCGTCCACGAGATATCCGAGAACCGCATCCATTTGACCTCGTCTCCGAGATCCTTGCCCGACCTGATATCTCGCACGCGAACCGTGCGCCAGTCAGCGCCCCCCTCTGCAAGACCGTAAGCGAGAAGCTTCGCATCCGGCGACGGCATCCACTGTCCGAGCGACAATGATCCATCGGGCGAGATTTCGTTTGGATCGATCACAAGTGTGGGCGCTGCTGACACCGAGGCGCGCATGTAAACCGGCGCCTGCCGCTGGAGCCCGGCGTTGCGCGCGTAGAAAAGCGTCCCCGCTTCGACGACCGGGAGTCCGACTCGCGGATAATTCCACAACTCGGTCAGCCGCTTGTTGAAGTGCTGCCGCAAAGGCAGACTCTCGAGGTACGGTTCAGTGACGGCATTCGACGCCGAGACCCAGTCCGCAACCTCTTTCGAATCGAGCGCCTCCATCCAGCGGTAGGGATCGGCGACCTTCGTGCCCGCGTACTCGTCCACGACGTCACCTTTGCGAGGGACGGGGTACTTCAGACCAGTCTCCTTGCTTTCAGTGGATGTACAACTCACAGCGTTCAGGCTCAGCACCGCGAC
>JBKPNV010000041.1:0-4881 GCA_046732795.1 Acidobacteriota bacterium
CTCAAGCCGGCAAAGCTGATGGGAATCGAGTCAAACGGCATGGTGCTCGCTGCCAGTCCAGAGGGTGGATTGCCGAATCTCGTCGCAGTCGATCCGTCGCTACCACCTGGTTCACGCGTGCGCTAGATAGGACACCGGGTGTGATCTTCGGAGAGATCGAATCGAAAATCACACCCAGTGTCTTGTAGGCCAACACTCGTGATGATAGATAGCCACTGCCACATCGCGGGACCGGAATTCGCCTCCGATCTTGACCAGGTCATCGGCCGCGCCCGCGCAGCGGGCGTCGGCCGCGCCCTCGTCATCCTCGCAGCGGACGACGAACCGGAGCTGCGTCAGGCGGAGGAGGTCAGGTCGCGATGGGCTGACGTGCGGTTCGCGATCGGAGTACACCCGCATGCGGCCGGCACGTTCTCGTCCGAACCCGCCGCGGCCGCGCGTCAGGTGGAACAGGCGATCGACGTGCAGCCGCTCGCGCGGGCAGTCGGGGAGATCGGTCTCGATTACCACTACGACTTCGCGCCGCGGGACGTTCAGCAGCAGGTGTTTCGCGAGCAGATCAGGCTGGCGCACCGGCTCAGCCGGCCGATCGTCATTCACACCCGCGAGGCTGAGGACGATACGTTCAGGATACTCGAGGAGGAACGTGCACAGAATGTTGGCGGGGTCCTTCACTGTTTTACCGGTGACCGCGAAATGGCGCGGCGGGCGTTGGACATCGGCTTTCATCTGTCGCTCGCTGGCATCGTCACCTTCCCCCGTGCCCTCGAGCTGAAGGAAGTCGCGCGCACGGTGCCGCTCGACCGCCTCCTGATCGAGACAGACAGCCCCTTTCTTGCGCCGGTTCCGCATCGCGGCAAGCGCAACGAGCCGGCGTATGTGTCGCGTGTCGCTGAAATGATCGCCGAGCTGCGCGGCGTGAGCGTCGGGACGATCACAGAGGCGACGGGCGCGAACTTCACGCGTCTGTTCGTCCCGTAACTCCAAGCGAGAACACGAATTAGGCCGCCCATCTCGTTGACACTTCCCGCGTCGATATGGTCTGATCTGACAACTTGAATCCCGCCGCGCAGAAACCCTCAGCCGCCGCCCTTGCGCAGTTGTTCGAGCCGATTCGCGACGACCTTCGTGAAGTCGAGCGTGAATTTGCCAGGCACGTGCAATCACAGGTCGCCTTGATCCCTACGATTGGTGACTACATTCGCAATGGGGGCGGGAAACGCATACGTCCGGCGGTGCTGCTGATGGCCGCTCGCATGGCGGGCTACACGGGCGAGCGCGCCGTGCTCTACGCGTCGGTCCTCGAGTTCATTCATACGGCGACGCTGGTTCACGACGACATCATCGACGAGTCGCAGCTGCGGCGCGGACGCGAAGCCGTGCACACGCGCTGGGGTAACCATGTCACCGTGCTGTTCGGCGACTTCCTGTATCTGAAATCGATGTCGCTGGCACTCACGCAGGATGATCTCGCGATCATTCGCCTGCTCTGTGACGTCACCCTGCGCATCGTGGAGGGTGAGATCTATCAGCTGACGAAAAACGGTGACGCCAATCTGACCGAGGCAGAGCACTTCGACATCGTGCAGAGCAAGACGGCGTATCTGTTTGCCGGATGTGCCCGCATCGGCGGCATGCTCGGGCCGATCACTCGCGATCAGCAGGAAGCGTTGTGGCAATACGGGCTCAATATCGGCATGGCATTCCAGATCGTCGATGATCTGCTCGATTTCACCGGTGAAGAAGGCGCTCTGGGTAAGCCGGTCGGTGGGGATCTCAGAGAAGGCAAGCTGACGCTGCCGGTGATCCACATGCGCGACCGCGGCGGCCCGCGGGCGGCGGCGCTGCTGCGCAAAGTCGTGGAAGCGCGAGAAGTGAGCCTCGACGAGTGGCACGAGATTCGAGCGCTGCTGACCCAGACGCGTTCCATCGAATACGCGAGCCGCGTGGCATCGGACTATGTCGAGCGCGCGAAGAAAACGCTGTACAGCTTCCCCTCGTCCGACGCGCGTGACGCGCTGATGTTTCTTCCTGATTACGTGGTTTCACGAGATCGCTGAGCTGTTGGACCCCGCCTCCCGCATTGCCGAGCTCCGGCGGCAGATCCGTTATCACGAAGAGCGTTACTACATCGCCAACCAGCCTGAGATCAGCGACGCCGAATTCGATGATCTGATGAAAGAGCTGCAGCGCCTCGAGGCCGATCATCCCGACCTCGTGAGCGTTGATTCGCCGACGCAGCGGGTGAGCGGGCGCGTCGCTGAAGGCTTTCGTGAGGTCGCGCATGCCGAGCCGATGCTGAGCCTCGACAACGCGTATGACGAACAGGAACTGCGCGCCTTCGATGACCGTGTGCGTCGTGGCTTGTCCGAAACCGGCAGCATGCCCTCCGTGGTCGACTACGTTGCCGAGCTGAAGATCGATGGCGTGAGCATCGCGTTGACGTATGTCGACGGTGTGTTCGTCCGCGGCGCAACTCGCGGCAACGGCCTGAGAGGCGAAGACGTCACCGCTAATGTCCGCACGATTCGCGCCATCCCACTTCAATTGAACGAAACGTTGCCTGGTCGCATCGAGATTCGCGGAGAGGTCTACCTGCCGCGTGCCGCGTTCGAAAAAATGAACGAGGAGCGCGCGAACGCGGGTGATGTGCTCTTCGCGAATCCGCGGAACGCCGCCGCCGGCGCGCTTCGTAACCTCGATCCGAGCCTGGTGTCCAGGCGGGGTCTTCGCGCGTTCACGTATCAGCTGGTCGCCGGCGGGTCGAATCAGGGCGATCTCGGCGGGTATGGAGACCCGCTCGCCGAAGCCCGCGACGCGGGCGGAGGCGGCCAGGCCCGCCTGACATCACACGCCTCCACGCTCGAGCAGCTCGGACGATGGGGATTGCCCGTCGAGCCGCATTGGCGGCGGTGCGCCGGCATCGACGCGCTGCTCGAGTTCTGTCGCGAATGGGGCGACAAACGGCGGAACCTTGGCTTCGACACTGATGGCGTCGTCGTCAAGGTGGATGCAATCGATAAACGGCGCCGATTGGGCACGACCAGCAAGTTCCCGCGATGGGCAGTCGCGTTCAAGTTTCCAGCGGAACAGAAAACCACGCTCCTGAAACAAATCGATGTCAACGTCGGCCGCACGGGCGCGGTCACACCTTTCGCGGTGCTCGACCCGGTATTCGTCGGCGGCACGACGGTTTCGATGGCAACGCTGCACAACGCCGACGACATCGCCCGCAAGGACATCCGCGAGCGCGACTGGGTGATCGTCGAGAAGGCCGGAGACGTCATTCCCCGCGTCGTCGGTCCGGTGCTGACCCGGCGGCCCTCGGATTCGGTGCCGTGGGTGATGCCGTCGACGTGTCCACGATGCGGAAGCCGGTTGCATCGCGAAGAAGAGGAAGCCGTCTGGCGCTGCGAGAATGTCTCGTGCCCTGCCAAGCTGCAACGCGGGCTCGAGCACTTTGCCTCGCGCGGCGCCATGAACATCGAGGGGCTGGGGGAGTCGCTGGTTGAGCAATTGATCGCGAGCGGCCTGGTGCGCGACTACGCCGATGTGTACCACCTCACCGCCGACCAGCTCGCGGCATTGACGAGTACGTCCGAGCGCGAGGGCAAGGCGATCGAACGGCGGTTCGGCGCGAAGAATGCGGCTAAAGTGATCGAGCAGATAAATCGGAGCAGGGAAAACGAGTTCTGGAGGGTCATCTACGGCCTCGGGATCCGCCACATCGGTGAACGCGGCGCGCAGGTGCTGGCGCGCGCGTTCGGGTCGATGGAGTCGCTCGAGAACGCATCGCTGGAGGCGCTTCAGGCGACCAGCGAGATCGGACCGGTGCTGGCGGCGTCAGCCCGAAGCTGGCTCGACGAGCCACGAAACCGCGAGCTCGTTGCCCGGCTCCGTGCCGCGGGTGTGCGGTTGGAAGTGCCCGAATCCGAGCGGCTCCATGCTGCCGGCCCGGGTCCGCTGACGGGCAAAACCTACGTGATCACGGGGACGCTGGCGTCGATGACGCGCGAAGAAGCGACGACGGCGTTGGAGCGCCGGGGGGCGAAGGTAACTGGCTCGGTCAGCAAGAAGACCACGGCTGTGATTGTTGGGGAGGAAGCTGGCAGCAAGGCGGACAAGGCCAGGACCCTCGGCGTGACGATGCTCGACGAGTCCGCATTCACCGAGCTTCTTCAGCAGTACCCGGAACCTGCCTGAAGCCCATAGCTTGAGGCCGTTCGCCCGATATAATGATCTAAATGCCCAGACGATTTCTCATCGTGACGGTGTGTCTGGTCGCCACCGTCGCGTTCCTGATTGGGCTCATCGTCGCCGGTTCATTGACGCCAGCTCGCGCACAGTCGGCGACCAAGCCGAGCGTCGCTGGCCTCCGTCCGGCGAAGCTGGCCACGTCCGGGCCGGCGGTGGCGTCGTTTGCCGATGTCGCAGAGCAATTGAATCCGGCGGTCGTGAACATCGATGCGACGTCACGCGCCGGAGCGACCAAGCCGCGCGCGCGTGCCGGGATGCCGCTGCCCGATAGTCCGGACCTGTTTGGACGGTCGCCAGAACGTGAACGCCAGGGACCCCGACGCGGAGCGGGTACGGGATTCATCATCGACCCTGACGGTTACATCCTGACGAACCACCACGTGATTGAGGGTGCCGACCGCATCGCCGTCCGCCTGGCCGACGGCCGCAGCCTGCGCGGTGAACGTGTCGGATCCGATCCGGACACCGATATCGCGCTGATCAAAGTGACGTCACCGCGGCCGCTGCCGCACGCCGTGCTGGGCGACTCAGATTCGTTGCGGGTCGGGGAGTGGGTATTGGCCATTGGCAACCCGCTCGCTTACGAGCACACAGTGACCGTTGGCGTCGTGAGCTTCATCGGAC
>JBKPNV010000042.1:0-10372 GCA_046732795.1 Acidobacteriota bacterium
TCGAGCAGAACACCTGCGTTGCCGACGACCTCGGGCAGGGATCCGCGATTCGACGTGACGACCGGCACACCGGCCGACATGGCTTCCAGGACCGGCAGGCCGAAGCCTTCGTCGAACGACGGGAGTACCAGCGCACGTGCCCCCGCATAGAGTGATTCGCGCTCCTCGTGCGCGATGTATCCGGTGTAGCGGACGTGATTCTTCAACGGCTCGGCGGCGATGCGCTGAAGCCATGGTCGCGCATCTGGTGAGGCTCCTCCGGCGAGGACGAGCGGCGACACGCGGCGCGAACCGCGCAGGAGCGCCGCATAGGCATCGAGCAGCACATCGAGGTTTTTGCGCGGTTCGAGCGTGCCGAGGAAGAGGATATAACCGTCGCGTACGACGTTGGGCGCTCGTCCGAGCGCCTTCCAGGTGGGCGCCCCGGGCGGACAGATGTAGATGCGTTCCGGCGAGACAGCCAGATGCTGGCTGATCAGCCGTTGCGTGTGCGCGGACGAGGTGATCACTGCCTCGGCGCGGCGCGCGTGACTCGCCGACAGCTCGGCGTAGTCCCGGCGGATTTCAGCGCGCGTGTGCCGCGGGTTGAGGAGAAAGAACAGATCGTGGATTGTCACGATCCGCGCCGCCCGGCGCGACGGAATCAGCAACGGATGCGCGGCGTGCACGACGTCGAATTCGCCCGCCAGCGTCTCGACGGGTGGCCATTCACGGCGATGCCACAGATAGTTCAGCATCGAGACGGGCACACGGCGATCGACGACGCGGACGCGAAGCTCGCGCGCCAGCGAGGGCGAGGGCCGGTCTTTCCAGGAGCTTGTAAAGAGCGTCACGGTGTCGTCGTGCGCTGCGGTATAGGCGCGCACGAGCGTGTGGATGTACTCGCCGACGCCCGTGCGCGCGCGCAGGGCAGGGCGATAGTCAACGAGGATCCGCATGTCTCAGCCGGTATGATAGTAAGGAAAAGGAGCCGGCAATCTGTTTGCTCCTGCGCATATGAAACAGCACGGGTTCACCTACTACTCCATTGGTTGCATCTAAGCCGACCACCGTCCTGGTTACCGGTGGCGCCGGCTATATTGGAAGCCACGCTGCCAAGGTGCTGCGCCAGGCCGGCCATCGCGTGGTGATCTACGACAACCTGTCTGCCGGCCATCGCGACGCGGCGCTCGGCGCGCCTTTGATCGTCGGCGACACGGGCGACGTCGAGACGATGCGGCGCGCCATCCGCGACAGCGGTGCGTCAGCGGTGATGCACTTTGCCGCCTGGTTGTCGGTTCCCGACTCGGTGCGCGATCCGGCCGGCTATTACCGCAACAACGTGACCGGAACCATCGGCACCCTCGAAGCAATGGCGGCGGAAGGCTGTCATCACTTCGTGTTTTCGTCGACCTGCGCGGTCTACGGCGAGCCGGTGGAGACGCCCATTCGCGAGACTCATCCGACGTCGCCGGTCAATTCGTACGGACAGACGAAGCTCGCCGTCGAGCATGCGCTGCCGCACTTCGAGCGGGCGTATGGGATCCGATCGGTCCGCTTACGCTACTTCAACGCCGCGGGTGCCGATCCGGACGGAGAACTCGGCGAGGATCACGCACCGGAGATTCACGTCATCCCGCGCGCGATAGAAGCGGCCCGGGGCGGGCCGCCCATCGACGTCTTCGGCGAGGATTACCCGACTCCCGATGGCACCTGTCTCCGCGACTATATACACGTGATGGATCTGGCCGACGCCCATCTGCGCGCGCTCGCGTGGCTACAGGACGGTGGCGCATCGGGAAGCTACAATGCCGGCACCGAGCGACCCACCTCGGTCAAGGACGTGATCGCCGCCGTCGAGAAGGTGACCGGCCTGCCGGTCGCCCGCCGTTCGGCGCCGCGCCGGCCTGGTGATCCGGCGGTTCTCTACGCCTCGGCCGAGCGAATCCGTCGAGATCTCGGGTGGGTGCCGCAACGCCCGGACCTCCAGACCATCGTGGCCGATGCCTGGAACTGGCACGCCAAACATCCGGGCGGCTTCGGAGGCAACCGGCAGTGACGCTCCGGCTCAGACGACCACGACACAATGAGGGGCTCCGCTTCACTGCCGGCGGTGTGGGCTTGCCCCGCTTCGCGGGGCTAGACATCTCCAGAGGCGGGGGACACTTGCGTCATTCGTGACCATGTCAGCCTTTGGAGATGTGTGGGAGGCAATCGCATAGGATGGCGGCGTGACCTCGCTCTACCGCCTCTTGAGCTACGCGCGCCGCTATCGGGCACGGCTCGCCGGCGCCGTGATCGCCATGGCGGTCTACGGGGCGGGCACGGCGGGGATCGCCACCCTCATCCAGTTGATCTTCGACGAGGTCCTGGCCGCGCAGCGAAACCTCGGACCCATCAGCATGGCCATCCTGGCCTTGTACTTCTTCAAGGGTCTCGGGTCCTATCTCTCTTCCTACCTGATGGCCGACGTCGGTCAGCGCGTGGTTCACGATCTGCGAAACCAACTGTTCCGCCACATGCTGGGCCAGTCTGCCGCCTTTTTCTCGCTGCAGACCACGGGCCGGTTGATGTCGCGGATCACCAACGACGTCGGCCTGCTGCAGCGCGCCGTCTCGGACACCATCGGTGACCTTGCGCGCGAGACGCTGTCGCTCGTCTTTTTCACCGGCGTCCTCGTGTACTACGATCCGAGGCTCGCGTTGGTCTGCTTCACCGGCGCACCGATCGTCCTCTACCCGCTCGTGCGCCTCGGCCAGCGTGTTCGCCGCACGACCCGGCGCAGTCAGGAAGCGCTGGAGCAGCTGTCGCACGTCAGCGCTGAAGCGTTCACGGGACACCGGATCGTCAAGGCCTTTGGCGCCGAGGAGCGCGAGGCCGCCAAGTTTCATCAGGTGTCCTACCGCTTCTACCGCACGAGCATGCGGGTGACCAGCGTGCTGTCAGTCCTTCCACCGCTGATGGAACTCGTGGGTGGAGTGGCGCTGGTGCTCGCCCTCTGGTACGGGAGTCGTGAGATTGCCGCGAATCGGCTGACGACAGGGGAGTTTGTCGCATTCATCACGACCCTGTTCCTGATGTACGGGCCGGCGCGGAAGTTGAGCCGCGTCAACGCTGACTTGCAGCAGGCGGCAGCGGCGGCCGAACGCGTCTTCGAAACGCTTGCGACGCACAGTGAAGTGCTCGATCGAGCCGACGCCACGACGATGGCCCCGTTCGCGCGGGAGATCGAGTTCCGCGGCATTCATTTCTCGTACGACGGCGCCGACGTCGCGACGCTGAACGGCGTGTCGTTCACTGTTCACGCCGGCAAGACGCTGGCCATCGTTGGACGAAGCGGCGCGGGCAAAACGACTCTCGTCAATCTCGTGCCCCGCTTTTACGACCCGGCCGAAGGCGTCATCCTGATGGACGGCATGGATACGCGTCAGTTCACGTTGTCGTCCCTGCGGTCACAGATCGGCATCGTGACGCAGGAGACCGTGCTCTTCGATGACAGCATCGCCAACAACATCGCATACGGCCGCCCGAACGCCACGCGTGTGGAGATCGAAACGGCCGCCAGGGCCGCGCACGCGCATGAGTTCATTGTCACGCTGGACGAGGGCTACGACACGATGATTGGTGAACGGGGCCAGCGTCTGTCGGGAGGTCAGCGTCAGCGGCTGGCGATTGCGCGTGCAATTCTTCGCGACTCGCCGATCCTCATTCTCGACGAGGCGACGTCGGCGCTCGACGCCGAGTCGGAAGCGCTGGTCCAGGATGCGTTGTCGAACCTGATGCTCAACCGGACGTCGTTCGTGATCGCTCACCGGTTATCGACCGTGCGCCGGGCCGATGCCATTGTGGTGCTCGAACAGGGCCGAATCGTTGAAAGTGGCACCCACGAGGAATTGCTCGCTCGCGGCGGGGCGTATGCGAAACTCTACGAGCTGCAGCTCCAGGAGGAGCCGGTGGAGCAATGAAACGGTGCGATGGTGCGATGGACTGAAGACCGATGATTAAATCGATGACCGGGTTTGCCTCGCTGACCCACGAGGACGAGCGTGCGACGATTGCCGTCACCGTGCGCGCGGTGAACCACCGGTTCCTCGACCTGCAGCTTCGCGTGCCGCACGCCTTCGGTGACGTCGAGCCTCGCTTGCGCGCGCTCTTGCAGAAGCGTCTCGCGCGCGGACGGGTCGAAATCGGAATCTCCGTACAAGTCCGCGATTTCAGTACGCCAATCGTCGAGTTGAACATCGCCGTCGCGCAGGCGCTCTCGGCGGCGATCGAGCAGGCGCGCACGCAGGGCCTCGTGTCAGGTGCGTTGAGCCCCGGCGATCTGCTGCGCCTGCCGCAGGCGATCGCGGTGCGCGAGCGATCGATTGAGGCAGACCCTGCCCTCGAAGCGCGCATCGCGGCGAGCATCGAGGCCGCGGTGGAACAGGCGCTGGCCGATCTCGACGCCATGCGTGTGCGCGAAGGCTCACACCTGGCGGCGGATCTCGAGGCCCGGCGTCACACGCTCGTCGACCTGATCGAGCATCTCCGCGTCGCCGCCGACCATGGACGCGTCGCCCTCGAGAGCCGTCTGCGCGAACGGATCGAGGAGCTGCGCCTGGAGCTGCCGGTCGATCACGCGATGATTGCGCAGGAAATCGTGCGCGCGGCCGCGCGTTCCGACATCTCCGAGGAAGTCACCCGCTTTCGCGCGCACCTGGCGCATTGGCGCTCTTTGACGGATGCCGACGAGCCGTGCGGCCGCAAACTCGACTTTCTGCTTCAGGAAATGAATCGCGAAATCAATACGATCGGATCCAAGGCGGACGGGATTCACATTTCCGAGCTCATCATCAATGCGAAAGCGGAGCTCGAACGAATGCGGGAACAGGTCCAGAATGTCGAGTAGCCCGGCAGTCGAGGGTCGCGCGGCACGAGGCCAGCTGTTCATTGTGTCCGCACCCTCGGGGGCCGGCAAAACGACCCTCGTCGAACGCCTCGTTCAATGCGTGCCCGGGCTGCGCATGTCACGGTCGTACACGTCCCGGCCCGCCCGGGTCGGAGAGCAGGACGGGGTCGACTATAATTTCATTACACGCGAGCGGTTCGAAACGATGGCCCGTGAGGGCCGGTTTCTCGAATGGGCGGACGTGTTCGGGAACTACTACGGCACGTCCGCCGCGGATACCGACGCGATGCTCGCCCGTGGCGAAGACGTCGTCCTCGTCATCGACGTTCAGGGTGCTCGCCAGGTCCGTTCGCGTGGGATCGAGACCATCGGCATTTTCGTGTTGCCGCCCTCGGCCGCAGTGCTCGAGCAGCGCCTGCGCGGCCGCAGCAAGGACACCGAAGAGCAGATTCGGCGGCGGCTTCAGGTCGCGAGCGCCGAGGTGGACGAGTACACGCAGTACGAGTACGTCGTGGTCAACGACGAGATCGACGCGGCGGTCGGACGCCTGGCGTCGATTGTGGGAGCCGAGCGGGCGCGCATCAGGCGCGTACGCAACGATGCGGAAGCCATCATAGGAACGTTTCATTCATGAAGAGCACACCAAAAGAAAATCGATTCGAGTTCGTCGTCATTGCCAGCGCTCGCGCGCGGCAGTTGCTGCGCGGCGCGGAGCCACGCGAAACGGGAGAAAAGAAGGTGACGATCGCGCAGCGCGAAGTGCTGCGGCGAAAGGTCGTCAAACTGGACGACGCGGTTTCTTAACTCCCAATCCCAACTCCCAACTCCGAAACGAGATCCGGGTTGGAGCGTGGGATTGGAAGTTGGGAGTCGACATGTCTCTGATCGCGCTCGGGGTCACCGGCGGCATCGGCGCCTACAAGGCCGTCGAGGTGTGCCGTGGACTGCAAAAGCGCGGGCACGAAGTCGTCGCCGTGATGACGCGATCGGCGGCCCGATTCGTTGGCCCGGTGACATTCGAGGCGATTACCAGACGGCCGGTCATCACGTCACAGTGGCGGCCGGGCATGAACGCGGACATCGAGCACATCGCGATCGCCGACGGCATCAACCTGCTCCTGGTGGCGCCGTGCACCGCCAACGTCCTCGGCAAGTTCGCCAACGGCATTGCCGACGACTTCCTGAGCTCTCTTTACCTGGCCACTCGCGCGCCGGTGATGCTGGCGCCAGCGATGAATTCCAACATGCTCGCCCACGATGCCGTGCAACGAAATCTGCAGACGCTTACCGCGCGGGGCGTGAAATGGGTCGAGCCTGGCGAGGGCTATCTGGCATGCGGCTGGATCGGCAAAGGCCGGCTCGCCGAGCCGGACGCGATCGTCGATGCCGCTTGCGCGCTGCTGTCGCCTCCTGACTCGATCCTCCGTGGCTGTCACGTGGTCGTCTCGGCAGGCCCGACCTACGAAGACATCGATCCCGTGCGTTATCTCGGGAACAGGTCGAGCGGGCGGATGGGATTCGCGCTCGCTGCTGAGGCTCGTCGACGGGGAGCGCGCGTGACGCTCGTGGCCGGGCCGACGCGCGTCGAGCCGCCAATGGTCGACGATGTCGTTCGGGTTCGCAGCGCCAGCGAGATGCACGAGGCCGTCATGGCGGCTGCATCCGCGGCGGATGTCGTCATCATGGCTGCCGCCGTGGCCGATTTCACGCCGGCGGTCACGTCGGCGGGCAAAGTCGCGAAGACAGATACGCCGATGACGCTGACGCTCAATCGCACGAAAGACATCCTGGGTGATCTTGGGGCGCGACGGGCGGTGATCGGAACGGGCGGGCCGGTGCTGGTCGGGTTTGCGGCTGAAACAGACGACCTGCTGCGTAGGGCACGCGAGAAGCGCGTACGGAAAGCCGTCGATCTGATTGTGGCCAACGACGTGTCACAGCCCGACCGCGGCTTCGATGTCGAGACCAACGCCGTGACGCTCGTCAGCGACGAGGGTGACGAACCAGTCTCTCTGCGGAGTAAGGATCGAGTGGCCGCCGCCATCCTCGATCGAATCGAGCGCCTGATCCGGACCCGCGCGACAACGCCGGCGCAACACTAACCCCGTGAACGACGATGTGCGTGCCCATTTCGAGTTCTTCGCGGAACTCGGTGTCGATGGACTTCGATTGGAGCGGGCCTGGCGCTCTCGCCCAGACCAGTCGTCGCGTCCGGCACCCGAATCGATTGAAGCCATCGAAGCCGAACCGCGACCTCCTGAACCGATTGAGGCCTCTCAACCGAGGCCAACCGCGCCGGTCTGCACCACTGAATCGAGTGAAATGGTTCGCGTATTTACGTCATCAACAGAAGCGCTCGCATCGCTGCGCGCAGAGATTGGCCCCGACTGCCAGCGTTGCAAATTGCACACCCTCGGGCGCAAGCAGGTGGTCTTTGGCGTTGGCAACCCCGATGCCGATCTGATGTTCGTCGGTGAAGCGCCTGGCGGTGATGAAGACATCCAGGGAGAGCCGTTCGTCGGCCGTGCGGGCCAGTTGCTGACCAGGATCATCGAGGCCATCGGAATGCAGCGCAGCGATGTCTACATCGCGAACGTGATCAAGTGCCGCCCGCCGGGCAACCGTAATCCTGAGCCGGATGAAGTGGAACGCTGCGAGCCGTTTCTCTTCCGGCAGATTGACCTGGTGAAGCCCAAGGTCATCGTCGCGCTGGGGAAGTTCGCCGCGCAGTCGCTATTGAAGACGAGTGATCCGATCACGAGACTTCGGGGACGTGAATACCGTTTTCGGTCGGCGACTCTGATCCCCACGTTTCACCCAGCGTATCTGCTGCGCAACCCGTCCTCCAAGCGGGAGGTGTGGGAGGATATGAAAAAGGTTCGCGCTCTGCTCACGCAGCACGCGAATGAGTAATTGAATCGACGTGCGCAAGGTCTCCGTCGCTGTCCCTGTTCCGTTTCTCGATTCCCTTACCTACAGCGTTCCTGACGGCCTGACGCTTCCACCGATCGGCGGGCGCGTGCGGGTGCCGGTGGGCAGCCGCGTGCTCACCGGGTGCGTCGTCGAGTACCCATCCGAGCCTGGTGCCGACGGACTCAAGGACATCATCGAGGTCGTCGACCACGATCCGCTGCTCCCACCGGACGTCGTGGCGCTCTGCCGCTGGGTGGCTGACTACTACCTGGCAGGCGTGGGTGACGCGATGGCCGCCGCCATGCCCCCGGGTGCGCGGCGGCAGGTGACGTCGTTTAAAACGAAGCGGGTGGCCGCGGTCACGGTTTTGGGATCAGACCCCTTGAGTCGGTCGGGATCAAGGGGTCTGACCTCCAAACAGAACGCCGCGCTCGAGGTGCTTTCGGTCAGCGCGACCGGCCTTCCTCTGTCCGAGTTGCGCGATCGAGGTATCTCTTCGGACGTCATCCGACGTCTGGTGTCGCGGGGCCTTGTCGCTCTGCGAGCCGAGGCAGACGAGCGCGATCCATTCGAGCGCGCAGTCATGACAAACGTCCAGCCCTCCATCCGTACACTGACAGCCGAACAGGCGCAGGCGTTCGAGCAACTGGCAGCTCTTGCTGATGCAGAGGACTTTCGAGTGGCGCTTCTGCACGGCGTCACCGGCAGCGGCAAAACCGAGATCTACCTGCGGTTGGCAGAACGCGTGCGACGCGCCGGGCGTCAGACACTGCTCATGGTCCCAGAAATTGCGCTGACGCCGTCTGTGGCCGCCCTGTTTCGGGCGACATTTGGCGACCGCGTCGCCATTCAGCACAGCGGGTTGTCCGATGGTGAGCGCCACGACCAATGGCATCGCATCCGGCGCGGCGACGTAGACGTCGTGGTTGGCACGCGGTCAGCCGTGTTCGCGCCGCTCACTCGTCTCGGCGGCATTGTCGTCGACGAGGAGCATGACACCTCGTACAAGCAGGAAGAGGCGCCGCGCTACCACGGTCGCGACGTGGCCATCGTCCGCGGCCAGGGCGCGAAGGCGCTCGTCGTCCTCGGATCGGCTACGCCCTCGATGGAGAGTTATCAGCACGCTCTCTCGGGAAAATACGCGCGGGCGACGCTGGAGCGACGAGTGCTCGATCGGCCGCTCGCCGCCGTGCGGCTGGTCAATATGCGTGAGGAGTACGCAGAGCAGGGACCGGAGGTCGTGATCTCGCGAGAGCTCGTCTCAGCCATCGACGATCGACTGAAGCGGCGTGAGCAGGTGCTCGTTCTGCTCAATCGCCGCGGTTACGCGACGGCGGTTTTCTGTCGTCAATGCGGCGACGCCTTCGAATGCCCGAATTGCACGATCTCGTTGACCGTTCACACGGCTCGGCACGGCTGGAAGGCGCGTTGCCATTACTGCAACTACACGATGACGGTTCCGGTACAGTGCCGGAAGTGTGCGGCGCCCTATCTCGAGCACGCCGGGTTCGGGACTGAGAAAGTGGAGGCGCATCTGCGACAGAAGTTTCCTGAAGCACGAATCGGCCGCGTCGATCGCGACTCGATTCGTCGCAAAGGCGCGCTGGCGTCGCTCCTGTCTCGCTTCGCTGCTGGCGAGCTCGATGTCCTGGTCGGAACGCAGATGATTGCCAAGGGGCACGACTTCCCGCGAGTGACCCTCGTCGGTGTGATCTCCGCTGACGTGGGTCTCGGCGTCGCCGACTTTCGCGCCGGTGAGAGGACGTTTCAGCTCCTCACACAGGTGGCCGGCCGCGCCGGCCGCGGCGAACGCACGGGCGAGGCCGTCGTGCAGACACTTTACCCCGAGCACTACAGCATCCAGCTCGCGTGCCGTCAGGATTACCCGTCGTTCTTCGAGCGCGAGCTCGGGTACCGGCGCGGCATGCGGTATCCGCCCACCGTCGCGCTCGTGAACGTGATCGTGCGCGGTCGATCGTTCGACGAGGCCATGTCGACCGCGACGCAGCTGACGCAGCGGTTGCAACAGTTCAGCGTGACATCGAGCTTCGTGATCCTCGGTCCGGCGCCAGCGCCCCTTGTGCGCCTGCGGGGAGAGAGCCGCATTCAATTTTTCCTGAAGGGCCCGCGGCGCGCCGACATGCGCAACGCGCTCAAGGCGATGCTGGCCGAGACTCCGGAAGTGCGCCGGAAGATTACGGTCGATGTCGATCCGCTGAACGTGTTGTAACACACCGGGTGTGATTTCCCAGACGCGTACGGAGATAACACCGGGTGTCTTTTGTCACTTCACGAGGTCGACAACTTCCAGCGGGACCGGCGCAAAGCACAGCACGAATATCACGACGGCGAAGACGGCGAGCCACATCCGCGCCGAATCGAGCGGCACATGCTCGTCACCGGTGCGCGGGTGGCGTGGTCCGAAGATGGCGAGCATCGCGACCATAAGGACCGTCCATACCATCCAGGACGTCGATACGAACGACAGCCCAATCAGGGCGACGATGGTGGCGATGCTGACGTACAGGCTGTAACGGCCGATGACGGCGTAGACGATGTGCCCGCCGTCGGTCTGGCCGGCGGGAAAGA
>JBKPNV010000043.1:0-4003 GCA_046732795.1 Acidobacteriota bacterium
GGCGCAGGCGGCGCAACTCCTGAAGCTCGCGATCCGCATCGTTCGTTCGGCCGGCCCGGCGCAGCGCGTCGACCCACAGCAGCCGCGCCCGCACCAGACGAAGCGGGACACGAGCCGCATGCGCCGCGGCTCGGATTTCAACCAATCGCTGCTCGGCCAGGATCAGATCTCCGCATTCGACGAGCACGCGCAGATGCGCCACCAGGGCGATGACCTGCACCAGCGCATGGCCTGCCGTCTGGGTCTGGACGAGCAGCTCGCGTGCGCGTTGACCGGCGGTGAAGATATCCCCGCGAGCAATCAATACGCGAATCAGAACGGCGCTGACGAATACATTGATCTGATCGTCGTCCGACTCCAGAATCCCGCCGTTTGACTGGTGTCGAGTGCCGACCCCCGACGCCAACAGCAGCGCCGCGGCCTCCGATATTCGCCCCTGCCACAGGAGTATTCGGGCGAGTGTGGCGTCCGCGCGAGCGCGTTCGGCATCGACGAGCGTACCGGTGACGATGGCGGCGCGACACAAGGATTCGGCAGCGCTGAGTTGCGCCGCGTCGGTTCGGGCAGCCGCCTGCCATACGCGCGCGGATGCTGAAAGATGTTCCTCTTTCGCGCGCTGAGCCTGCGTTGCCGCATCTCCAAATATCGATTCCGCAGCGCTCGCACGGCCTCGCTCCATTGCAAGCCGCCCCAATGCAATGAGCATCGTCGCGGCGGGCGCAAGCGCCTGCCGCCTGACGAGGGCGCCGGCGACGTCACGCAGCAAGCGATCCGCTGAGGCGTGCCTTCCGGCCTGACAGAGCTCTACCCACTTCGCTCCTCGGGCCATGTGACGCAGCACGTCCTCGCTCAGTACTTTGACGGCAGGCCGAAGCGAGACGCCTGCTCCGTACACGGCGCGCGCCTCACGAACAATGTGGCCAGGCCCGTATGATCGGCTGCTCCGATGCTCCACCGTTGCCTGCGAAGGGGTACGGATGCTACGGAAGGACACGAGCACGTGCGGGCGTGGCGACGTCGCGGCGGCGGCCATCATCGCTTCCCGCGCGGGGTCGAGCGGCGATCCAGGGCTCAGAATCAGCATCAGCGTTCGATGCTTCAGCTCCTCCGCGAGCAGCGTGCGCAACCGCAGGTAGACATCGACCGCAATCGGCACCACGCCACGCAGACGCGCATGCTCTGCGATGCGCCGGGCCACTGCGAGCGATTGCGCTCCCGCACCCGATTCCACCACGACCCAACGCGGCTCGCCCTCGCGGCCATGATCCAGCACTTCGACAAGCGGGTCGGCGAGCGTCCTTGACGTCGACGGCTCCGAGGTCATAGCGGTGAGCGGCACGCTCTCGCCCGTGGCGAGATCCCATGCATGCTCGGCCGCATAGGCATAGTAGCGATCGTGGAGAAGTCGGCTCATGCCCTCTTCCATGCAACTGCGGGCCCGAGCACGTTTTCGCGGTGATCGCGTCTGTCGCCCGCGAAAGTGCGGAATTTCTTCGATGTAGAATTGAGCTCGGATGCTGAGATTTCTCACCGCGGGTGAGTCGCACGGTCAGACACTCGTGATGACCCTCGACGGGATGCCCGCGGGTCTCGAGATCGACATCGATGCCTTGAACGCCCAGCTCCGTCGCCGCCAGGGAGGCTACGGACGCGGCCGCCGGATGCAGATCGAAAGCGACCGCGCAGAAATCATGGCCGGCGTGCGTCATGGGCGAACGACCGGCGCGCCGATTGCTCTTCTCATACGCAACCGGGACTGGGTCAACTGGCAGCAGACGATGTACGTCGAGCGTGAGATGCCGGAAGGCGCGACTGGCGCCAGTCGTCCGGATGTCACACGGCCGCGGCCGGGGCACGCGGATCTCGCCGGCGCGATCAAATACGGCCACACCGACGTGCGTGACGTGCTCGAGCGCGCGAGTGCCCGTGAAACGGCCGCTCGCGTGGCCGCCGGGTCATTGGCGCGACAACTGCTCGGCCGCTTTGGCGTGCGAATCACGAGCCACGTCTCTGCCATCGGCGGGATCGCGCTGCCCGAGTCGCGGGAGGTGTCGTTCGACGAAGCGCAGGCGCTCTCGGAAGACTCGCCCCTTCGGTGCGTGGATGAAAGCCTGCAACAGCGGATGATTGCGGCGATCGACGCGGCCAAAGAGGCGGGTGATACGCTTGGCGGCGCATTCGAGGTGATCGCCAGAGGCATTCCTCCCGGATTGGGTTCGTACGTGCAGTGGGATCGGAAGCTCGATGGCCGCCTCGCACAGGCGATGATGTGCATCCACGCGATCAAAGCCGTGGGCATCGGCATCGGACCCGATGTGTCCTTCACGCCGGGGTCACGCGTGCACGACGAAATCCTTCCGCCCTCCCGTGATCATGGGCCATTGACGCGGCCATCGAACAACGCTGGCGGCCTTGAAGGTGGCGTCACCAACGGCGAAGACGTCCGCGTCAGCGGCTTCATGAAGCCGATCGCCACGCTGATGAAGCCGCTCCGATCTGTCGATCTCGCGACGCTGCAGGATGCGCCCGCCGCGATCGAGCGAAGCGACGTGTGCGCGGTCCCGGCCGCGGCGGTCGTCGGTGAAGCGATGGTGTCCTTCGTGCTCGCGGACGCTTTCCTGGAGAAACTGGGAGGTGATTCGATCGACGAAATCGCGCAGCATCTGGCCGCCACCAACGCGGCCGTCGAGCGGCGCTTCACCGCAGCGCGTTCGTCGGCGTCGCCAGCCCGCTGAGTCGGCGCGTTTCGAATGCTACGTCCCATTGTCCGGTACGGAGCCGATGTGCTCCACCACCCTGCCGCGCCGGTCGAGGCGATCACGCCGGAGATCCAATCGCTCATCGACGACATGATCCAGACGATGTACGCGGCGCCAGGAGTGGGGCTGGCCGCCCCACAAATCGGTGTGGGTGTGCGGATCTTCGTCTGTGACATCTCGGTCGGGAGAAGCCCCCTCGACCTGCTGACCTTCGTCAACCCGACCTTCGTCGAACGGGAAGGCATGCAGCTGGAAGAAGAGGGCTGCCTCAGCATGCCAGGTTTCAATGCGACCGTGGCTCGGCCCTCACGCGTCATCATGAAAGGGCTGAACCGTGATGGCGAGGAGCATTCGGTCGAAGCGACAGGTCTCCTCGCCCGCTGCTTCCAGCACGAGATGGATCATCTCGACGGCACGCTGTTCGTCGATCGCCTGCGCGGCCTCCAGAAAGACTTCATCGTCCGCAAGATCAAGAAGCTCGCGCGCGCGGGAAAATGGTAGTGAATGCGGGTAGTGTTTCTCGGCACGCCGCAGTTTGCCGTTCCCTCGCTCGAACATCTGATTCGGTCGCCGCATCAGGTCATGGGTGTGATCACGCAGCCCGACCGTCCGAGAGGACGCGGGCACAAGGTGACCGAATCACCAGTCAAAGCCACTGCCCTCGCGCATGGGCTGCCGGTGTTGCAACCGGCGCGGCTGCGCGATCCGGACGTCGCGGACATGCTGAAAACATGGGCGCCCGATTTGGGCGTCGTTGCCGCGTACGGCAAGATCATCCCAGAGGACCTGCTGAATCTCCCGCGGCTCGGGATGATCAACGTTCATGCGTCGCTTCTGCCGCGATATCGTGGTGCGGCGCCTGTCCAGCGAGCCGTGATCGATGGCATGCCGGAAACCGGCATCACCATCATGCGGATGGTGGCCGCTCTCGACGCGGGCGGCATGTTGGCGAAAGTGAAGCGCCCCGTCGGCCCCGACGAAACAAGTGACGTCGTCGAGCGGGACCTTGCCGACCTGGGCGCGGCCCTTCTGATCGACGTGATCGAGGAACTTGCCGCGGGCAGCGCCGTCGAAGAGCCTCAGGATGACGGCTCCTCGACATACGCGCCGAAAATCACCAAAGAGGAAGGACTGGTCGATTGGACGCTCCCGGCCGTTGCCATTCACAACCGCGTTCGCGGCTTATACCCATGGCCGCACGCGTTCACGTATCTGGACGGCGAGCGACTCATTTTGCTGCGGAC
>JBKPNV010000044.1:0-92136 GCA_046732795.1 Acidobacteriota bacterium
CCGGCTGTACTGCCAGCGTCGGCGTCGTGCTTTCATCCCAGAAGCGTTCCGACAGATATTTCTCACCGCCGTCGCAGAAGACGACCACGATCACCGCGTTCGACGTATTCCGCGCAACGCGCAGTGCCCCGGCGAGGTTCGCACCGCTCGAGATGCCGACAAACAAGCCGTCCTGCGCCAGCCTTCGGGTCAACTCGTGCGCTTCTTCAGTGCTGACGCCAATGTCCTCGTCCGCAAGCGTGGAGTCGTAGATGCCGGGCACGATGGCCGTTTCCATGTGCTTCAGCCCTTCCAGTCCGTGAAGCGGCGAGTCGGGCTGGACCGAGATCAGACGGATCGAGGGATTCACTTCACGCAGCCTTCGGCCCACGCCGACGAAGGTGCCGCTCGTGCCGAGTCCGGCAACGAAGTGCGTCAGGCGTCCGCCAGTCTGCTCGAGAATCTCCGGCCCGGTCGTGTCGTAGTGGGCGAGCCAGTTGCCCGCATTGTTGTACTGGTCGGCATAGAAATACCGATCCGGTTCGGCAGCGTAGATCGCCTTGGCGCGGAGAATCGCGCCATCCGAGCCTTGCATCGGGTCAGTAAAGACGATTTCAGCGCCGAATGCGCGCAGGATCCGCTTCCGTTCCGGCGTGACGTTCTCGGGAACACAGAGCCGCACTCGATAGCCTCGCGCCGCACCAATCATCGCGTAGGCAATCCCGGTGTTTCCGGAAGTCGCGTCGAGGATCATCTTGTCGTGCGTCAATGCACCCGCCCGTTCGCCGTCCGCAATCATGCGGGCGGCGGGCCGATCCTTGACGGAACCACCGGGATTACGCCACTCAGCCTTGGCGTAGAGCTCGACGTTGTGCAGACCCGCTTCAAAGTTGATGAGGCGGACGAGAGGGGTATTCCCGATCAAATCGACGACAGAAGCGGCCGTTTTCAGCGGGCCGGAGGTGGCAACGGACATATCCGACTGGTCTAGTCCGAAATTATACTTCGGCCTCTTAGCGGGGTCAGACCGTTGACAGCAACCAACTCAAGGGGTCTGACCTTCATCGTTATTTGGCCACCCGACCTTCCGTGTCGCGAGTCTCGATCGCGCCCAGATTCAGCTTCTTCAGCTGCGGTTCGATCTTGGCTTTGTCACCCACCGCAACGACGACCATCGCGCTCGGAACGAGATACTTCTTGGCTGCCGCCAGCGCCTGATCCGCCGTCACCGCATTTACTTGTTCCGCGTAGCGAGTGTAGTAGTCGAGACCCAAATCGTAGATAAACACGTTCGAAAAGTTGCTGACGGCGTTTGCGCTCGACTCGAAGGCACCCGGAAGCGAATTCGAAAGCGAGTCCTTGGCCTTCTTCAACTCGTCCTCGGACACGGGTCGGTCGATCATTCCGCGCACTTCCTTGAAAATCTCAGACACGGCCGGACCGGTCACGTCGGTCCGGACGCCGGAAGCGACCTGGAATGGCCCGGGCGCGCGACGAAACGAGAACTGCGACGACGCGCCGTAGGTGTAGCCGTGCTGCTCACGCAGGTTCATGTTGATGCGGCTCGAGAAGAGACCACCCAACGCGAGATTCATAACCTGCATCGGACGGAAGTCCGGCGATGAGCGGGCGGCTCCGATCGCGGCCACACGTACCTGCGTCTGCGGACTGCCCGGCTTGTCTACGACCACCACGCGCGCCGCGGTCGTCGTCGGCGCTCCGAGGGCCGGCTGCGCGGGTGTGCCGGATTGCCACGACGCGAAGGACTTCTCCGCCAGCATACGGAGTTCGTCCATCGAGATGTCACCAGCCACGACAAGAGCGGCGTTATTCGGCACGAAGTTCTGTTTCCAGAAGCCGACCATCTCATCGCGCGTCAGCGCCTTCACAGAAGCCTCTGTCCCGACTTCGCTGTAGCCGTACGGATGTCTGGGCCCGTAGAGCGCCGCCGCTGTCACCTGCGTTGCTACCTGACCGGGATTGTCCCGCTGCTGCACCAGGGCGGCGAGCCGGCTCGCGCGCTGTCGCTCGATCTCTTCGGCAGGGAACGACGGATTCAACGTCACGTCCGCGAGGATGTCCAGCATCGCCGGGAAATTCTTCGTGAGCGAGCGCGCGGAAATCGTCGTTGCATCCATCGAGCTGGAGGTGCTGAGGGACGCGCCAAGTCTCGCGACATCGTCAGCGATCTGGAGAGCGCTGCGCTTGGACGTCCCCTCGTCGAGCATCGCGGCGACGAAGTTCGCCATGCCCGGCTTGTCGAGAGGATTGGCGTCGCTACCGGTTCGCAGCACGAGATTCGTCGCCACGATCGGCAGGCCGCGCCGTTCGCTCAGGATCAGCGTGAGGCCGTTCGACAGCTTCGCTGAGACTGGCGTCGCGAGTTGCAGCGGACGCGGCTGTCCGGCGTGCGGGACCTCGTTGCGCCACGGCTCATCGGCGTTGATCGATTCGCCGCCGGTCTGCGCCGCTGCGGACGCCGGCGGTGTGGGAACCTGCGGGATCGCCTCAGGCTCGCCTGGAATGACGTGCATGACCACACGCGAGTTCGGGGTCAGCTGCTCCTTCGCGAAGGCCATCAATGAATCCGCGTTCACGGCGCGATAGCGCTCGATGTCCTTGGCAAGATAGTCAGGCGTACCGAGATAGTGATTGTAGGAGTTGAGACGATCCGCAACACCGCCGAACCCGCCGAGCCGTTCCAGACCTCCGATGATGTTGGTTTCGATCGTGTTGCGCGCCTGTTCGATCTCGCGTGCCTCCGCCGGTTTCTCGCGGAACGCCGTGAGCTCTTCCTCGATGGCTTTTTCGAGTTCTTCCACGGTGTGTCCCGGGCGCGCGGTCGCTTCGATCTGAAAAATCGATCCAAGGATGAGCGAGTACTGCTGCGCCGAGACGGTCTGTGCGATCTGTTTCTCGTAGACGAGCTTCTTGTAAAGGCGACTGGAGCGGCCGCCGCCGAGTACGTTCGAGGCGAGGTCGGCGTCGGCATCCCCCGGCTTGAGGATGGGCGACGTCACCCACGCCATATACACACGCGGAAGCTCGACGCGAGCCTTCACCACCTTGCGGCGTTCCGAGGTGATCTTCGGCGTCTCGGCTTTGATGGCAGGAACATCGGGACCGCGCTTGAGTGTGCCGAAATATTTCTCCACGAGTGATTTCGCAATAGCCGGATCGAAATCGCCCACGATGGCAAGGCTGGCGTTGTTGGGCGTGTAGTACTGCTTGAAGAATCGTCTGACATCATCGAGCTTCACGGCCTGAATGTCTTCGTGCGATCCGATGACGTTGCCATAGTAGGGATGGCCCTTCGGATAGAGGCTTTGAATGAGCGACTCTTCGGCCGACCCATACGGCTGGTTCTCGACGCTCTGACGGCGCTCGTTCCGCACGACGTCCTGCTGATTGGAAAGCGCGGCCTGGTCGACTTTGTCCAGCAGATAGCCCATGCGATCCGACTCGAGCCAGAGCGCCAGCTCCAGCTGGTTGGTCGGGACCGTTTGGAAGTAGTTCGTGCGATCGAAATCAGTCGTGCCGTTGATGTCGCTCGCACCCGCGGCCTCGAGCAGCTTGAAGTGCGAATCGGGCGGCACGTGCTTCGAGCTCTGAAACATCATGTGCTCGAACAGGTGCGCGAACCCGGTGCGGCCGGGCTCCTCGTTGGCCGGACCGACGTGATACCAGAGATTGACGGCTACCATCGGCACGCGCGCGTCGCGACTCAATATCACGTCAAGCCCGTTCGGCAGGGTGTACTTTTCGAATGCGATGCGTGGAATATCGACAGTGGCCGACTGGCTGTCGGTCTTTTTCGCCACACAGCTCGTCAGACCGGCTACCGCAACAATGAGAACAGCGAGGAAGCTCGGATAGGCTCTATTCAACATGGTCTATGTATGCGGCAGCCGTTCAGCCGCGTCCGTTCTTGGTTGTCTTCAACGGGGCAGCCTGGAGACTTGCCCACAAATACCAACACGCCACGGATCTGTAGGGCCGCCATGTTTCACCGATCTTCGTGAGGCGCTCCGGTGAAGGCAGCGTGCGAAGCTTATACGCTCTTTGGACGGCTTTGACGATGCCGAGGTCCCCGACCGGCAGGACGTCGGGCCGGTGCAGCCGAAACATCAGGAACATCTCGGCCGTCCAGCGGCCGATCCCCTTCACGCTCGTCAGTGCCTGGATCACGTCATCGTCGGTCATCGCATCCAGGGCATGAAGTGTCAGTGAACCGTCCAGAATCCGCGCGGACAAGTCACGCACGTAGGTGACCTTCTGCCCGCTGAAGCCGACCGCTCGAAGCTGCTCGTCCGACACCCGTGACACCGCCACCGGAGTGGGATTGCCATCGAACAACGCCGAGAACCGGCCCTCGATTGTCCTCGCGGCCCTGGTTGACAACTGCTGCGCAATGATTGCGTGAAGCAGCGCGTGAAACGGATTCGTACGTTGCGCCGATGCCAAGCCGCATTCACCGTGTTGGCGAATCAGTGTGGCAATCACAGGGTCGCGCCGCATCAATGCGCGGCGGGCGCGAGCGTAGTCGGTCGGCGTCATGGCGAAGAGGCAATTTTAGCCCGTGAATTGCCTCACTTCAGAACAGCCGTCACGGTGACGCGGGCCCGGATTTCCACCTGTCCGGCCGCAATCGGCGGAGCCGCATCGGCCGCGGCGCTCTGAGCGGCCTGGCGAAGATACGGCACAGGCACCGGCGGCGACGCCGTTCCCTGCTCGTCGACTCGGAGAATCCGGTCGATGCTGCGCCCGGCTCCGGCCGCGGCGGCATCCGCTTTTGCGCGGGCGTCCGAGACAGCCATCCGCAATGCCTCGCGCTCCAATTTCGCGTGATCTTTCATGTCGAACCTGATGCCGTTGAGCGAGGTCGCCCCCGACCCCACGGCGATCTCGAGATACTCACCCACGCGGTCGACGGTGTCGATCCGCACTTCGATGGCGTTGCGGGCGACATAGCCGCGCCCGACCCGTTTGCCATTCACGAAGTCCCATTCGTACTGCACGTCGTAGCCAGTGGTGCGAATGGCGTCGGCCGGAATACCGGCGGCGCGTAGCTTCTCCTGAACCGGGCGCATCAACTCAGTATTGCGGCTCTGCGCTTCGCGCGGGCTCGGGGCCCGCGACTCGGCACCAATCGTGATCCAGGCCCGATCGGGTACGGCGGTCAAGAGACCTTCACCAATGACGACGACCACCGGTTCGGCAGATGGCGCCGATACTGGTTGTGCAGCCGTCACAGAGGGCACGAGCCACAGCAGGAACATGAGCATGGCGAGCCTCACCATCGTTCTTCCCCTTTACTGATTCTGACGCCGAGATACCGCTCAGGTTGTTCCTCACTAGAATGGAGGCCGCATGCCCCAGAGTGGTCCGCTCAGCGGTGTTTCGGTCCTCGATCTCACGCGAGTGCTGTCCGGCCCGTTCTGCACGATGATGCTCGCCGATATGGGCGCGCGAGTCATCAAGGTCGAACGTCCTGGTGGCGGCGACGAGACGCGCGCGTGGGGGCCGCCGTTTGTGGGCGGTGAGAGCGCCTACTTCCTCGGCACGAATCGTAACAAAGAAAGTATCGCTCTCGACTTCAAGCGGCCCGAGGGGCGTCGCATCATCAATCGCCTTCTCGATCACGCCGACGTCGTCGTCGAGAACTTCCGACCGGGCGCACTCGCCCGTCTGGGTCTGGATTACGCGTCGCTGAAGGAGGCGCATCCCAAACTGGTCTACGCGTCGATCTCCGGATTCGGACAAACCGGCCCGCGCCGATTCGAGGCCGGATACGACGCCGTCGTGCAGGCCGAAGGCGGGTTGATGAGCATCACGGGCGATGCCGAAGGACCGCCGTTTCGCGTTGGCGTGGCCATCGCCGATCTCGTTGCCGGTATGCTGGCGGCTCACGGAATTGTTCTCTCTCTCTTCGCACGCGAGAAGACCGGCCGCGGTCAACAGGTCGATATCGGTATGCTGGATGGTGTCGTCTCGATCCTGAGTTATCACGCGTCGATGCACTTGACCGCGAACATTCGATCGCGTCGGGTCGGCAATCGACATGCGACGATTGCGCCGTACGACACCTTCGCTGCCGCCGACGGAGAGTTCTTCCTGGCGGTTGGCAACGACGATCAATTCCGCCGATTCTGCGCGGTTGCGGACGTCGGCTCACTTCCTCAGGATCCCAGGTACGCGACCAACCCCGCTCGCGTGGTGAATCACGTCGAGCTGCGCCAGCTACTCTCGCCGGTGCTCTGCACGCGGCCACGGGCCTACTGGATCGAGATCCTGACGCGGGCCGGCGTTCCGTGCGGCGCCGTGCGCGATGTTCCTGAGGCGCTCGCCGATCCGCAGATCCTGGCGCGCGAGATGATTCAATCGGTCGAACACGTCACCGCCGGAATGCTCAACGTCGTCGGCGTGCCCGTCAAGCTCTCGGAGACGCCAGGATCGGTGCGAGCCGCGCCGCCGACGCTGGGGCAGCACACAGAAGCGATTCTGCGAGAGCTGCGGATCGGCGACGACGAGATCGTCCGCCTGCGTGATGCTCGCGTGATCGGTTAACGAGTGAATGACGATCGTCCCGGGAGTCACCACAGTGGAAATATCGCAAGTCCGCAAACGCATTCAGGCCGCGATCACGACGGCTCGCGATCGCGCAAAACAGCGTCGTCAGAAGTCAGATGAAGCAGAGCAGGCCTATGTGGCCTTCCTCGAGTATCTCGCCGGCCCGCTCGCGCGCCAGATCGTCAATGCGTTGCGCGCCGAAGGCTATTCGTTCACCGTATCGACACCCGGCCGGGGTCTGCGGCTCTCTTCGGATCAGGGTCGTGACGACTTCATCGAGCTGGCGCTCAACACTGATACCGACCAGCCGTATATCGTCGGGCGGATCCGCCGGACGCGCGGCTCACGCACGCTCGACGACGAGCGTGCCGTGAAGCCGGGTGCGGCGCCGCAGGATGTGAGCGAGAGCGATCTGCTGGAATTCTTCGCGCGGGCGCTGGAGCCGTGGCTGGAGCGGTAATAAAGTGAAAGTCGTATCTGTGATTCTCGATCTGTGACTGTGGAAGTTGGTGAATGACGATTGTGGATTTGATTTGCGAATCAACGTTGCCGATCACCAATCAACAACCGTCAATCAAAAACGACTCAACGATCATCGATCGTCAAATCAGTGTTGCGGTTACTGCGCCCGCAGCAGGAGGACAGGAATCTTCACGACGTGACGGACTCTGCTGACCGTCGTCCCGCGCAACAGATCGTTCAGGAACCGATGGCCGTGTGTGGACATCGCGATGAGATCCACGTGCCGTTCTTCCGCCAACCGAATGAGCTCGGTGGCCGGATCGCCCATCGCGAGCTCGGCTTCCACCTTGAGAGAGTCGGCGGTGAGCTCTGAAGCAATCTGTTGCAGATACGCGCGATCGCTCTTCATCTCCTCGGATTCACGCAGCTGCAGCTGATCGAAGTTGCGCGCTGCCCATCCATCGGCAACGTGCACGAGCAGGATCTCGGCTTGCGTGAGCGCCGCGAGTTGGCGCACGTGCGTGAGGATCGTGCGGTCGGCCGAAGAGTTCTCGACGGCGACGAGGATCCGGCGGTACATGGGTTCTATCCGAAAAACGTCTGATAGAGCAGCCAGACGTTCAGTGCCGCAATGATAACGGCAATCGTCCACGCCAGCGCCTGCACCCAGCGCGGAGCGACGAAGACGCCCATTTTCCAACGATTGCTCGTGAAGCTGACCAGCGGAAACACGGCGAACGGCAACTGCAGACTCAATATCACCTGGCTGAGAATGAGCAGCGCTCCCGTGCCGCGCTCGCCGTAGAAGCTGACAACGATTACCGCCGGAACGATCGCGACGAGCCGTGTAATGAGCCGGCGGAGCCAGGGCCGCAGACGGATGTTGACGAAGCCCTCCATCACGATCTGGCCAGCGAGCGTGCCGGTCAGCGTCGCGTTCTGCCCTGAACACAACAACGCAACGGCGAACAGGATTCCGGCCGCACTCGTGCCAAGCAGGGGAGAGAGGAGCTGATGCGCGTCGCCGATGTCAGCCACCGACTCGTGTTCCGTTCCGTGGAAGACCGCGGCCGAGACAATCAGGATCGCGGCATTGATAAACAGCGCCGACATCAGCGCAATCGATGAATCCAGCGTCGCGAACCGAATCGCTTCCTTCTTGCTCGCCAGCGTATCCGTGTAGCGGCGCGTCTGCACGATCGACGAGTGCAGGTAGAGGTTGTGCGGCATCACCGTCGCGCCAAGGATGCCGAGCGCGATATACAGCATTTCCGGGTTCGTGACGATCGAGGTCCGCGGAACGAATCCTCCTACCAGCGCGCCCATGTCCGGGCGAGCGAGGAGAATCTGAATCGCGAACGAGCCGGCAATCGCGACAATGAGGGCGACGACGAGCGCTTCGACGTAGCGAAAGCCGCGATGCTGCAGGAACAGAATCAGCAGAACATCGAAGGCCGTCAGCGACACGCCCCAGATGAGCGGCAGGCCGAACAACAGATTCAGCGCGATCGCCGCGCCTATGACTTCCGCGAGGTCGCACGCGGCAATGGCGATTTCGCACAACACCCAGAGCACGATGGTGACCGGCTTGGAGTAGCTGTCGCGGCAGGCTTGCGCCAGGTCGCGTCCGCTGGCGATGCCGAGCCGCACGGCCAGCGCCTGCAGCAGGATCGCCATCAGGTTCGAAATCAGGATCACGCTCAGGAGCGTGTAGCCGTAGCGCGCGCCTCCGGCGAGGTCGGTTGCCCAGTTGCCCGGGTCCATGTACCCGACCGCAACGAGGTAGCCGGGACCGGCAAACGCGAACAGCTTGCGCCAGAAGCCGGCATCCTGCGGAACGGCGATCGAGCCGTGCACCTCACGGAGGCTGGGAGCATCGGGGACGCTGCGCCAGCCGCCTTGCGCGGCCGTCGAGGCGGGAACGTCACCGTCCATGGAAGTCGCCGCTCATTTTTGAATACTCAAAATTTATATTGTCCTATATCAAAAGTCAAATTAGACTGCGCTCAAATGCCGTCGAGCACCGTCGAGAACTATCTCAAGGCCATTTACATTGGCACCAACAGCCTCCAGCCGCCCCAACGCCTGCTGCCCATGGGGCAACTCGCCGCGGCGCTCAACGTGACGCCTGGAACCGCGACGACAATGGTCAAGACGCTGGCCGAGTCGGGCCTCGTCGAGTACGAGCCGTATGCCGGCGTCGCGCTGACAAAAGCCGGACAGAAGCTCGCGGCCCTCGTCACGCGCCGGCATCGGCTGATCGAGCTCTTCCTCGTTCAGGTGATGGGATATTCGTGGGATGAGGTTCACGACGAGGCAGAGCAACTCGAGCACACCGTCAGCGACCGGTTCGTCGATCGGATGGACGCGATGCTCGGTCGGCCCGATACCGATCCGCACGGCGATCCGATTCCCAACGCGGACGGCCTGATCAAGCCGCAGAAGAAGGTGCAGACGCTCCTCACCTGTCCGCTGGGCACGGCCGTCACCGTCACGCGCGTGATCGATCAGGACAAAGACTTTCTGCGCTTCATCGAGCACCACAACCTGAAGCCGGGCGAAGCGATTCTGGTCGAAGAGCGCGACGCGGCAGCGGACAGCGTACGGGTGCGGGGAGGCAACAATCGTCGCCTCACGATCGGAACACGGGCCGCATCCAAGGTGCTCGTGCAGGCTGTGCACCTCCTGCTCCTCGTCCTGCTGTCGGTTCCTGTATGCGCGCAAGCGACACAGAAGGCGCTGGAGCCGCCGCGCACCGCCCTCTCGGGGTACATGGACTTTCATTTCAACAACGCAGAGTTCAGCGACGCGCAACTGGATTTCCACCGATTCGTCCTGCTCGTCACGCATTCGTTCTCGGAACGCATCCGTTTCGTCGGCGAGTTGGAGCTCGAACACGCCGTCGTCGAAGGACTCGAAGAGAAGGGCGAGCTGGAACTCGAGCAAGCCTACGTTGACTTCTTGCTCTCGCGCTCATTCAACGTACGGGCGGGGATGATGCTCATGCCGATTGGCATCATCAACGAGCGGCACGAACCGCCCGTTTACTACGGTGTCGAGCGTCCGTTCAATGACACGGTCATCGTCCCTACGACCTGGTTCGAAGCGGGTGCGGGGGTGCATGGAGAACTCGGCCGGGGGTGGCGTTATCGCGCGTTCATCGTGGCGCCGCTCGATGCCGCCGAGTTCAGCGCTGAAGAAGGTCTTCGTGACGGGCGCCAGAAGGGCTCTGAGGCGAACGTGGGGCGGCCCGCGGTCACGGGGCGGGTGGAGTACGTTGCCATTCGCGGGCTCACGCTTGGCGCCAGCGGGTGGTCGGGCCGCTCCGGGTTTCAGTTCCGCCCCGTCTTCGATGTGCCGGTTTCGCTGGCGGAGGTCGATGGGCGCTACTCCCGCCGGCGCCTGGAGCTTCGCGGCCAGTTCTCCCAGGTCTGGATCGACAACGCCGGGCAATTGAATGAAGCGCTCGCGCGTC
The DNA here is from genome assembly GCA_046732795.1 of Acidobacteriota bacterium. Classification (GTDB taxonomy): domain Bacteria; phylum Acidobacteriota; class Vicinamibacteria; order Vicinamibacterales; family UBA2999; genus Gp6-AA40. The sequence goes on from JBKPNV010000044.1 coordinate 10,487, forward strand.
GCGTCGGCGTCAACCCCAACATCGCGCGGATCCTGCGCGGCTTCTACGGCGAGGCCGGGTATCGCGCGATCGCGAACGCGGCATTTGGTGAAGTCGGTGCCTTCGTCCGCTACGAAAACTTCGACACGCAGTTTCGAATGCCAAGCGGGTACGTCGGGCTTCCGCAGTTCGATCGCGACGCGTGGGTCGTCGGCGCGACGTACTGGCCCGATCCTGACGTGGCGGTCAAGTTCGATTACTCACTCGTGCGCAGCCGCAGTTCGGTGGTCGAGGCGCCAGACTCATTCAATGTCGGCCTGGGATGGTGGTTCTGATGCGATACGCATTGACGTCACTCGTGCTTCTCGTTCATGCGTTATCGGATCCGGCTAAAGCCGGACACTACGACAGCCCGCCCCTCCGCCACGTAGCGTCCGGCTTCAGCCGCACCATGACACACGTAGGGTCCGGCTTTAGCCGGACTGCCGCGCAGGAAAATCAGCTCATCGAGATCATCGCCGAGCGCTTCAGTTTCAATCCATCGGAGATCCGCGTGAAGGCAGGGACGCCGCTCGAGATCCGGCTCACGAGCGAAGACACGATGCACGGCTTTCACATCCTTGGTACCGACATCGACCTCGAGCTTCCCAAGCGCGGTCGTGGCGTGGCCTCTGTCGTGTTTCAGCCCACGGCCGGCCGTTACACGTTCGAATGTTCAAGGCTGTGTGGCGCCGGCCACGCGTTCATGCGCGGCGTCATCATCGCCACCGAGTAGCGAGGTTGCACATGTCGCGCCCAGTAGTCGTGTCCGGCATTCGGACCGCGTCGGTGACCGGGGTCGTTCTCGTCAGCGCCCTGCTCTCGGCGCAAGCACCGGGCGTCATACCCGGGGATCCGCTGTCCGGCGCAACTCCGGTCGAGTTCGAGGAGTTTCGTGTCGGGCTCGACGACTTCCTCGAAGTCGAGACGGCGGACGAGGGCCTGGGTCCGGCCTACAACGGCACCAGCTGCGGCGCGTGTCACAGCGTGCCTGCAGTTGGCGGCACGGGACATATCGCCGAAGTCCGCGCCGCCCGACGCGGTCCCCGGGGCGAGTTCGTTTCCCTCGATCCTTCTGGCGAGACGCTCTTTCACCTTTTCTCGGTTCCCAGTCACTCGTGCCAGCCCGTGATTCCAGCCGACGCGACCATCGTCGCTCGTCGCGTGCCCCTCCCGCTCTTCGGCGCAGGGCTCGTCGAAGCCATTCCCGACGAGTCGCTGCTTGCGCTCGAGGACCCGATTGATCGAAATCGCGACGGCGTCAGCGGCCGCGCCGCGATCATCACCGACGCGGCGTCAGGCCAACGACGCGTCGGCCGGTTCGGGTGGAAGGCGCAGCACGCCACGCTTCTCTCATTCGGCGCCGACGCCTATCGCAACGAAATGGGGATCACCAACGAGCTCTTCTCGCAGGAGCTGGCAGTGGGTATCACCAGCGACCGCATGCGCGTGTGCGATCTGATTCCCGATATCGAGGACAGGCGGGATCCCCGGACAGGCCGGCGTGGCATCGATAACTTCGCCAGCTTCATGAAGCTGCTGGCGCCAGTGGGACGCGGTCCCACCGGCGAGGCCGCCCGAATCGGTGAACAGATGTTTCACTCTATTGGCTGCGCCGCCTGTCACACGCCGTCGATCGAGACCGGGCCGAGCAGCAATCCGCTCTTCGATCATCGTCAGGTGCCGTTGTTCTCAGACCTGCTGCTGCACGACACCGGGACTGGCGACGGCATCGCGCAGGGTGTCGCGGCGCCAGAGGAAATTCGCACCCCGGCGTTGTGGGGACTACGGTTTCGCAGACCGTACCTGCACGATGGATCCGCTGCGACTCTCGAAGAGAGCATCGGCCGTCACGGCAACGAGGCCGAACTCGCGCGCCGGGGATACGAGCGAGCCCCCGATAGCGATCGCGCCGCCCTGCTGGCGTTCCTCAGATCTCTCTAGACGGGGTCAGACCCCTTCCCGGATCTGCGCAGTGTGCAGTTCTGCGACGGGGTCTGACCCCACGTATAATCGCCCGCCTTGGCAACTTCTACAGCGGCGCCAGTCGAGGCCCGTTCGGGGCTCGACCCCTGGCAACCAGCAGAACTGCCCGAGCCGCCCAGGCCAAAAGGCCTCGCGTGGATCGCGGCAGTCGGACCCGGCGTGATCGCGCTGGGCGTTTCGATTGGCAGCGGTGAGTTCCTGCTGGGCCCGGCGGCCTTCGTGCAGCACGGCCTTTCGCTGCTGTGGGTCGTCATCGTCGCCGTCACGCTGCAGACCATCTTCAACACCGAAGTGATGCGCTACACCCTCGCGACCGGTGAGCCAGTCTTCACCGGGTTCATGCGGACTCGACCCTCGTCGACGCTGTGGGCTTGGATCTATGCTGTCCTCTACTTTCTCCAGGTCGGCTGGCCCGCCTGGGCAGGCACGGCAGCAGCCGCGATCTTCTTCCTGTTCGCACGGCGACTGGCGGTTGCCGCCGACGCCACGGCAATCTACGGCATCGGTGTCGCGGCATTTCTCGGATGCGTTGCCATTCTCACGGTGGGCCGCCGCATCGAGCGCACGCTCGAATTCTTGAACTGGATTCTGGTCGTCACTATTCTCGGCGGCTTCTTCGTCCTGACGTTGCTGTTCGCACCAGCGCACGCGTGGCTCGAGGCGGCGGCGGGGTTCGGTGGATTCGATCTCACTCGCGGGACATTCGATCCCTTGCCCGCAGGCGCTGACTTCTTCCTGCTTGGCGCGCTGGTCGCCTATTCCGGAAGCGGCGGTGTCGTGAACATCGTCTTGTCGAACTGGGCTCGCGACCGCGGCTACGGCATGGGGGAGCGCGCGGGCTACATCCCTGCGGCAGCCGCAGGTGAACGCGGCAGTGTCGCCGCGACCGGTTTCATATTTCCATCCGATGCCGCGTCGATGGATCGCTGGCGTGGATGGTGGCGCGTCGTTTCGGCCGATCAGTGGGGCCTGTTCTGGCTCGGCGCGAATCTCGGCATGCTGCTACCGGCGCTGCTCTATGTCACTTTTCTGCCGCGCGGCACGAACATTCAAGGTCTTGGCATCAGCGCCGCGCTGGCGGCCGCGATCGGAAGCCGCACCGGAGCACTGACAGCGGGCATCATCGCGTTCCTTGGCGCCTGGCTGCTGTTCAAAACTCAGCTCGACAACCTCGAGGGCATGGTTCGCGCGATCGCCGACATCCTCTGGACCGGGAGCCGTCGTGTGCGCGCATGGCGCGGTGGCGACGTGCGCGCTGTCTATTACGGCGTACTCGGCGTTCTGGTCGTCTGGGGATTGATTGCGATGCGGCTCGCGCAGCCGATTGTGCTGCTGCAACTCGGCGCCAATGTGGCTGGCGCCATCTTCGTCATCGCAGCGCCGCACCTGCTGTACATCAACACGCGACTGCTGCCGCCGCATGTGCGCCCACCGATGTGGCGCCGTGTCGCCCTGATCGTGATGACGTTGTTCTACGGATTTTTCGTGGCGCTGTCGTTCGGAAGTTTATTCAGGTCCGGCTAAAGCCGGACACTCCCAACGCCGATTCGGGTCCGGCTGAAGCCGGACGCTACGGCCGCAGGAATTGCTGTATCACGTCGCGCAAGCCCGCCGCGTCATCGACGAGGGCGTTCCCGTCCTCGACCCGATCGCGCGAGAACGTCCGAAACCCGAAACCGTAGGCGACGATGCAGCAACGGACCGAGGCGCGCTGCGCGGTCTCATAGTCGATGCCCGAGTCGCCAACGAGCAGCGTGCGCTCGCGAGGCACACCGGTCGCTGCCATCATGGCGAGCAGCCCTTCGGGACTTGGCTTTCGTGGATACGGTCCATCGCCGCCGATGACCCATTCGAACAAGTCACCGATGGCAAACGCGTCGAGAAGCTTCTTCGTGGGACCGAGCGGCTTGTTGGTCAGGACGCCCAGTCGCGCATGGCGTCGCGCCATGTTGAGTGTGTCGAGAATTCCATCGTACACGCGAGTGTGGTTGACGAGGTGCGTGTCGTAAATTTCCAGAAACCGGTTGAGCGCGAACGCCGGGTGGTCGAGACCGGCAGCGTCGAGAGCGCGTTTCACCAGCAGCGCCGCTCCCTCTCCGACCATGCGGCCAATGGCTTCCTCGGGCAGCGGCCGTCCCCCCAGTTCCAGGATCAGTTGGTTGGCGGATTCAGCGAGGTCGCCCTGCGAATCGATCAGCGTGCCATCGAGGTCGAATGCGATCAGGCTTTGTAGGTTGCCCACGAGCTCGGAGTCTCCCATACGGTGACACGCGAGACCGGCAGCCGCTGCTCGCGTGAGACGTCGAACAGCAGGCGCGCGATCCGCTCGACGGTAGGGTTGCTGTCGAGCACATAGACGGGCTCTCCGAGAGAACGGAGAAACGCGACCAGCGGATCGTCGTGCCGCAGGATCATCCGGTGATCGAGCTCGCGATCGATCCAGCCTTTCATCGCGCGTTTGATGTCGGTGAAATCGGCCACCATGTTGCGGCGGTCGAGCGCGTCGGTCTGGATCTCCACCTCGACGACCGCGTTGTGGCCGTGCGGATGTTTACAGACACCATCGTAATCGAGGAGCCTGTGACCGTAGCAGAACTCCAGGCGTTTGGTGACCGAGTACATACTCTCTAATCTAATCGATGCAAACTCTCAACTCCCAACCCCCTGCGTCCAAGCCGCCGGTCGCCGTGCTTTTCTCGGCTGGACTTGATAGCGCCGTACTGGTGGCGACCGAGCAGCGCACATCGACCGTATATCCCATCTACATCTGCTGTGGGCTGGCGTGGGAACGCGAGGAATTGGAGTCGATCGATCGCTTACTGGCCGCGCCTCCGTATCGCGAGGCACGGCCCCTCGCCCGACTGACCTTCACCGTGGCGGATCTGTATCCGCCGAATCACTGGGCGCTTCGCGGAACGCCTCCCGCATTCGACACTCCTGACGAGGACGTCTACCTCACGGGACGCAACGTTGTCCTCTTGAGCAAGGCGGCGATCCATTGCGCTCAACGGAGCATTACGCGAATCGCCATCGGCACTCTGGCGGGGAATCCTTTCCCAGACGCGACGAACGCCTTCTTCACCGCGTTCGCAACGGCGATCTCGCTCGGGCTCGCCCACGACCTCGCCATCGAGGCGCCATTCATGAGCCTGCATAAGACCGACGTCATTCTCCTGGGGCATCAGCTCGGCGTTCCACTCGAGCTCACACTGTCGTGCATGAGTCCGCGCGATGGCCTGCATTGCGGCGAGTGCAGCAAGTGTAGAGAACGGCGAGACGCGTTTCGCGGGGCTGGGATTGAGGATCCAACGCGCTACCAGCGAATTCCGCTCCGCTGAGAACCACGACACACCGAGGCGCAGATGCACCGCAAGCTACTCGAAATTGCTCCTGGCTGTGCTCGGTGGCTCAGTGTGTCGCAGTCATCTCTACGACGCGGCTTCGACACGCTATCAGTGAGTGACGTCTATCGACCCGTCTCCGCTCCGCAACGTGAGCGTTGCTCCTCCGGACCCCAATTGGCCTGTAACCCGACGGCGATCTGAATCGTCGGCCTTCCCCGACGCAGTGGGGATTCCGGCCACGTGAACCGATCCGTCGCCCGTCGACGCATCGACTGCGGCATTGAAGCCGTTGGGCACACGCAGGGAGATACGCCCGTCGCCCGTCGTAATGCGCCACTCGCTCTTCATGATGCTGCCGTCGATGGCATCGACGCGGACTGAGCCGTCGCCGGTGCGAACGGTGACAGCATCGAGACGGCCATCGATATCGACCGATCCGTCGCCGGAGTCGGCGTCCACCGCCCCACTGGCCTGGTTGATGCGAATAATGCCGTCACCGGTATGTGCTTTCAGTTGCCCATCGACGTTCGAGACCTCGATGCGACCGTCGGCGGAATTCAACGTGAGCATCCCTTCGAGATCACGGGCGTCGACCTGGCCGTCTCCCGTGTGCGCCTGGAGCGTCATGCGCCGCGGCGCAGTGATGGTGAAATTGACCGATCGGGCGCCCCCAAGGCTGATGACGTTACGTTGTGCCCGATCGCCCGGCGCCTCGACGACGATCTTGTTGCCGTCCTGCGTCTCGTTGACGGTCAGCGCTTCGGCACTGGCCTGGTCCGGTGCGCGCCGGTCGATTTCGACGAGCACTTCATTCTTATCCCACGATCGAACGCTGATCCTGCCGTCGAAAGTCCTGATCTGCAGATCAACCGGTTCCGAAGCCGAAACAGTGAATCGCTTTTCTTCGCGGGACGACGACTGGTTGCCGCGAACGTCGATACTGCAGGCAGTCGAGACAGTGGCAACAACGAGAATCGAGAGGACATGGGCCATACGCATGGGTGGCATACTCCTACCTCGAGTCGATCCCGGCGGGTCTGAAGACGCGCCTCTACTTCACGACGTCCAGCTGATGAACAAGGACCGCGGTGGTCCATTCCGCCCCCCGGTTAGACGCAGCGCGATTGCGGGGAGTTCAGTTTCCCGCCCACACCTCATCTCCGGCGATGAACGTTCGCACGACGCGAAAGGCCCGATCGAGGAGGACCACATCGGCCGCACAACCCTGGGCGAGAACGCCGAAGCCACTGAGGCCCAGAGCACGAGCCGGGCTGGTCGAACAGAGCATTGCCGCATCGACCAGCGAGCCGCCAACCTCATTGACGACGTTCCGAAATGCCCGGTCCATCGTCAATGTGCTTCCCGCGAGAGTGCCGTCTTCAAGAAATGCCGCCTGCTCACGGACCTGGATGGCGCGGCCGCCGAGCCGGGCAATCGATCCGGATGGCAGCCCGGCACCGGCGGTCGCATCAGTAATCGCCATCACGCCCTCCGGTCCTTTAGCGGCGACAGCGAGACGACACATCGAGGGGTGCACGTGGTAGCCGTCGCAAATGAGCTCGACGATCACTTCTTCACGGGCCAGCACCGCGCCCGGTAATCCGGGCGCGCGATGCGACATGGGCGTCATCCGATTGAACAGATGTGTCGCGTGACGGGCGCCCGCCTCGATCGCGGCGATCGCCGTGTCGTAATCGGATCCGGAGTGACCAAGTGCAACGCGGTGTCCAGCCGTTGTCAGCGTGCGCACGAGATCGAGGCCCCCCGGCAGTTCAGGAGCCATCGTCACAATCCCCACATCGGGCCGGCATGCCGCGATCACGTCGAGGACATCACGTCCCGAATAGAAGCCGTCCGGCAAGCCGTCGCCTGCTGTCCGTAGACACTCTGCCGGCTGCGCTCCGTTGTATTCAGGGTTGATGAAGTTGCTCTCAAGATGGGCGGGCAACACGCGTGCAGATCCAGCGAGGGGTGACACGCGCGCTTGCCTGACCTGGTGAAGCACGCCGCGAAGATCGTCTGGCGAGCAAGCAACCGTCGTGGGGCAGAAAGCCGTCACCCCGTAACGCGGAAGCAACGCCGCGATGCGCGCGACTGCACCTTCGCCGTCGAGAGTATCGTGGCCGTGCAGGCCGTGCACGTGCACATCGATGAAGCCCGGCGCGACATAGCAGTCACTCGCATCGACGACTGTCGCGCCTTCCGGATCGATGCGGCGCGATTCAACAGCCACGATTCGGCCGCCGTCGATGACCAGCGAGCCTGCGCTGACGACGCGCCCCGGCAGAATCAAGTCGCCACCGCTGACGACGATCACGGTTCGACTCTCTCTCCGTTCCAGTCGATGTGTACGTGAAGCTTGCGACCCTCGAGCGGCAGCGGCGCTTCGCCCAAGTCGCTGACGGAGTTTGCGTGTGAAGCCGCGGTTCGTCGAAGCACTTCACGATCGACTCTCTTGAGCAGGACCATCAGCCCCTTCTCTACTGGCGCCCACAGCACCAGCACGCCGCCACTCTGCTCAGGCGGGAACTTGCGATCGTCGAGGTAGTCGCGATCCTGCGTGATCAGTGTCCTTCGCAGCTGTCTGGCGAGCCGATAGTGCTCGCCGTCCGGTGCGCGCCGCAGCTCTTCGTGTTCAAGCACGAAGAGTACGTCCCACTGCAATGCCTGCCGCATGAAGGACACGAGACCGGCCGGCACGTTCGCGTCGACGTACACCCTCGGCTGTCCCGATACGCGCTCGGCGTAACCTCCCAACTCTGAAGCTAGGGTGCCCATGGTCGGCTCTTGGCTGTGGGCTCTCGACTCTTGGCCTCTGACTCTGGCGTTCTACGTCTTCGACTCGGCTTTGGACTGGACGTTCTCTTTTGCCTGCTTGCGCAGGGCAGCCACCAGTTCGCCGCGCTTGTGCACGAGTTCCTTACGCGGCCGGCGATTGCGCGGCGAGCCAACGACGTACTCGCAGAAAAGCGGAAAGCCAATCGTCGAGTCGACGTAGGCAACAGCCGTGTCGGGGAGCACGCCGGGATTCACCTTGCCCCAACTGACGGCTTCAGCAGGTGTCGCGCCGGAGAGGCCACCCCAGACAACTTGATCCGTCGTGATCTGAATGAAGTAATCGTTGCCGCCCTTCGGGATCCCGTACACCTCCCAAAGCGTTGGCTGACCCTGCAAGTAGAAGTTCTTGGGCGATCCGCCACCGAGGATGACGCAGCCATTCTTCTTCCCTGCCAGAATGAACGAGCAGATTTCGTTGACGTCCTTGTTGGGATCGATCATCAAGCGACTGTCGTTCATCAACTCGTGATACGCCACATTCATTCCGATCGAGCTGTCCCCGGGAGACGAGGTATAGATGGGCACGCCGCACGCTGCCGCCGCGGCAACGACCGAGTGGTCACGGCATTCGGGGTGCCGCTCGAGGAGATCGCGGCCAAGGGCGTAGTGCAGCTCCGCTGTTGAGACGGGCCGATCGACTCCCCAGCGCACCAGGAAGTCACGGATGTATGCATCGGTTTCGAGGAGTACCGTCGCAGGAAAAAGAACGTCGTAGATACGGATCACACCTTCTTCATACAGATCCACGTCGTCGACGAACGGTGACCCTCTGTGCAGCGTGAAATTCAATGCATAGTGAAGGTCGTGGTAGAGATTGGCACCAGTGCTGATCACGAAGTCAACCAGCCCTCGTTCCATCAACTCGACCATGCAACCGCCGAGTCCAGCCGGTGTCAGCGCTCCGGCGACCGTGAGTGCAATCGTGGTGTCGTGCTCCGGCAGGAGCATCTTATCCGTAAAAATACGACACGCCTCGCCCAGTCTCGCGGCATTGAACGCCTGGAACCCATCCTCGACAAGATGATGGATATCGGCGCTTCCTCTCGGTCGATAGTATCGGATGGCCTTCCCGGTCAGGTAGTTTGCTCGTGATTTCTCGGCGCCAGGGGCACGGTGAGGCATCGCTTGGGTAGCTTAGCATCTCTGCTTCTTGCCTCCGTGCCGTTGAAAATCTGCGTACCTGTGTGCGGGATGTCTGTCGCGTACGCCCCAACGGACCGATAACAAAACGAGTCTTCCTGGATAAACCTCATGAGTGCAGCGACGAGCCGGGCAGCAACGATGGTAAGGGCTGAAGCGCACGGCGATCCCGAAGCGCGATTCCGGGCGCTCGTGCAGTCTCCGCTCCGAGCTGGATTGCTGCGCTTCCTCTCGGCGCGACCGGGAGAGGGCTTTGAGGTCGAGTCGCTGATGGCCACTTTTGGCCGCATGCGGCTGGACATCGAAAACTGTCTTCGCGAGCTGGTGGAGTTTGGCATCGTCGGCCGAACAGGGACCGGCCCGAGCCAGTATTCGGCGATTCGGCCGGAAAGCGACACGCTGAATCGTCTGCTCGATACTTTCCTCGAAAGACGCGCCGACATCAGCCTTGAGGATCAGGCGCCGTCAGTTCAGCGTTTCCGGGAGATGATCGGCCGCGACGAGAAGATGCTCGTGGTATTCGAATGGATTCGCACGGCTGCAAAGTCTGACATCTCCGTTCTGATCCTGGGACCGACCGGCTCGGGCAAGGAAGTCGTGTCGCGAATGATTCACGAGCTGAGTCGCCGCGGAAACGAGAATTTCCAGGCCGTCAACTGCGCCGCGTTGCCGGACACGCTCTTCGAATCCGAAATCTTCGGGTATGAGAAGGGCGCGTTCACAGGTGCACACGATCGCAAGCCAGGACGCGTCGAGCTTGCGGACCGAGGCACCCTCTTCCTGGACGAGATCGGTGACCTCTCTCTCGTGGCGCAGGCCAAGCTTCTGCGGGTCCTCGAAGATCGCCGATTCGAGCGGCTCGGAGGTCAGCGCTCGGTGCAGGTGGACTTCCGCCTGATCTCGGCCACGAATCGCCCCCTCGATCAGTTCGTTCGCGATAGCCGCTTTCGTGAAGATTTGTACTACCGCGTGAACGCGTTCTCCATCAGGCTGCCATCGCTGCGTGAGCGGCCGACCGATATCGGGGTCCTCGCCAACCGATTCATTGCCCGGTATTGCGCGGCCAATGGCCTGCCGCTCGATGCGAAGGCGTTCTCGCCTGAGGCGATGACGCGTCTGAACGCGTATCCGTGGCCCGGGAACATTCGTGAGCTCGAGAGCACGGTGTCTCGTGCCGCGCTTTCGGCGCCTGGCCGCGTCATTCGGGACTCAGATATCGAGTTCCTCCATCCGCAGGCCACGGTCACAGCGGATGCCCCTCCACGAGTGCCGACTCTTGCCGAAGCCGAGCGCGCGCATATCGTGCGCGTGCTCGAAGGAACCGCCTGGAACAAGAAAGAGGCGGCGCGGCTTCTCGACATCAGCCGAGGCACGCTCTACCGGAAGATCGTCGAGTACGGTCTCGAGCCGGAAACCCGATTGTCCCGATCGCGCACGGACAATTAAGGATTCCAGCTGACAACAACGACATTCCTCGCGACGTAGCAGGGTTCGTTTTGGATGAGCTGCGTTCCAACCTGGAACACGAAAGACATTTGCGACGTTCGCCCTGTGGCTTCAGCAGTTTACGCCGATCTCAGCCGAAAAACCGTGTGCAATTTCCGCACACTCATCACCTGCTTCGTAATCGGTGGGCACCACCCGAAGGTGCCAGCAATGACGGGAAACCTTTGATTGCTATAGCACTTAATCGTCCTCAATTCTGTTATGTCAAAACTCGGCAGAACTTTTGCGCTTGAGTTAGCCGTCGATATGCCGATTACACGATCGCTTCGAACCCTAACCTCGGCGGTTCTGACGGTGGCCGCGGTTCTGCTTATCACTCCAGGAGCCTCGGCTCAATCGAATGGCCGTGGCGGCAAACTGGACAAGTTTCTGCGTTATCGCTCGAAACAAATGTCTGGTCGCACCCGCGTGATCGTTGAATTCAATGGCGACACCGACGTGCGCATTTTTGGAAAACGGGGAGCGGCGGGACGAAAGCTCGGCCGGAACAGCCAGGTTGCAGAAGTGGACAACGCCGAACTTGACAACCTTGCGTCCAACCCGCGTGTCAAGCGTGTGATCCACGACAGGCCGACGTTCGCCACGCTCGAGCGAACCGGCTTGACCACCGGCGCGACGCTCGTGCGGCAGCAGTTTGCCTACACGGGCAGGGGTATTGGTGTCGCGGTGATCGACTCCGGCATCTCAAATGCGCACGACGACCTGTATCGCACCACGGCCTGGAGTTTCTCGACCACGAACGGGCGCGTCGCGCACTTCAAGGACTTCACGGTCGACAACCCGAACGTGTGGTCGCCTTACGGCGCGTACGACGATTACGGCCACGGCACGCATGTCGCCGGCATCATCGCCGGCACGGGATACGACTCGAACGGCAAGCACAAGGGGATGGCGCCCGGAGCAAAGCTGATCGGCCTGAAGGTCATGGACGCGCGCGGAAATGGTTACATCAGCGACGTCATCGCCGCGATCGACTACGCGATCTCGGTGAGGGCGACCTACAACGTCCGCGTGATCAATCTGTCGGTCGCCTCAGGTGTTTACGAGTCCTACTGGACCGACCCGTTGACGCTCGCTGCCAAACGCGCGGTCGATGCAGGCATTGTCGTGGTCGCTTCGGCCGGCAATCTTGGCCAGGACGAGTTCGGACACAAGCAGACCGGTGGAATCACCTCGCCCGGAAACGCGCCGTGGGTGTTGACCGTCGGAGCGTCGAGCGAACAGGCGACGGCGGTTCGCAGCAACGACACGATCGCGAAGTTCAGCTCGAGCGGCCCGACGTGGATCGATTTCTCCGCCAAGCCGGACCTTGTCGCTCCGGGTGTCGCGATCGAGTCGTTGTCCGATGCGCACAGCACGCTCTACTATTCGCTGCCAAGCATGCTGCTCTCCGGCACCCTTCTGAACCTGGGTTACAAGCCGTACCTGAGCTTGAGCGGCACGAGCATGGCGGCGCCAGTGGTCTCGGGAATCGTTGCGCTGATGCTCGAGGCAAACCCCAAACTCACACCGAACGCCGTCAAGGCTATCCTGCAGTACACCGCGCAGGTGAAAGGGAACACCAGCGCGCTCGCGCAGGGCGCGGGCATGCTGAACGCACGCGGCGCCGTGCGTCTCGCGAAGTTCTTCGCGGCTCCAGCCAATGGCGTGGGCAGTATGGGTGACAGCATCCAGGGCGAATGGGTGCCATGGGCGAAGCACATCATCTGGGGGAACTATCGTCTTACCGGCGGAATGATTCTTCCCGGCAGCAGCGCCTGGGGCACCACTGTTCGCTGGGGTGCGCTCAAAACATCCGACGGCGGCCGCGTCGTGTGGGGCGCCCGGTTCGACGAGAACATCGTGTGGAGCACCGCTGCCGACAACATCGTCTGGAGCACAGGCGGCGACGACAACATCGTGTGGAGCACGGTCGGTGACGACAACATCGTGTGGAGCACGGGCGGCGACGACAACATCGTCTGGAGCACCGCTGCCGACGACAATATCGTCTGGAGCACTGGTGACGCGGACAATATCGTGTGGAGCACAGGCGGCGACGACAACATCGTCTGGAGCACCGCCGGCGAGGACAACATCGTCTGGAGTACCGGAACCCTGCAGAACGTGGTGTGGGGCGGCGACTGCGGTGGACGGAACTGTCAGAGGGTAGTCTGGGGCAAGGAGCTGAATGGTGTCGTCATGGGAACGGCGGCCAGCGGTGACAACATCGTCTGGAGCACGGCTGCCGCTGACAACATCGTCTGGAGCACCGCCGGGCCGGAGAACGATAACATCGTCTGGAGCACGGCCGCCGACGACAACATCGTGTGGAGCACCAGTCGAGATGACAACATCGTCTGGAGCACCGGAACCGACGACGAGGAGGTCGTCTGGGCGGATACGGGCGAAGAGCTGATTGTGCCGGTGGAATGAACTCGAACAACTACGCAGCGGCAACACGGATCGGGGAGAAGGACCATGAGAACTCGAGTCACGATTATTTGGCTACCTGCTGACGTCCGCTAGCGAGCACCTGATGCCCCAGCCGTCGCTCTGGCTAACCGGCCTGGCACTAGTCTGGGGAGTGCTCTATTTCGGACTGCGCGCGTATCGCATTGTCAAAGCCCGATTCCGGGCAGAACAGCGGCGCGCCGAGCAACTGGCCGAACTGCACCTGGCAACGATCGAAGCTCTCGCGCGCGCGATCGACGCCAAGGACGGCACGGCCGAGAATCACATCCGCCGCGTTCAGCTCTACGCGACGGCGGTGGCTCGAGAGCTCGGCATGGCTGACGCCGAAGTTCAAGCGGTGCGTACCGCGGCGCTGTTGCACGACATCGGCAAGCTCGCCGTCCCGGAGCACATCCTCTCGAAGCCTGGTCCTCTGACAGCCGAAGAGTTCCAGAAGGTACAGGCACATCCGCAGGTCGGTGCGGACATCATTGCTGCTGTACCTTTTCCGTACCCCGTCGCGCCGCTGATTCAGAATCATCACGAGCGATGGGATGGACGAGGCTATCCGCGGGGGCTCAAGGGTGACGATATCCCGCTCGGCGCGCGCATCCTGTTTCTCGTGGACTACTTCGATGCGCTCACGTCGAACCGCCCGTATCACGAGGCGATGACGTTTGACGCCGCCGTCGCACTGATCGAGCAGGAGGCAGGCAAGGCACTCGACCCGCAAGCGGTCGCGGCGTTCGTACACGTGCTGCCGCAGGTTCGCAGCGAAGCGGAAAGCGCAGAAAAAGAGCGCAAGACTGGCCCCGTCGATGCCACATCCGCGCAGGCCATGCACACTGATCGATCGAAATCGTCGGTGTTCAATGACATCGCCATCGCCCACGGCGAGATCTACGCGCTCTACCAGATCGCTCAGACGATGGGGACCAGCCTCGGCGTATCGGACACGATGGCGCTCATCGCGTCGAAGTTGACGAGCCTGGTGCCCTTCTCGGCGTGTACGTTGTTCCTGTATGACGAGAACGCCAACCTGCTGACGTGTCGGTTTGCGACCGGCACCGACTACGAGTTGATGCAGCAGCTGACACTGAAGGGCGGTCAGGGGATCACCGGATGGGTCGCTCGCAACCGACGTCCGCTCGTCAACGCGCGCCCTAGCGGAGATCTCGAAGCGGCTGGTTCACCACTGGCGACAACGCTGCAATCCGCGCTGGTGTGCCCGCTGCTGCTCGGGGATCGCATCATTGGCACACTCGCTGTGTACCACACGACGCCGAGCTTTTATGGCGATGACCATCGCCGGCTGCTCGATCGTGTGTGCGAACAGGCCGCGGCGGTCATTCACAACTCGATCGTGTTCGAGCAGACGCACGAGGCGTCGCTCACCGATCCACTGACCAACCTGCCGAACACGCGATTCATGGTCAATCACCTGGCGCGCGAGCTGTCGCGCGCCGAGCGCGGGAGCGCGGAGGTCTCGCTCCTCGTGATGGACTTGAACGATTTCAAGGACATCAACGACACATTCGGGCATCATGTCGGTGATCGCGCGCTTCGGGCGGTCGGGCAGGTGCTTCGCGGCGCCATCCGTCCCTACGATGTGTGCGTTCGCTACGCCGGCGATGAATTCATCGTCGTTCTCGCCGGTTGCGGCTGGGACGAAGCGGAGTACAAGCGACTCGAGTTGCAGGAAGCGGTGGAGAGCCTCGTCTTCGAGGCCAAGCCGGGCGTGCGAATGCCGCTCTCGATCAGCGCGGGTGCGGCGGTCTTCCCGCACGATGGAAACAGCTACGAAGTTCTGATGGCGAAGGCCGATCGCCGTATGTATCGAAACAAGATGATGCACAAGCGGGACATGCAGTCCAGAGTGTCTGGTCAACCACAACCCGTATCGGACAGTCGAGCCGCCTCATGACGGCGGGGCTGAGGACCCGCCGCTACAATTCAAAGTGGAGGCGGGGCTTCAGACTCGCCTGAGAGATAGCCATTCCTACATCCCGGTGACGTGATATCCGGCGTCGACGATAAGCACTTCACCCGTGATGCCCTTACCAGCGTCGCTCAGCAGAAAGGCCGATGCCTCAGCGACCTCGGACGTTTCCACATTGCGGCGAAGCGGGGCGCGGTCGGGATACACGTGGAGAATGTTCGAAAAGCCCTTGATGCCGGCGGCAGCAAGCGTCTTGATCGGTCCGGCGGACACCGCGTTCACGCGAACGCCCTTCGGGCCGACGTCAGACGCGAGGTATCGCACCGTCGCCTCGAGTGCCGCCTTCGCCACGCCCATCACGTTGTAGTTCGGGAACACCCGCTGGCTTCCGAGAAATGACAGGGTCACGACGGATCCACCGCCTCGCTTTTCGAACAGCGGCATCGCCGCTCTGGTCAATCCGATCAGCGAATAGGCGGAGATGTCCATCGCCGTCCGAAAGCCGTCACGCGTCGTGTTGACGAACGGCGCTTCGAGCTCTTCGCGCGGCGCAAATGCTGCACCGTGGACCAGAAAATCGAGTTCCCCGAATTCCTGATCGATTTTTTCGAACACCGCTGCAATCTCGGCGTCAGACGACACATCGCACGGCAGCACGAGAGCGGGCTGTTCGAGGCCATGTGAGAGTTCGTGGACGTGTTCCTGGAAGCGACCCTGATAGGTGAGAGCCAGGCGCGCGCCGCGGCGTGCAACCGCTTGTGCGATGGCCCACGAAATCGAACGCTTGTTGGCCACACCAACGATGAGGCCGTATTTTCCCGTGAAGTCGGTCATAAAAAATGGCGGACTGCAGGCCGGGGCAACGGGTAGGGATGGAAGCTACTTATCGCCCGCGCTTTGGTCCGCGGCTTTGACCGGGTCGCCCATGACCGCCGCCTTGGCCGGGGCGTCCACCGCGTTGGCCTGACGGACCTTGCCGGTTGCCGTGCCGCGGCTGGTTGCCACTCTGCTGTCCGCCGGGGCGCGAACCCTGACCCGATCCATGGCGAGCGTTGCCGAATCGCGATTGGCCCGATGAATGTCCCTGCGCCTGCTTCGCGTGACGATTCCCGCGCGACTTGTTGCCATTACGCTGCCCACCGAACCGGTCGCCGCTTTGACGGATCGTGAAGTCTGTCGGCTTCCGCTCGGGCGGCTGGCCCTCGGGCCGGGGAAGAGTGGCACGAATCAGTGGACGATGGACGGGCCACTCATCGTCGCCGGCCGCGACACCAGGAGGATCATCCACCGCGACAATGGCTTCGGGCTCTTTCGTGGCATCGATGGTTTCGACCGGAAGGACCGGCTCGGTCTCGATCACGTCGACGACCGTGTCCTCGGCAACCAGGATCGGGGGTTCTGCCGGTTCCACAGGTACCGGTGCTGTCGCCGCGACAGGTTTCTTCCGTCGCGACGCCGGCACCTTGGCGTGCTTGTACTCGTGCTCGGCGTCACAGGTGGTGCAGCGTGTCTGCTTCACCTCGTCTTCGATCATCGCCACCACCGCATGGTTAGTGACGCGACGCTCGCGCGGACAGTAATCGTCTAGAACGTCACCGAGCCGAACCCGGCGCTGCTGCATGAAACTCCCCCGGAAGCAACCTTCAGGGCGGGGCAGGTGAAATCAGAGTGAAGGTCCGCTTGAGTGTAACCCTAAAACCCAAATTCCCAAAAGCAACTCGCAATTCCCACCGTCCAACTCGCAAATTCCCGTTATTTGCGAGTTGCCGCCTGGAAGTCGGGCGTCGACGATATCCAACTCCGGCAGTCCTCGAGCGCGGCTCGAACTGCGTCAGGATTCGTGGACTGCGGCGTTCGGCGGGCCTGAACCGACGCGAGTGCCGTCGCAGCCCTCGGAGCGTCGTCGCCGAACATGTCGCTCGCTTCGCGCCATTCCGCCATCGTCAACGTGCTGAAGTCGCGCCCCGCGGCAAGGAGCCCTCTGACCATCGCAGCAACGACCTCGTGGGCGCGCCGGAATGGCATGCCGCGGGCAACCAGGTAATCGGCCACGTCGGTCGCGAGCAGCAACCCCGAAGCCGCATGCTCCGACCGCTCGGCGTTCACCGATAGATGGGAGACTACGGCGTGTGTCGCAGCGAGCGATGCCGCGTAGGTGCCCTCGGCATCGAACACGGCCTCCTTATCCTCCTGCAGATCCTTGTTGTAGCCGCCGGGCAGCCCTTTCATCGTCGTCAGCCAACCGGTGAGCCGGCCAATCGCCCTGCCGGTCTTGCCGCGTACGAGCTCCAGCGGATCGGGATTCTTCTTCTGCGGCATCATGCTGCTGCCGGTAGCCGACGCGTCGGACAGATCGAAGAAGCCGTATTCCTCGCCAGTGAAGATGATGAGGTCCTCGGCGATCCGGCTCAGATGCACCATCCCAAGCGAGATCGCGTAGAGAAACGTTGCAACGAAATCTCGATCGGAAGAGGCGTCCATGCTGTTGGCCACGACGCGCGAAAACCCGAGCGTGCGAGCGAGCAGATCCGTGTCGATGCCGTAACTCGTACCCGCGATCGCGCCCGAACCGAGCGTCAACGAATCCGCTTCCTGCGCCGCAACGGCGAGGCGGGCGTGATCGCGCCGCAACGCTGAAGCGTGAGACAGGAAGAAATGGGCGACGAGGACCGGCTGCGCGCGGCGCAGGTGCGTGTAGGACGGCATCATCGCCGCACCCGCCTGTTCCGCCTGGTCGGCACACGCCGCGACGAGGCGCACCACGCCGCGCTCAAGCAGTCCAATGCGCCGGCGCAGATACAGCCGCAGGTCGAGCGAGACTTGTTCGTTTCGCGAACGGCCGGTGTGAAGCCGGCGGCCGGCATCACCAATGCGCTCCACGAGCTGACGCTCGACGAAGCTGTGCACGTCCTCATCTGGTCCCGACACCCAGGACGGATCGCGGCGGCCCTGCTCGAGAATGTCGCCAAGCGCGGCAACGATGGCCGTCGCATCGTCAGAGGACAGCACGCCGGCGGCCGCGAGCGCTTGCGCCCACGCGATGCTCCCCGTCACATCGTCTTCGAAGAGCGCGCGATCGAAACCGAACGAAATACCGAAGTCGAATGCCACCGGGTCGGGGGCAATGTCGAAGCGACCGGACCAGAGCGTCACGCGAGTCGCCCCACTTCTGCGTCGTTCAACACCGTGCACCCGCCATCCAGCACCGACAGATGCACGACGCCCGTGCGGCCGGTAAGCGCGGCGTGCGCGGTGTGCAGGACCATCGCCGCTGGCGCATCGTAGACGACGGTACGGCCGTTGCGGCTGCTCTCGAGACGACCGACTCCATACCGGCCCGCAATAAGGGCGAGGCTTTCCACCAGTTCCACCGGGGGCATCGGCACCTCGTTGATGGACACCGGCATGCCGCTCTCGAAGCCGATCGCCAGACGGGCCGATTCGGCGGGCTTGGCGGTGGCTCGCTCCAGTGTCTCCTCGGGCCGCCCCTCCATATCGTGGAAGCTAATCATTCGCCCCCAGAGACTCTGTTCGATCCGGCAATCCGGGTCGGGCGGGCGCCGGGGCGCAATGCCGCGGGCACGCGCAAACGCGTCCAACTCGCTCCCCTTCATCTGCCACTCGCGTGCCGGGGCGGCGATGGACACGCGCGAATCCAGCGACTGGAGGGCCGCGTCAATCGCTGCGTCGCGTGAGGCATGCGCGACCACGGACGTACCTTCGATGCGGGCAACCTCGAGAAGCTTGCGCGCAATGAGAGGACGCGTGAACTCGCCGATGAGCGGTCCCTCGTCGAGCGGACCACGAGCCAGCGACGGCAGCAGGAACTCGCGCACGAGCTCTTCACGGGCGTCAATGGCATGCGCCCGCGACGCGCCGCACGACAGCGCGCGCGCGCGAATCGCGCCAAGGTCCTCGCCTTGACCGACATCGAGCGTCACCGTCACGACCTCGGCGCCACGAGTCTCCCGCAACCAGTGGATTGCGTTCGAGGAAACAAATCCCCCCGAATAGGCCAGCACAATCGTGTTCATCCCTGCGACATCTCCTCGAGGCGCTTCACGAGCGTCCGCGCACGCCGCGCGTCCGGCGCGATGATGAGAATCGTGTCTTCCCCCGCGAGCGTTCCGACGACATCAGGCAACTCCGCGCTGTCGAGCGCTGCGCACAACGACTGCGCGTGTCCGAGTCCGGTGCGCAGCAGCACGAGTTGCTGGACCCGATCGATGCGCCGGAGCTGCGAGGTCAGCGCCCGCTGCAGCAACGCTTTGGCCGTGTGTCCGTTCGAGTCCACCCTGCCCTGCGTCTGATAGGCGCCGTCCAATCCGCCCTTCACGAGGCCCAGTTCGCGAATATCGCGCGAGAGCGTGGCCTGCGTCACATCGAACCCGGACGCTTTGATCAGGCGCCGCAGCTGCTCCTGGTTCCTGACCGGTTCCTGCCGGACGATGTCGAGGATGGCGGTCTGTCGTCTCGCTTTCATCGTCGTGTCGCTCGCGTGCGGTCCAAGGAGAACAGGATAGCGCAAACCTTGACTGTTTATACATTCGAATGTATAAATATTCTTTGCCGTTGCGCTGGATACAATGGCCCTTACGACACCTCTCGAACGTGACCGCGCCGACGCCGCAGATATCCGCCTGACGCGGGTCGCGATTGCCGGCGCAACCGGCTATGCGGGTCAGGAACTCGTGCGCCTCCTGGCGCGGCATCCGCGGGTGACGCTGACGGCGGCGATGTCATCGGGTGCCACCAGCACGCCACGGCCGCTGCCGGCATTGGCGCGCATCTGGGACGGCGCCGTTCAACCGCTCGACGTCGATCGCCTGACGGCCGAGGCCGAAGTCATTTTCCTCGCGCTCCCCGAAGCGGCCTCGGCGGAGGTGGCGCCCAGGCTCCTGGAGCGCGGCGTCCGCGTCATCGATCTGTCGGGTGCTTTTCGCATTCGCAACAGTTCCGATCGCCAGCGCTGGTATCCGGCGACCGCCAGCCTTCCCGAGGGCACGGTCTACGGGCTCACGGAAGGTCGCCAGGCGGAGATTCGCCGTGCGCGGCTCGTCTCCAACCCTGGCTGCTATCCGACGGCCGCGCTACTGGCGCTCGACCCGCTGCATCGCGCAGGCCTGCTGACTGGCCCTGTCGTTGTCGACGCGAAGTCCGGCGTCTCCGGAGCGGGCAAGACGCCGTCAGAGCGCACGCACTTTTCCGAGAATCACGGCAGCGTCGCCGCGTATTCGATATTCCAGCATCGCCACACGGCGGAGATTGAACAGGAACTCGGTGCACCCGTCACCTTCGTTCCACATCTGGTGCCGCTCGATCGCGGGATTCTCGAAACGATCTACGCGTCGCCGACTCCCGGCACAACCGAGCAGCAGATCTCCGATGCACTGGCCGGCGCATACGCGGAGGCGCCGTTCGTGCGTCTGACTGGCGGAGCGTTGCCCGAGATCAAGCACGTGGCGCACACCAACTTCTGTGACATCGGCTGGAAGGTCGATACCCAACGCGACCGCATCGTGCTGGTGGCGGTGATCGACAACCTGCTCAAGGGCGCGGCCGGGTCCGCTGTGCAGAACCTCAATGTGATGCTCGGGCTCGACGAACGAACGGGGCTGATATGACACCGGGTGTGATTTCCGGTAACCGACGGCCAAAGATCACGGCTAAGGCACCGCAGGCAACTGCAGGCAAAAAGCGAGCGGAAATCACACCCGGTGTGCTGGTTCTGAAACTCGGTGGGGAGCTGCTCGAAGTACCCGAGGACCTCGCTGCGATTGCGAAAGCGATAGCGAAGCTCGCCGAGCACGCGTCGCTGGTCGTCGTTCATGGCGGCGGTCGGGAGATCGACTCCGCGCTCAATGCGGCGGGCATCCCCAGACAGCAGATCGATGGCCTGCGAGTCACGGACTCCCGGACGCTCGACGTAGTCGTCTCCGTACTCGCCGGCGCCATCAATACGCGACTGGTCGCGGCGGTGCGGCGCGCGGGTGCATCCCCTGTCGGCTTGACCGGTGCCGACGCCACCGTCGCGACGGTGAAGCGCGCCGCGCCGATCGTCACCGTCAGCGGTGATCGCGTCGATCTTGGGTTGGTGGGCGCCCCGGTTCGCAACGGCACACCGCGCCTGCTGACCGATCTGGTGGCGCAGGGGTACGTGCCCATCATCGCGTGCATTGGCGCCACGCGCGACGGCCAGCTGCTGAACGTGAATGCCGACACGCTGGCTTCGCATCTTGCGTCGGCGCTTCGGGCCACCCGGCTCGTGATCGCCGGCGGGACCGCGGGAGTGCTCGACGAGCTCGGGCAAACGATCGAGCGACTCACTGTCCGCGACGCCGCGCGCCTGGTGAAGACGGGCACGGCCAACAAGGGCATGGTGGCAAAGCTGCAGGCGTGTCGCGCAGCGTTGCAGGCGGGTGTCGGCGATGTCGTCATCGCCGACGGCAGGAAGACTCGGCTCGCCACCCTGGCCGATTCCTCCGCGCGGCTCACAGGGTGCACGCAGGTGGTGCGATGAAAACGACTTTTGACAGCATACAAACGCGAGAGTCCCAGTACGTCCTTCACACCTACCGCCGCCAGCCGGTGGCGTTCGTGCGAGGGAAGGGCCCGCGTTTGTACGATGTTGACGGCCGTGAGTACCTCGATTTGGTGTCCGGCATCGGTGTGGCCTCGTTGGGTCATGCCCACCCGGGTCTGGCCGCGGCGATAGCGGATCAAGCGATGACGCTGCTGCACACCTCGAACCTGTACTATCACCCGTTCCAGGCGGAGGCCGCCGCGCGTTTGGCGACGCTCTCCGGCTTGTCACGCGCGTTCTTCTGCAACAGCGGCACTGAGGCCAACGAAGCCTGCCTCAAGTTTGCGCGACGCTACTGGTATACGCAGGGAGTCAAGGAACGCACCGCATTTGTCGCAGTCGAGCACGCGTTCGCGGGTCGTACGATGGGCGCGTTGTCGGTGACGTACGACGAACACTACCGCACACCGTTCGAGCCGCTGCTCGGGCCCGTCACATTCGTCGACCCCAACTCTCCCGACGCGCTGTACACGGCGGTCAACGAGAACACGGCCGCCGTCATTGCCGAACCCATTCGAGGGGAAGGCGGTGTCCGACCGCTGCCGCGCGCGTTCTCCGACGCGATCGCCGATGTCTGCCGTCGCACGGGGACTCTGCTCATCGCCGACGAGGTGCAGACAGGGCTCGGCCGAACGGGCCATCCTTTCCATTTCCGGGCACTCGGATGGGCGCCGGATTTGGTGTCGGTAGGAAAGGCGCTTGGTTCGGGTGTTCCGGTGGGCGCGGCGCTGGTCGCCGAACGGGTCGCCGCCACCATCTCGACGGGAGATCACGGTAGTACCTACGGCGGAAATCTTCTCGCCACGCGTGCCGCCGCATTCTTCCTGGAAGAACTCATGGACCGCGGTCTGATCGACCACGTGCGCTCGGTTGGCGATCATCTCGAGCAACAACTGCGGACCTTGGCGCTCAAGCACCCGGTCATCGTGGAAGTGCGCGGGGCCGGCTTGATGCGCGGCATTGAGCTTCGCATCGATGCGGGCCCGGTCGTCGACCTGGCGCGGGAACGAGGCCTGCTCGTCAATCGCACCAACGAGAAAGTCGTTCGGCTGCTGCCGCCCCTGACGATCTCGGCAGCCGATCTCGATCAGGGGATCAGCATTCTCGATGAGGTTTTGGCGGCAGTCCCCGCCGAGGTGCACGCATGAACACGATGTCGCTGGTTGATCCTCACGACTCGAAGTCCATGCCGCAGGCCACCGGAGTCACGGTTGCGGAAACGCACGACACGGCTGGCGAGGTGACGATCCGCACGGCACGCGAGTCGGACGTCGACGCGATCTATCGGCTCGTGTTCGAGCACGTGGCCGAAGGACGCCTTCTGCCGAGAAGTCGTGATGAGATCACGAGTCGCATCGGGCGTTTCGTGGTGGCTGTCGACTGCGGGCACGTGGTCGGGTCTGCCGACCTGGCACCCTTGAGCCGGCGCGTCGCCGAAGTGCGTTCACTGGTCGTGGACGACGGTGTCCGCTCCTGTGGAATCGGCCGGCAGCTCGTTCACGAACTGGAACGTCGGGCTGTCGTTTCAGGGTTCGAGACACTGGCGGCGTTCACGCATGCGCCGGGATACTTCGTCCACCTGGGCTTCTCGATCGTGCCGCACACGTGGATACCCGAGAAGATCGAAGCTGACTGCCGCACATGCTCCCAGTTCCGCCACTGCGGGCAATACGCGGTGATGCTGCCACTCATTCGCACGCACGCGGCGCGCGTGCCTTCCCAATGTGCTCATGCCTGAGGCATCGACTCTCCGTGACGTCACTCTCACACCGGTTCACGGCGGCGTCACCGCGCCGCAAGGCTTCCGGTCCGCGGCGCTGCACTGTGGCATCAAGGCTGCCGCGCAGGCCCTTGATCTCACCGTGATTGCCGCGGACGGGAACGCCTCGGCAGCCGGACTCTTCACGACGAATCTCGCCCAGGCCGCACCGGTGCTGGTGTCCAGACAACATCTTCTGCGTACCGGCGGAGTGGCGCGCGCCATCGTGGTCAACAGCGGCTGCGCGAATGCGTGCACCGGCGAACACGGTTTGTCGGACGCGACACGCATGGCGACCGAGGTCGCGACCGCGCTTTCATGCGACCCTGCTCTGGTACTGGTCGCGTCTACGGGGGTCATCGGCGTCAACCTGAAGATGGATCGTGTGTCGTCCGGGATACGCGCCGCTATTTCCGATCTTGCTCGAGGTAAAGGAAGCGAGACGGCCCGCGCGATCATGACGACCGATCCCTTTCCCAAGGAGTACGCGGTCACGGTTCAGACCGCGCGGGGATCGTTCATCGTCGGTGGCACGGCCAAGGGCTCCGGGATGATCGAGCCCAACATGGCGACGATGCTCGGCTTCCTCACGACTGATGCCCGCGTGGCTCCGGCATTGCTGGACCGCGCGTTGCGGGAGTCGGGCCGCGATACGTTCAATGCCATCACCGTCGACGGCGAGTGCTCGACGAATGACTCGCTGTTTGCCCTGGCATCCGGTGCCAGTGGTGTCAGCGTCGATGAGGAGCTCTACCCCGCGCTCCTCGAAGCATTTTTGACAGTGTCGAGGGAGTTGGCTGTCGGCATCGTCCGCGGCGGCGAGGGCGCGACGAAACTGATCAGCGTGAACGTTCGCAACGCGCGAAGCGTCGACGATGCGAGGCGGGTTGCGAGGACGATCGCAAACTCGCCGCTCGTCAAGACGGCGGTGCATGGTGCCGACCCCAACTGGGGCCGCATCGTCGCTGCCGCAGGGCGCGCGGGCGTGAAGTTCGACGTGCAGCGGGCCACGGTGCATGTAGGCGGAGTGCTCTTGTTCGAGAACGGGCTGCCACACGATGATGCCGCGCCGCTGGCCGCTGAGCACCTGAAGGGCACTGAAATCGATATCGAGGTCAACCTGGGAACCGGCGGACATGGCTCGGCGACCATCTGGACCTGTGATCTGAGCGCCGAGTACGTCCGGATCAACGGCGAGTATCGAACGTAAAATGGATAGCGCTGCACCGGCCCGCTTCGCCAAGGACTTCCTGTCGATCC
Source organism: Acidobacteriota bacterium (assembly GCA_046732795.1). Taxonomy (GTDB): domain Bacteria; phylum Acidobacteriota; class Vicinamibacteria; order Vicinamibacterales; family UBA2999; genus Gp6-AA40. The sequence continues at coordinate 35,293 of JBKPNV010000044.1, forward strand.
TCGATCTGTCCCCCGTCGATTTGGATCGGCTCCTGCGCATCTCGGCACAGATGAAGGCCGACCGGCGCCTGGGCCCGCAAGCACCATCGGCGACCGCGCTAGCGGGACTGCATGTCGCCTTGCTCTTCGAGAAGCCATCGTTGCGAACGCGCTCGACATTCGAAATCGCCGTCCGGGAGCTCGGCGGCGATACGCTCCATCTACCGGCGACGTTGGCGGAGGGCACACGCGAGCCGCTCCAGGACATCGCCCGAAACCTGGAGCGATGGGTGCGAGCGCTCGTGATTCGAACCTTTGCACAGGAGAAGGCGGCGACCCTGGCTGCAGCAGGCCGCAATCTTCACGTCATCAACGCGCTGACCGACGAGGAGCACCCCTGCCAGGCGCTGGCCGATGCCTTCACGCTGCGTGAGCATTGGGGAGAGTGTCGCGGACGCACGGTCGCCTTCGTCGGCGATGGAAACAATGTCGCCACATCGCTGGCGCAGGTCGCCTGCATGCTCGGCATCACGGTTCATGTGGCCTCCCCGCACGACTACGAGCTTCCGGATACGGTCGTAAACGACGTGAACCAGATCGCGAGAGACGGCGCCAGGATCCGTCGTTTCGAGGATCCTCGAGACGCTGTTGCCGGTGTCCACGCCGTGTACACGGATGTATGGGCATCGATGGGCGAAGAGGCAGAGGCGGAAGAGCGGCGGCGAGTCTTCGCGCCATATCAGGTGAACGGCGAACTCATGGCCGCCGCAGCACCAGGTGCGCTCTTCATGCACTGCCTGCCCGCCCATCGTGGCGAAGAGGTCACCTCAGACGTCATCGACTCATCGGTGTCGGTCGTCTTCGATCAAGCCGAGAATCGACTCCACACGCAGAAGGCGTTGTTGTCGGTGCTGCTCGGATAAGCGGTGGAGACCGAAGACCGGCATAGAATTTCTCCGTGAAGCCCTGGCTGGCGCACTACGACCGCGACGTCCCTCATTCGCTGACTCCCTATCCCGATCTCACGCTGCTCGACTATCTGTCGAAGCTCGCGCGCGAACACGGTGACAAAACGGCTCTGCTTTTCAAGGGCTCGACCATGTCGTATGGCCAGCTCGAGGCCGCGAGCACCGCGCTGTCAGCAGCATTGTGGAAGCTCGGTGTCCGCAAGGGTGATCGCGTAGCGCTGCTGCTGCCCAATTGTCCGCAGTTTCTCGTCGCGCAGTTCGCCGCCTGGAAAGTGGGCGCGGTCGTCGTGGGCGTCAATCCCACCTATTCCGAGCGCGAACTCGAACAGACGCTCGACGCGGCGCACGCCCAGACCATCGTCACGCTGACCGCCTTCTACGAGCGCGTGAAACGCGTTCAGGGACGAGTCGGTCTTCGCCACATCATCGCGACCTCGATCAAAGACTATCTGCCGCCGTTCCTGCGAGTGCTCTTTACGGTTTTCAAAGAGCGCAAGGAGGGGCACCGCATTCGCCTCGCCAGCGGGGATCACTGGATGGGCGGCCTTATTCGCGAGCACACCGGTAGCGCGCGACCGGCCGTCGAGGTCGGTCCCGGCGATCAGGCCGTCATTCTGTCGAGTGGCGGGACGACAGGGACGCCGAAGGGCGTCGTCGGGCTGCACAGGCATTACATTGCCGCGGGCCGGCAGCTGTACGCATGGACGAAATCGGCAACGAGGGCATGGGTCGACGTCATCATGCTGCCGCTGCCGCTGTTCCATGTCTATGCCAACGTCGGCGTGCAGCCGCTCGCGTTCCTCGGCCCGAACCCGATTTCGCTCATCCCGAATCCGCGCGACATCGGCGACCTGCTGAAGACGATCCACTCAGTGAAGCCGGCTTTCTTCAATGGCGTGCCAACGCTGTACACCGCGATGCTGAACCATCCACGGGTTCGCGCGGGCACGATCGATCTCAGTTCGATCAAGCTGTGCTTCTCCGGCGCTGCGGCACTGATGGCCGAGACGAAGCGTCAGTTCGAAGAGAAGACAGGCGCCCGGATTATCGAGGGGTACTCGCTGACTGAAGGCATGATGGCGTGCTGCGTGAATCCGGTACAAGGTACCAACAAGACCGGATCCATCGGCATGCCGCTTCCCGACGTCGAGGTCCGGATCGTCGATGCAGACAGCGGCGTCGGCGAACTGCCTGTCGGGCAGGTCGGCGAAATGATCATGCACGCGCCGCAATACATGTCGGAGTATTGCAACAATCCGCTCGAGACCGCCGAAGCGCTTCGCGTGCATGACGATGGCCGCACGTGGCTGCACACCGGCGACCTCGCATACATGGACGAGGACGGGTACGTGTTCCTGGTGGACCGCAAGAAGGACATGTTGAAGACCAGCGGGTTTCAAGTATGGCCGCGAGAGATTGAGGAGGTGATCTCCGCTCACCCTGCTGTACTCGAAGTCGGTGTCGCTGGCGTGCCGGATCAAGTGAAAGGAGAAGTCGCGAAGGCGTGGATCGTCCTGAAGACCGGTGTCGCTCCACCGACGGCAGACGAAATTCGCACGTATTGTCGTCAACGGCTGGCGCCGTACAAAGTGCCCGCACACGTTGAATTCCGGAACGCACTGCCGAAAACGATGGTCGGAAAAGTTCTGCGGCGAGCACTCGTGGCTGAGGCGGCCCGGTCTAACTGACGCCGACCGGCTGAATGACGACGCCCGCCCGGGTCAACGCCTGCCGCATGCGCGACGCCAACGACGCCGCTCCCGGCGTGTCCCCGTGAACGCAAATGGTGTCGATGTCGAGCACCAGTCGCGATCCGTCAATCGCGGTGATGACACGGTCCCGCGCCATTGAGACGGCCCGGGTCACCACCACCTCGGGATCCTCGATAACAGCGCCCGCCTCGTGTCGCGGCACGAGCGTGCCGTCAGACCGATAGGCACGATCGGCAAACCCTTCACGTGCAGTCTTGAGACCGCACCTCTGGCCTGCGGCGACGAGTTCGGATCCGGGGAGGCCAAACAGAATCAGTGTCCGGTCTACGGCCGCGGTTGCGCGCGCAATTGCGTCTGCTATGGCGCGATCGCGAACCGCCATGTTGTAGAGAGCGCCGTGAGCCTTCACGTGCTGAAGACGAATTCCTTGAGCCGCGGCAACCGCCGACAGTGCTCCAATCTGATACACAACGAGATCTTCGATCTCACGCGGTGTCGCTCGAATGTCTCGTCGGCCGAAGCCAACTAGATCGGGGAACCCAGGGTGAGCACCTATCGACACTTCATGCTGTCGAGCCAGAGAAACCGTCTCGCGCATCACACCTGGGTCGCCTGCATGAAAACCACACGCAACGCTCGCCGACGTAATGGCGGGCATCAAAAGGGCGTCCTGGCCGAGCTTGTAAGCCCCGAAGGACTCCCCCATATCCGCATTGAGATCCAAACGCATTACTGTGAAGACAGTCGTGTAATTCTTCCCACGTTCCTCGCCACGGTAAAAACACGCACTACACGATTTTCTTAGAGAAACATGCCGGCACGTGCATTGCCTCTTTATCGAGGGTCGGCCTGTGGTTTACGGCAGGGCGCCGTAAATGCTGGGGGGAGCCAGGCTGGCATTTGCAGGATGGGGCACTCTTAATCGGGCGCCCCGTCCTGTATTCTTTTTTAGCCCTAAACGCCCGCCCCCTCAGGGTATTCAAGAGCCAACTTCAGTTCCCGCGCGAGCGAGTCCACGGTCGTTCCCGCGCGTTTCCAGACACCCTCGCTCTCAAACCGTACGTTGCCGATACGCCGACCCCACGGAGCCATCACGCGGCCAATTGCCCGATAATCGCTGCGGTCTGCATGTTCCTGGTCGAGACGCCGCACGACATCGGGGGCAACGCGAATGAAGGCGCGCAACGCGGTCGCTGACTTGATGCTGTACTTGCGCCCATTCCACGCGACGCCAAACACCACTGACACCTGCTTGAAATAATTCACGAAGAACCTTTTCGATTCCTCGCGGAAGTCGGCGGCCTTGCGCGGACCACCAAACGCATCGCTCGCGAAGAGCTTCTTGAGCTCCTGGGCCAGCGGCGCCTGTGCAACACGTCCATGGCCGACGCCGAGCAGCTTGATCTCGCCTTTCAATGGAGAATCCTCGCGATCGTTCAGCGCCCGGACGACATCGTGCGCCGCCGCCAACGCATCGTCGCGATACAACTGCCGTCCGGAGAGGCTCACCAGGTGCGATGCATTCAGGCGGGTGTGCTTGGCGTTGATCGTCACAAACATCTGAACGACGTGGTCTTCCGGCAAACGGTCGAAGATGATGGCTGGGACCGTGAAGTCCTCGTCCTTGATGTTGTCGATATCGGCATGCAACGCGAGCAGGCGATGCTGGCCGTCAATGGCACGGAGGATGCCTTCGCGCTCGGGCACTTTCAGGCGGCCGATTGCAGCGCCGTCTGACGCGGGCTCGAACGTGAGCTTCTCGTCACACGAGATGATGACTGCTCCGGCGATGGAGGGAAGATCGCGCGCCTGTCGGCACTGCTCGTAATACTGGACGAGTTCGTCGATTTTTCGCCTGATGATCTGCCGCTGGTACGCCTTCTCGCTCGACGCAATACGACGCTCGAGGAGATCCCAATTCACCTTCGACGGTGTCTTCTTATTGCCGCCACGGACCGGCTGCCCGGCGTCCCCGTAGTTCAGCACTTCGAAGCGCACAAGCTTGTCGATGTCTCCTGCGGTCAGCGAGGCCTGGTAAAACCGGACCCCGAACTGCTGCATACGGATGGCGGCCACGTTAATCATTCGTTTATTTGTCCGTCTGGGAGATTTCGCGCACGGAAGAGGCGAATTGTAGCGGCCAGTCGCCCATAATCTCAACCCGTTTCTGTCGGAATCCCCGATGAGCCAAGCTCTTCCACAATGGAAGGTTCTTCGTTCAAAGCATGGGTTCGGTTGAAGTTAAACGAATTGTTCATCTATTCAGCTGATTACCCGTCTACCTGTTTTTGTCATATGCCTGTGCACGGGTCCGCGGACAGGCTGGAGCGCTCAGGCGCCGTGCGAGGGCGCGAGAGCCCGGGAGTGCGGCGGAGCGGAGTCCTGGAGGACCCGATCCTTGAGCTTGACCAGGCCGAAAAGGAAAAAGGTAAACGCGATGTACGACACGATCGCCTGCTCGAAAGTAAGCGCCTTGTGCAGCCAGAAGCTCGCGATGCCGTAGACCATCTCGACGTGAATCCAATACACGAAGAGAGAGGCCACGCCAAAATCGCGGATCGGAGACCAGCCGCGGAAGAATGCGTTCCACAGGTACCCGATTGGTATCGATGTGATAAGAACGCCGAGCCGCACAAAAAAGAACGTGGGCGACCCAGTCCAGAAAGTCGTGCCCGTGTAGAACGTCGGCAGGTAGGTCGACAGATAGCCGACCACGGCAATCAGCGGGCCGCTAATCGCCAGTGCTTTCAGCGCTGTCCGTTCTTCGTCATCCGTCCTTGTCCGATCGAGCCACAGCCCGATCACGACCCCGCAGAGCAGAAATCCGGCCCACGGAAACAGCGTGAATGCTCCGGACCCGGGCACCGCTTTGAAATACCACTGGATCGGGTAGGGCATCGATGCAATAGCGGTCTCTTGTCGGATCAGAGGTGTGGCCAGAACGAACAACAACGCGCCAGCACTCAAAGCGGCGGCGCGCCACAGATCTTTCGCCGCGATGCGCCACAACACCGCGGCCAGTACCATCGACAGCCCCATGACGTTCAGGATGTCGACCTTGAAGAGGGTTTGCGGAAACGGCCCGCCGCTGACGATGAACGACTGAAGACGGAAAAGGACACCAAGTCCGAGAATCTGCCAACCCCTGCGACGAGCGATCGCCGCAGCTGCAGAAACGGTCAGCCCGCGTCGCTGCCTCGAGCCGATTGCGAGCGCCAGTGCAACACCGGCGAGAAACAGAAACAAGGGCGCGCTGAATCCGCCGATCGCGATCGCCCATCGGTATGGATGTTCGGAACGGTCGGGGACGCGCACCCACGCGTCGAACAGGTGCGCTTCCACCATGATCAACACGGCGACGCCGCGCAGCCAGTCGAGATACGATCTGCGACGCACCTTACTATTTTGAGGCTTTCCCAGGCGCGATCTGATGACCGATCAAGCGAAACCGAGCCTCGGCTGTCCGCCGCTGTCCACGAGAATGACGGGGTGCGCGTTCGATATCTTCAGCGAACGGCCGTCTGCCGCATGCCGGGAGCCGGTGCTGTCGTCGGCGGCTTTCTGGATCCGAATAATGTGGAGAAGAGCAGCCAGGCTACTGGCAGCGCCAGCAGCATGTAGCTGAGGAATTGGCCATATCGTCCATCAGGACCGTAAGGCTCCGTGGCCCAATGAAGCGCTTCACTGCCCTGCCAGAGATTCGCTTCGGTGAGCTCATGAAAACCGTAGATTGCCAGTTGCACGACGAACACGGACAGGAACACTGCGGTCACCTGGAAGAAGAGACCCAGGTTGATGCGATATCCGTAACGAGACCACAGCCACGCAACGAACGCGGCACTCGACACTCCAGCAGTTGCCCCGATCAGGATGTTGACGGCCGCTTCCTGAAAGAGCAGCGTGCCCATGAGCAGCGCCGTCTCCATTCCTTCGCGCGTGATCATCAACAGCGTGAAGAGGAATACACCGGCGAATGCTTTCGCACCAGTCTTCATCGCTGACGATTCGAGGTGCGATTCGATCTCGCGTTTCATCTTCCGTGCATGACGCCACATGTGGACGATGAGTGAGGCCACGAGTACCGCGGCGACCAGCGCGAGCACTCCTTCCCACAAGGCCTGGTTGGACGCTTGTTGAAACAAGAGCGCCGCTCCGATGCTGACCAGAATCGACAGGCCGATGCCCCAGTGCACTGCCGAGACCAGGCTCGATCGCCCCGCCTTCTTCAAATACGCCAGGCTGATCGCAACGATAAGAAACGCTTCGAGTCCTTCACGCAGCGTGATGACAAATGCCTGTAACATGGCAGCCCCGCTAAACTGAGATCGAGTCTCAAGTCTATTACGGCTGCCTTTCACGAAACAACTATTCCCGGGAGACCGGCGCTTTTTTCAAGCGCCGCCTCCGGGCCCCTGGGAGGTTGTAATTTGTTCAGGTTGAAATTGCGTTTTGGAGAAATTACTGAATCGGAATCGTCCAGAAGTACACCGTCCGGCCGTTGACGTTCAGCGTTTCTTTTGGCTTTCGCTCGGTTCCGTCTGAGCTCATATCGAAGGCATGCGACACGATGCGAGTTCCGGGTTTGAGCTCTTTGTTCAACTTCGGGATGAGCTTCACATTGAGCGACGGAAGCAGGTAGAGCGTCACAACCGTCGCTTCGCTGATGTCAGTCGTGAAGAGATCCTGATTGAGGAACTTCACCCGATCGCCGACACCGGCTGTCTTGAGATTTTCCGTGGCCTCTTTGATACGTTGCGGGTCGATGTCGATACCCACGCCGCGGGCGCCATAGGTCTTGGCCGCCGTGATCGGAATGCGGCCGTCGCCCGACCCGAGGTCGTAAATGACGTCATTTTTCGTCACCTTGGCCAACTTGAGCATCGCGTCCACGACCTCTTGTGGGGTGGGAACGAAGATCACGTCTGGCGAGCGCAGGGGCTGCTGCGCCCAGGCAGGCGCGACAACCGTCGTGACCAGAATCGTCAGGATCAGAAGCAGTCTGCGAGCAGTCATGAGCCTCCTTCAAACCGGACCGCGGCGCTGTCTGTGCCCGCCGACGGCTGGTTTTGCCAATATCTCTGGCGCGATTGCGCCAAGGACCGCGTCGCGGTCCAGCGTAAAGGAGGATTATCTAACAGCTTCCAAATCAGCCGCTAGCAGCTGGCGGAAATATCCGCCAGCTCAAGGAAGGGTTCGCGGTGCGCGTCGCTGACGGAACGCGGGCTCGGCGCCAGTCAGGCGGTTCCACAGTGCACGGCCCGGCTGGGTCAGAAACGCATGCCACGCGGGCTTGGTGTCCTCCGATGCGCGCTTATCGGTACTGCGGCGGCCCTGAGGGTGGCTGAACTCGTCCTGGTAACCAGACGAGGACGCCACGATCGAAGCGATCTCCTGAATCGTCCCGCCGGCACGACGGTCGCCCTGAGGGAACAGCCGGCAGAATTCCTCCACCGTATCCACGGGATCGAGATCCACGGCCAGCGCATACTCGCGAATCCAGGCGCGCGAGTACAGGCCACGCGGCCAGCCGGTCAGATCGTTTCGTTCGAGGCCTTCGAGAAGATCGCGCCGGATTCGCAGGGTGGCCGCAATTTCCTCGATCGACACACGATTGCGCGTACGATGACGACGCAACCGCGTTACGAACATCTCCTGAGGGTTCATGTGGTCTCCAGTAGCGTGGAGAACCAGAGCAATTCCCGCGCCTTCGACCGGTTTCGGCAGTGCGCTTCTTTCTCCTTCAATGACGGAGACTTACTGGACTCGACGAAACCGTAACCGGGGCGAGTTGTTCCAAATTCGCCCCCTTGGATTACGGATTTCCGTATTCCAGATCGAGCCGTGCCTGAGGAATTTAACGTCGATCCGGCGTTTGTCGAACGTCTCCCGGGCTCTAGTCCAGAGTGGGAACGGCGCCGCCAAGATAAGTGGCAAGGTGGGTCAGATCGAACTGCAAACCGGTATAGAAGGGACCGAACTCGGCAAATTTCGCGCTCGCTTCATCGAAGCGCATCTCGTAAATCAACTTCTTGAACACCAGCGGATCCTGCGCGAACAAATCAACGCCCCACTCCCAATCGTCATAGCCAATGGAGCCGGAGATGACCTGCGTGACCTTGCCCGAGTAGTGGCGTCCGATCATTCCGTGTTCGCGCATCATGCTTGCGCGTCGCTCGAAGGGCTCCGAGTACCAATTGACGCTCTCGCCTCGGCGCTTGTTCATCGGATAGAAGCACACGTAACGCGCGCGCGGCATCTCGATGAAGAGACGGCTCATCACCCGTTGCCGCTGCGTTTCCATTTCTGAGTCGAACGCGCTCTCGAATGCGTCGCTTCCCGGCTTATGGATTGCGCCAAGCTGCTCGTGGAGCTTGCCGGTCATCTCATACATGCCGAGCTCGACGATCGAGACGTACGATGTCGTCGTGTCCAGATAGCCGTGCAGCTCGGTCCGCGACAGCGCCAGTTGCGCCTGGGCGATCTGCTCGAAACCCCGGCGGAAACAGATGAACATCAGGTCCGCCTTGTGCCCCAGCATCTGCACGGCGGCCGTCGATCCCGCATCGGGCACCGAGAGCGCGCGCACTGCCTCGTCCGACATGCGCTGCAGGTCCGCTGGTCCGGCGCCGCGCAAGCGTTCCCAGCGAACGCGGAACATCAGGTGAAGGATGCTCCAGCCTTCGAGTGACTCCGGTACGAGTGGGTTGTGCATGGAGAGAATGTTACTCGCTCAATGCTCGTTTACGTCGTCCCGGTGGCACGCGCGTGCCCGGCGTCGCGAAGAGCTTTGTGGCCGGAACGGCGCAGACGCGCAGTCAGCCAATCCCGGCTGTCGGCAAGTATCTCGTACACGGTGGGAATGACGAGCAGGGTCAGCAACGTCGACGTGACGACGCCGCCAATCACGGTGACCCCGAGCGGCGCACGGAAGTCTCCACCCTCGCCGGTGCCCATCGCCACCGGCACCATGCCGGCGACGAGCGCGAACGTCGTCATCAGGATAGGCCGCAACCGCACACGCCCCGCCTGAATGAGCGCCTCGCGCCGAGGCATCCCGGCTTCTTCCGACCACTTGGCAAAGTCGATCAGCAGAATGGCGTTCTTCGCCACGATCCCGACCAGCAGGATGACGCCGATCATGCTCATGATGTTGAGCGATGCCCTCCCGACGAGGAGCGCCAGCATGACGCCAATCAACGACAGCGGGAGCGAGAGCATGATCGACAACGGCTCGAGGAACGATCCGAACTGCACAACCAGGACGAAGTACATCAAAAGGATGGCCACACCGATTGCGAGGAACATCTGGGTGAAGATCTCCTGCTGTTGCTCCGTCTCGCCGCCCTGGGTCAAAGAATAGCCCGGCGGGAAGGTCACCGATTGCTGCACCCGCGCCATCGTGTCGCTGACGACAGCCGACAGGGGACGGTTCTCGGTGTTGGCCTCGACGTTGATGACGCGATCGCGATCGAGGTGATCGATCCGGGCCGGTCCGATGGACGGCGTGACACGGGCGACCTGCCCGAGCGGGATGCTCTTGTCGTTGTTGCTGCCCACGAGCAAGGGAAGCGATTCGAGGTCGGCCACAACGGTTCGAGACTCCGGCGCGAGTCGAATCGTCACGTCGCGCGTCTCCCCGGACGGATCGATCCAGTCACCGACATCGATGCCGGCAAACGCCGGCCGCAACGCCTGCGCGACCTGGCCGACCGTGACGCCGAGCGATCCGGCAAGTGCGCGATCGATCTGCACGTCGAGTTCCGGCTTCTGTCCCTTCGTCGACAGGGCCACGTCGACGGCTCCAGGCACCTTGCGCATCTCCGTGGCAACGGCCTGCGCAAGGCCCGTCAACTGCGTTGCGTCGGGCCCGCGCACCTGCAATTGAATCTGTTTCTCACCCGGGTTGAAGCCGGTGCTGATCGATGCCGTGATTCCAGCCAGGCGGACCAGTTCCGAGCGGATGTCGGCGACCACCTGCAACTGGCTTCGCGTGCGCTCGGTCTTGGGCGTCAGCTTCACGTAGACCACGCCTTCGTCGACCGCATCGCCCTGACCGCCAATGGCTGTATACACGTACCTCACTTCCGGACGCGAGCGCGCAATTCGAGAGACTTCCTGAGCCTTTACTCGTGTGTACGCGAGATTCGATCCGGGCGGTGTCTCGATATCGATTCTGAACTCGGACGTATCCATCTCCGGCACGAAGCCGGCACCGACGATGCCCATTGCTGGAAGCGCTAACGCCGCGACGAACGTCACGATCGCGAGGGAGACCATCGCGAAGCGGTGATCGAGCGCCCACGCGATGACACTCTTGTAGCGTTCCGCCTGTCGGTCGAACCACTGGTTGAATCTTCCGAGAACTCGCGACACGAGCGGCCGCTGGTGCAACGGCAGGTGCGGGTCGGGCCAGTACGCCGACAGCATCGGGTCGAGCGAGAACGACACGAACAGCGACACCAGCACCGAACACACGATCGTCAGCCCGAACGGCTTGAACCATTGGCCGGCGATCCCGCCGAGGAACGCGATCGGCACGAACACGACGACGATGGAGAGCGTCGTCGCCGTCACGGCAAGGCCGATCTCGTCAGTGCCGTCGAAAGCGGCCTGGTAATGCCCCTTCCCCATCTCGACGTGACGGACGATGTTCTCTCGCACCACGATCGCATCGTCGATGAGGATGCCGATCGACAACGACAGCCCGAGCAGCGACATCGTGTTCAGCGTGAAGCCGTACGCCCACACCGCGACGAATGAGGCGAGCACGGAGACCGGAAGAGCGAGCCCGGTGATGATCGTCGAGCGCCACGAATTGAGAAACAGGAACACGACGGCAACAGTGAGCGCGGCCCCTTCGATCAACGCCTGCTGCACGCCGGCGACGGAATCGGCCACGCGCACGCCGGCATCGGTGACCACGCGAAGCGTCACGCCGGCAGGGAGCGTGCGTTGAATGTCGGCCACGCGCGTGCGTATCTGTTCGGCGATCGCAGTCGTGCTGAACCCGGTCGACTTGAGGATGTCGATGCCCACCGCCGATTCATCGTTGTACAAAGCGAAGGAACGCGGTTCCTCGGTCGCGTCGCGCACGTCGGCCAGATCGCCCAGCCGGATCACGCGCCCCTGCGATTGCGACACCACCAGCTGCTTGAAGTCCGCGGGTGACTCGAGACGCCCTTTGAGCCTGATCGTGCGCTCCTCGAGCTCTCCTGCGAGTCGGCCCACGGGCGAAGCGAGGTTCTGAGACTGAAGCGCCTGCACGACCTGCGACACGCCGACGCCACTGGCCTGCAGATCGCGAGGCCGGATCTCGACAACCAGTTCGCGTTCAACGGCGCCTACGAGGTTGACCGATGCAACGCCGGAAATGGCGCGGAGCCGGCGGGTGATGTCCGGGTCGGCCAGCCGGGTGAGCTCCGCGCCGGTAAGGCCCGGAGACGAGAGCGTCAGCGACATGATCGGTCGGTCGGCCGGATCGAACTGCGTGAGGATCGGCTCTTCCATCTCGCTCGGCAGTTCGTTGCGAATCTCTCCAATCTTGTCGCGGACCTCCTGGCTCGCCAACCGCGGATCTTTCGAGAAGTCGAACTCCACGATGATGTTGGCAAAGCTGTCGAGCGAGTTCGATCGCATCCGATCGACACCGCTGATGCCGGAGATCACTTCCTCGATCGGATCGATGACTTCGCGCTCGACGACGTCGGGTGATGCACCCGGGTACGGGATCGCAATCACCACGACGGGCGCATCAATTTCGGGGTATTCGTCCGTATCGAGCTGGACGAGCGCGACCAGTCCGAAAACGACGAAGAGCAACATCGCCACGATCGTCAAGACCGGGCGTTTAATCGCGGTATCTGAAATGAACATTGGCGTTACCGTGCGGCAGCCACTTTGACTGGTGTCCCTGGACTAATACCCTGCGCGGCGCCGCGCAGCAGCGTATCTCCAGCAGTCAATCCCGCCACGACCTGCACCTCTTCGCGCCGTGGATCGCGCAGACCGAGCGTCACCGCAACTCGTTCGGTCTCGCCATCGCGAACACGCAACGCCCACGGTTCACCTTCGCTGGTGTTGACGGCATTGAGTGGCACGATCAACCCGTTCGCCGACTCGCTGACAACCCGCCCTTCGGCGAAGAGGCCGGCCACCAGCCGTCCGCCGACATTGGGAATCGCCACGTAGATCGGCACCTGCCTCGTTGCTGGATCTGCTTGCGGCGCAATGCGCTCGATTCGCCCGCTGAACGAACGGTCGTAGCCGCGCACGGTGAAGTCCACGGACGCGCCCACGCGCAACACGGACAGATCCTCAGCGGGAACCGACGCTTCGAGCCGCATCGACGATGGATCGATGATGCGGAACAGCTCGGCACCTGGCATCACGATGTCACCGGCATGTACCGCACGACTGGCGACGATGCCGGAGAACGGCGCGCGGATGGTCGTATCGCCGAGCGAGCGTTCGGCGCTGGCAAACCGGGCCCGGGCATCGGCAAGCGCCGCCTCCGCAACCGCGACCGAGTTGCGCGACACGTCGAGCTCGCGAGCCGCCAGCGCGCCCGCCTCGACCAGCCGTTCTGTCCGTTCCGTTTCCCGCCTGGCGACGGCCAGCTGATTCTCCGCGGATCGGACTGCCGAGGCCGCTGACTGACGGGCATCCTCGAGCGTGCGCGTCTCGATCCGGGCGAGAACGGCGCCGCGTGTTACCGCCTGCGCCTCCTCCACCGTCACATCGAGAACCGCCCCACCGATTTCGGCGCGAACCGTCGCTTCGCGCGTCGGCGTCAACTGACCGGAGATGATCGGGCCAACGATGATCGTCCCCGATTGAACTGAAACGACGTTCTCCGCGCCGAGCTGAACCGGCAGCGGAGCGGGCGCGGTGCCCTCACCTTCGACACGCTGATTGCATGCGGCGGAAAGTACCGCGAGGCTTACGAGAAGAACTGCCAGGGACCACCGAGTCTTCATTGAGTTCCTGCCTATCGCTGCGTGAATTGGGCGGATGCATTTCTCAACTGCGGATTGGCCTGCGCGGGAGCGGGCTGAGCCGGTAGGGCAGGCGCTGGTTGTTGAATGATTGGATTGCCTCCCGTTGCCGGCAACGCGTTCCCAATCGGGAGATCCGGAAGGAGTGCCACGCGTGCCCGCGCGATCTGGAGATCGCGAGCGGCGAGCGCGCGATTCGCGCCCGCCTGCTGACGCTGTACTCGCGCGTCAGAGAGTTCGAGCTGCGTCGAGACACCCGATTGATAACGGACGTCGGCAATCTGATATGCGCGGTCGGCTTGCTGCACCGTTCCCGCCGTCGACTCCCAGGCGGCACGGGCGGCGAGCAGCTCTGCCCAGGCCGAGCGCGTATCGAGCGCGGCGAGCTCCTCGGCCTGCTTCTGTTGCAGACGCGATTGTTCGAGCTCCTCTCGTGCGACGATCTCATCGCCGCGTTGCCGACCGCCGGTGAGAATCGGCACGCTCATGCTGACACCCACGGTCCAGTTCGAGCGATCGAACGAAGGGAGGACGTTGTCCGGGTACGCGATCCGAGCGTAGTTGGAATTGAACGACACCGTGGGCATGCGCTGCGCTTCGGTCAGCTGCAGCGAGGCTTCGCGCGTCCGCACAGTCGCGCTCGCCTGCTCAACGGCCACACGCTCCGGCAGCGACAGGGTTCCTACGGTCAGCGATGGCGTGTCGCTCGAGCGCAAGGTGTTCTCGACGGCACTCACCCGCTCGACGAATACCGGCGGAGGCGGCAGGTTGTCGTCCGACAGCGCGTCGGCCAGCTGCAGGTCGGCTTCGGCCGGCAGATCGAGCAGTCGCTTGAGGCGCAGGTACGCCAGCGCACGGTTGACGCGCTGGCGAATGAGGACGGGTTGCTGCGTGTCCCGATTGACGCGCGCGCGCAAGACTTCGAATTCGGGTTGTGTTCCCGCGTTCAGTCCCGCCTCGACCTGTCGTAACGTCGCGCCTGCCTGTTCGAGCGTCGCGGCGGCGATGTTGACGAGCTGATCGCTCAGCACAGCGTCGTAGTAGGCCTGCGTCACCTCGAACAGCAATTGCGCCCGCGCGGTCGTCAGTCCCAACTGCGCAGACTCGCGCCCGACGGCGGCGAGGGAGATCTGCGCGCCGTTGCGGCCACCTGACCACAGGCTCTGGGAAAACGACAGAGACGCGCGCCAGGTGTTGCGCCGGCCGAATGGCAAATTCTCGAGGCCATCAATCCCGCCTGACCCGAAGGATCCGCCGCCAACGGCTCCGCAATCGATCGCGCGCTCGAGTTCAGCGACCCGCGCGTCGAGGGCAGCCTGCGGATTGAGCGCGAACGGCGGACACGCCGATCCGGTCGCACCAGTGTTGAACACATTGTCGAATTCAGATGCGAGCGAACGGTCGTAGCTGGCGGCGGCAGACAGCTGTGGAAGCAGTCCGCTGCGTGCGCGAATCTGATCGGCTTCAGCCCGCCGCACGGCGGCGGCGGCGATCGATATGCCCTCGCTTCTAGGCTCGGCCAGCGACAACACCTGTTCGAGCGTCAGCGGTCCGGGTGGAACAGCGGCGGCCTCGCGAGTCTGCGCGCGTGCCGGAAGCGGAATCACGAGCGACAACAGCCACACGGCGGCCATCATCTGCGGCGTGGTACATCGTCTATAAGGCATGTGTCTGAGAGTCCTCTGGTGTGCAGCCGTGCACTGTTTTTGGACGACGGCCTCGGCTGGCCCGTTCCGTCCAGACCGTCAGGTACGCAGGATCTGCGCCGGCGGCGGCGCGACTCGCCGGGGTCGGCGGGTGCGAGTCTTGCGCTGCACTGCCGGACGCTGAGTCTGGAGCCAGGCCACGTGATCAGCGGCCAGGGCAAGGGCCCTGGTCAGGTACTCGACAACCAGCGTCAGTTGACGATCGTCGTACTGCTCGTGCAGTCGGGCCGTGCTTTCGGCCAATCGCCGGTATAACCCCGCGATCTGTCGAAAGTTTCCTGACAGCGCCTCGACGCGGACACATCGGCGATCGTCGGGATCGCGATGGCGCCGGGCAAAGCCCGCACGCTCGAGGCGATCGATGACTGCCGTCATGGCGCCGGTCGTAAGCCCGACGTGTTCCGCAAGCCGCCCGGCGGTGGTCGGACCGGCGATCTCGAGCAGATCGAGGCACTCGAGATCAGTCGAGTTCAAGCCGACGATCTTTGCCACCGTATCACTCAACAACACCGATTGGGCGCTGACCCTGCGCAACGTCTCATCGAGCTGCCTGAGCAGGTCGACACGAGCTTGTGATGTCCTGGCCATATCACTTATTTACAAAGTATCTCAAACATCAAGATACTTGCTTCAAGAGCGGTCATTGGTGTAGGCCCAACTGACGCAAACTTCGTCCGAGTCCCGAGTCCCGAGTCCCGCATTAGAATCTCGCGCGGAGGACCTTCATGCGCCCAGCGCTCACGACTCTGGCGGTTGCGACCGCTCTCCTCACTGCTTCCTTTACGGCTCGCGTGAGCGGTTCGACCGGACCCATCCCCCTCAATTGCAATCGCGCCTGCCTCGAGGGCCTGATCGATCAGTACCTCGCGGCCGTTGTCGCTCACGATTCCTCCAAGCTGCCGTTGTCGGAGGACGTCAAATACAGCGAGAACTATCAGATGCTCAAGGTCGGCGACGGGTTCTGGAAGACCGCGAGCGGCACCGGGAACTACCGACACATCTTCGCCGACCCGGAGTTCGGGCAGGTCGCGATGATGGGGACGATGCGCGAAGCGAACACGGCAATCCTCATGAGCCTGCGCCTGCGCGTCGAACTCGGTCGCATCACCGAGATCGAGTCGGTGTACTTCAAGCCGGGAGGCGGAGGACCGAACAACATCGACGCCATGGACAAGAGCGGCAAGCCGGAAGAAATCTGGTTCAAATCGATCCCTCCGGCGCAGCGGCTGTCACGACAGGAGATGATCGCGGTCGCCGATGGTTACTTCACCGGGCTGCAGAAGAATGACGGCAAGGGCATCAACGGTACGGGCACCTACCCGTTCACGAACGATTGCCATCGAATCGAGAACGGAGCGCCGACGACCAACGTGCCGCGGCCGCCTAACGAAAAACCGGGCACCATCAACTTGTTTGCCATGGATTGCCTCTCACAATTCAAGATGGGCCTCTATTACGTCGTGCAGAGCATCCACGGGCGGCGTTACCCGCTGGTCGATGCCGAACGCGGTGTGGTCTGGGCGCACGTGGTGTTCGACCAGGGCACGGTCAATCAAGGCGTCCTGTCCGATGGCACCAGACACAGCTATCCTGGGTTCAACCGGCCCAGCAGCATTCTGGTGACCGAGGCGTTCCTCATCGAGAACGGGAAGATCCGCCGCGTGGAGATGATCGGACCGTCGGCTACCTACCACATGAACTCGCCGTGGCCCGGCGGTTTGAGCGGGAATTGAGCGGTCCGGCTAAAGCCGGACACTATGTCTAGTCCGGCCGAAGCCGGGCACTACGTCTGAATACCCAAATCAAGGTAGACCGGCCTGCCAATCGCGAAATGGGGTTTCGCGTTCGTCTGCCGCTCGGTCATACTCGACGAATCCACGGCCGGAAGCGATCGCCGTGCGGGGGACCGTGAAGAGAACGATCGTCGGAATCAGCGCGCTCGGCGTTCTTGTGTGCTGTACCTGGTCGACCGCCGCACAGCAACCTGCTCGAAGCGCGTCGGCAAGACCCATCGCTGCAGCTGCAGCCTACCAGGCGACCTTGCAGCAATACTGTGTCACCTGTCACAACAACAGGCTGAAGTCAGGCAACCTGGCGATCGATCAACTCGATATCCATAACCTCAGTGAGGACGCCGAGTCGTGGGAGAAAGTGGTGCGCAAGCTGCGCGTCGGCGCCATGCCGCCTCGCGGCGCGCGGCGCCCTGACGCGACGACGGCAAACGCCCTCATCACGTGGCTCGAAGGCGAGCTCGATCGTGCCGGCACGGCCAATCCCGGCCGGCCGACGCTTCGCAGGCTCAATCGAGCGGAGTATGCGAACGCCATTCGCGATCTGCTCTCGCTCGACGTCGACGTCACCTCACTATTGCCGCCCGACGGCGCGGCATTCGGTTTCGACAACGTCGCCGATGCGCAAGGCAGTTCGCCGGCACTCCTGCAAGCGTATCTTGCGGCCGCACGCAAGATCAGCGCGGTCGCGGTCGGTGACTCGCGGATCGGTGTCGGCAGCGACACGTACACCGCCCGCCAGGATTTGTCACAGGACGTGCACCTCGAGGGGCTACCCCTCGGCACTGTCGGCGGCCTGCGGGCGACACACACGTTTCCTTTGGATGCCGAGTACGAATTTCAAGTTCGTCTCTATCGCACGAACCTGAGCGCGATGCGAGGCCTGGAAGATCCACAGGAGGTCGAGCTCACGGTCGATGGCGAACGGATCCTTTCGGCGTCGATCGGTGGCGACAAGGATCTGATCGCGCTTCAAACGAACCCGACAGATACGTCGGACGGAATTGAAGCGACACGGCTGCGCGTCCGGCGCTTCGTCAAGGCGGGCCAGCGGGACGTCGCCGCCGCGTTCATCGAAAAGACGTCGCCAACGTTCGAGACGCACCGCTTGCAGCGATTCGTTCGCGACTTCGCGAATCCGTTCGACGCCGAGGGTGCACCCCACGTCCTGTCCATCGCCATCCAGGGGCCGTTCGACGCCAAGGGGGCCGAGAAGCCACCCAGCTCACGTGTCTTCACCTGCACGCCGGCCGGCGCAGCGGGGGAGACGAGCTGCGCGAGGCGCATTCTCTCGGCCCTCGCCACCCAGGCGTACCGGCGTCCGGTGTCGAGCGCAGAAGTCACTGACCTCATGTCGTCGTACGACCAGGGACGCACGGACGGCTCGTTCAAGACCGGCGTGCAATTCGGGTTGCGTCGCATCCTCGCCAGCCCGTCGTTCGTATTTCGTCCGGAAGCCGAGCCCGCGACGCTCGCGCCCGGAACCGCCTACCGCGTAAGCGATCTCGAGCTGGCGTCGCGGCTGTCGTTCTTTCTGTGGAGTACCCTCCCCGACGACGAACTCATGCGGGTCGCGCGCGAAGGACGGCTCAATCAGCCGGCGACGCTGCGCGGCGAGATGCGCCGCATGCTCGCGGACCCACGGTCATCTGCCTTCGTCAACAACTTCGCCGGTCAGTGGCTCCACCTGCGTAACCTGCGCAGCATCACGCCCAATTCAGATCTGTTCCCCGACTTCGACGACAACCTGCGTCAGGCGTTCCGGCGCGAAGCCGAGCTCTTTTTCGAGAGCGTGCTGCAGGAGAACCGCAGCGTCCTCGACCTGATGACCGCCGACTACACCTTCGTCAACGAGCGGCTGGCGCGGCAGTACGGCATCGACAATGTCTTCGGCAGCGGGTTCCGCCGCGTGCAGTTGAAGGATCCGGCGCGATTCGGCCTGCTCGGCAAGGGAGCCGTGCTGCTGGCGACTTCCCACCCTACGACGACGTCGCCGGTCCTGCGTGGCAAATGGGTGCTCGAGAACATCATCGGTACTCCGCCGCCGGCGCCGCCGGCCGACCTGGATACGGCCCTCAAGACCGACCCGCCGGGGAGCGCACCCAAGACGATGCGGGCGCAGATGGAGCGGCACCGGACCAATCCAGTCTGCGCGAACTGCCATCAGACAATGGACCCGATTGGCTTTGCGCTCGAAAACTTCGACGTGGTCGGCACGTGGCGTACGGAGGATCGGTCAGGCCTGTCGCTCGATACCGCGGATATCCTGACCGATGGCACGCCTATCAGTGGTGTGGCGTCGCTCCGGCAGGCGCTGCTGCGGCGGCCCGACGTCTTCGTGCAGACGCTGACAGAAAAACTGCTCATCTATGCACTCGGCCGCGGCCTCACCGCAGAGGACATGCCGATTGTTCGAAAGATCGTGCGTGACGCGGCACAACAGCAGTATCGTTTCTCAGCCCTCCTGGACGGGATCGTCGCGAGCGCGCCCTTCCAGATGCGGCAGAAGGTGGCTAGGTAGGAGATCGCACATGTTCCTCACCAAGAGTGCGTTGCCCAGACGGACGTTCCTGCGCGGGATCGGCGCAACCGTCGCGCTGCCGTTTCTCGATGCAATGGTTCCAGCGGCCACAGCGCTGGCACAGACGCCCGGCGCACGGCCGTCGAGGGTCGGATTCATCTACGTGCCACACGGCGCGGACATGAGTTCATGGACGCCGACATCAGCGGGCACGCAATTCGAGCTCTCGCCCACACTGCAGACCCTCGCCCCCTTCAAAGAACAGATGGTCGTGGTCAGCAACCTGCAGCGCGCCGGCGGACAGGCCGGAATGCATGCGGCGGCTGCCAGCGGCTGGCTGAGCGGCGCGATTCCCAAGCGCACCGAAGCCGAAGATTTCGAGTGCGGCACGACGATCGATCAGGTGGTCGCCAGGAAGATCGGTCAGTCGTCGCCATTTCCGTCGCTGGAATTCGCAACCGAGGACTTCACCGGGTACGTCGGCGGTTGCACGCCCGGCTACAGCTGCGCCTACCACGATTCGATTTCATGGGCCACGCCAACCACGCCGCTCCCGATGGAGATCAATCCGCGCGTGGCGTTCGAGCGCCTCTTCGGCGACGGTGGCTCCGAGGCGGAACGTCAGAGCAAGCTGCGCGAAGAGCGCAGCATTCTCGACGGCGTCCTCAACGACATGCGCGCGCTGCAGTCACGCCTTGGCGCGCACGATCGCGCGCGTGTGGCCAATTACCTGGATGACATCCGCGAAATCGAGCGCCGGATTCAACGGAGCGAGGCTCAGCAGCGGGCGGATGTGACGATGGTCAAGCCGCTCGGCATACCGGAGACCTTCGACGCCCACAGCGCGCTGATGACCGACTTGATTGCCGTAGCCCTGCAGGCGGAGCTCACGCGCGTCTTCACATTCATGATGTCGCGCGAAGGCAGTCAGCGAACCTTCTCGCAGATCGGGATCAGCGATCCGTGGCACGTCACCTCGCACCATGGCGACAAGCCCGAGAAGGTAGCGGCCAACGCGAAGATCAACGTCTTCTGCCTGCAGATGTACGCGCGCCTGCTGGAAAAGCTGCGCGCGACGCCCGACGGCGACGGCACGCTGCTCGATCGCTCATTGATCTTCTTCGGCAGCGGCATGGCCAACTCCAACGTGCACGCGACCGATCCGCTGCCCATGGTCGCCGTCGGCGGCGGCACCGGCAGAGGCAACCGTCACGTCGTCCTGCCGAAGAACACACCGCTTGGCAACCTGTGGCTGACGGTGGCCAATCACTTCGACAGTCCGATGAGCAAGTTCGGAGAGAGCACAGGTACTGCGGAATTCTTCTGATGCGCTGGGTCGCTTCACTCATCATCCTGGCGATAGCTCTGCCTGCGCGCGCTGCGGGGCTGGAACCGGAAGTCGTTGCCGCGGTCAAGGCCGGCAACGCTGCATCCGTGCGCACGCTGATCGCACGCAAAGCTGACGTCAACGCGACCGAGGTCGACGGGACGAGCGCGCTGCATTGGGCGGTTCGCGCCGGCGATGTGTCGAGCGCAGAACTGCTGATTCGGGCGGGCGCGCGAGTCGATGCGGCGAACCGGTACGGCGTCACCCCGCTGTCGCTGGCGGCGCGCATCGGACGCGCGGACCTCATCGACCTCCTGCTGAAATCCGGCGCGAGCGTCAAAAGCGCCGAGGCCACGCTTCCCGAAGGGCAGACGCTCGTCATGCACGCGGCGAGAACGGGCAGCGTCGACGCCGTGAAGCGCCTGATCGCGGCCGGCTCGGACGTGAACGCGCACGAGACGCGCACCGGGACGACCGCGCTGGTGTGGGCGGCCGTCAGCAACCGGGCGGATGCCGTCCGTGCCCTCGCTGAGGCCGGAGCCGACGCGAACATCCAGTCCACGGTCACCCGCTATCCGCACACGCAGAATGGCGTGCTGCTCTCGGGCGTCGAAGAAGGCGTCTCGTATGTCGGGCAGACGGTGCTGCCACGCGGCGGCTGGTCCGCCGTGATGTACGCGGCGCGCGAAGGCGCCGTCGACGCGGCGCACGCGCTGGCCGACGCTGGCGCGAATCTCGACCTGCAGGACCCGGAGGGCACGACCGCCCTCATCATCGCCATCATCAACGCGCACTGGGAAACTGCGTCGGTTCTCATCGCGAAAGGCGCGGACCTGAACCTGGCCGACATCAAGGGCATGACGCCGCTGTACGCCGCCATCGACATGCATACGCTGGGCGATACCTTCGGCCGGCCGTATCCGCCCGCGCCCGTCATCGAGGGCAGCATCGGCATCATCAAAATGCTTCTTGCGAAAGGAGCCAGTCCCAATGCGCGCTTGAACGGACCGATCCTCAAGCGTGTCTACGACGCGGGAGACAACAGGCTCGGCGAAGGCTCGACGCCCTTCATGCGTGCGGCGCGCAAGTGCGACGCGACCGTCATGCAGTTACTGCTCGACGCCGGTGCCGATGCGAAACTGACGCAGAAAAGCGGGAACAATGCACTCATGCTCGCGGCTGGAGCGGTGAGCTCCGGTGGGGACGAGAGCCAGCATATCTCGGAAGAACAGGCGCTCGCCGCGATCGAGATTGGCATTGCGGCGGGAATGGATGTCAACGAGACCAACGCCAACGGCGACACGGCCCTGCACACTGCCGCGACGACCGGTAGCGGACTTCATTCTGTGATTCGACTGCTGGTTCAGTCAGGCGCCCGCCTCGACATCACGAACAAAGCCGGGCGCACACCGCTCGAGGCTGCTCAACGCGCGCGCCAGCCTGACGAAGCCACGATCGCGCTGCTTCGCGAGTTGACCGGCTCAAAGTAACTACGGCTAACGCTCTTCGACATGGCGAAGAGCGCGGGCTTCAGCCCCCGCATCGCGATAATTGCGCACGCTAACCCTGCGCTGACGCCCACAGGGAAAACACCTGAAGACTCGCGCTACTTCTTAACAGATGTATCAGATTCATCCTCGAGGCTTGTCGCTTCCGCCGTCGAGTAATAGATCGCGTTGAACAGGAATTTGAACGTTCCGTGTGATTGCGCGCGGAAGTTGATTTCCGGGCCGAAGATCAATACGCGGCCGCGACCGAGCCGCGCATCGGCCACCGCGACACCGTTTTCGAGGTACTTCTGGCCCCAGGCCCAGCCGCTTCGCAGCGGCGACGCGCTCGAGAACCACGCCACCCGCGTGATGACGTCCCCGGCCTCGCTTCGGAGGCGGAAGACCGGGCTGTTGTCGAAGAAGAGATCCACCTGACGCTCGAATCCGTACCCGAGCGGCGTGGTGTTGTCGACGCTCGCGCGAAGCACTGACCCTGGGATGTAGTACTGCTCCGGCGTCAGCGGACGACCTCCCTCGCTGCGTGGTTCGACGAGGGCGCTCGACAGCCCCAGCCCGAGATCTGCCGCGATCGCCGTCGATCGGCCGACCGTGATGAGGGTGCCGCCTTGTTCGACGAACGCCTTCAGCTCGGGCACTGAACGCGCGCTGGACAAGGACCCAGTCGTGTGCCGGTACTCAGCGGGGATATTGCTGGCGCGCTCACTGCTATCGCGATCGTTGAGCACCGCGTCGTCGGTGAGAACGACGACGTCATAGTGGCTCTTCAACGCTCCGGCGTCGATATCCTGCGAGTAGATGACGTCGAACGGGAATCCGTATCGCTCCAGCAACCAGCGCGTCCAGCCACTGGGGCTCGAACCGCCGTAGCGATCCCACAGGGCGATGCGCACCGGCCGAAGCTTGAGCGCCGCACCCGCCGGCGGCGACGCGACTCCGTTGAACGTCACACCGAGATCAGCCGCAGTCTTCTCGAGAACCGCCCGCGTCTGCGGCCGCGCCCGGATATACATCACGCCTGTGCCTTCTTCGCCGCCCCCGAGCGTACGGTCGCGCGGCCAGAAGACGCTCTCTCCGGCAGCGAGCAGTCGTCCGACGGCGGTGAAGGCGTCGTTTTGATGATGGCTGACCAGATATCCGGCAGAACGGGGAGTTCCCGTCACTCGGCCGGCAGGCATCGACACCGACTCAACTCGCTCAAACGGTCCTTCGAGGCCCTCGAGGATACGATCGAACTTCACGCCCATCTGGAACGCCAGCGTCCACCCGGCACTGTCGTAAGGTGGAATTGGCGCCGCGCCGGGGCGCGGAATGTCGTCGGGATGGTCCTGGGGCTCGAACATGTCGAGCACGTGCGGACGAAAGGCCTGCGCCGTCTTCACGACAAACGATCCCGACGGGTATCGCTTGCCGCCGGCGCTGAACTCGGCCGTCGCGCGCTGGACTGCGATCCCAGTCTTGAGCAGGGCATCGATGAACCTGGTCGCCGTCAGGAAGTCGGGCTGATCGGAAGGCAATACGTACGCGCGAGCGTCGCGACGTGCAGGGTCGCGAAACTGCCGGTCGTAGTCGCCGCGAAATTGCGACGCCCCCGAACTGGCGAGCGCACGCGGCGAAACGGTCCACGAGTCTCGATTGCCGCGCTCAATCGAATTCTTCCCCATCCGGTACATGCCGAAGAGCAGCGCTTCGCGATGGCGTGAGGCGACATCGAGCACCGCGCGGTTCGCCGTCATCGAGTAGTCGATCGACTGACGGAACCGCCACCGCTGTGGCGCGATCGGATACGGCAGATCGGCGCTCGGCAGCTGGCGTTCCGGTACGAACGGGATGTCGATTGGCGTCGGGCTGCCGATCGTTTCGGTCAGCAGTCCGATCTGGTTATGGAAGTACGCGGTCGTTCTCAGGCCGCCGTTCCACCACGCCGAGTAGTTCGAACCCGTGCGCATCGTCACGCCGGGCTTCCCCTCTGCCGCGAAACGCGCGTGCATCGCCGCGCCGACGAGATCGATTGAGACCGGAATCAGCGGATCCAGGAAGTAATTGAATGGGTCCCGGAACGGCGGCGCGAACATTACCGTCCCCGGCGGCCCCGTCTGATGATGGTCGTAGACGATCTGCGGAAACCACTCCTTGTAGAGAACGCGGTTTATGTTGATCGTCTCGGCCTGGCTCGACATGTAGAAGTCGCGGTTATTGTCGTGCCCGACGTATTTCTGATACGCGCGCGGGACACCGGCCAGCGAGCGGCGGGCAGGATCGCCTTCGCGCATGTACCAGTTGGCCACGAGCTCGTGACCATCGGGGTTGGCATTCACCGCCAGCACGATCACGTCCCTCAGAAAGCGGCGCGTCTCTTCGTCTGTACCGCTCACCAGCTGATACACCGTTTCGATGAGCTGCTGCGCGCCCAGCACTTCGTTGGCATGCAGACCGCCATCGATCCAGACGATGGCTTTCCCTTCCGCAGCCACGGCGTGCGCCTGAGCATCATTCAGCCCTTCGGCAAGCGCGAGACGCCGCGAGAGGTCCCGATAGTGATCCAGCCTGCGCAGATTCTCTGGCGCCGAGATAATTGCCATCCACTGACTGCGGCCCTCTTCCGTGCGGCCGATGTCCACGAGCCGCAGCCGGTCGGACTCGCGCGCGAGGCGCTTCCAGTACGTTTCGAGTTGCGAGTAGGTGGCGAGGAAGTAGTCATCGCCGATGTTCGCGCCGAACTCGACGGAGGGCGGGGTGATGGTGGAGACGCTTTGCGATTGCGTGCGCGAGTACGCGGCCGTCAGCAGGAGCAGCAGCGACAGCCCGATCAAGACCCGCGTACGCGTCAGCACGGTCACGGCAGCCATCTTTCCACAGGATCAGAACTTCACCAGAATTGCGCGGGTATACACGATGCGGAATCCAAGCCGTTCGAACGTTCGCTGCGAGACGCTGCCCGGTTCGGTAGTGGCAATGATCAAGTCGGCCTTCCGTAATCCGTCGTTCATGGCGCGCGCAACGATGGCGCTTTGCAGTCCCCGGCGACGAAACGCGGAACGGGTCGCGGTCCCGGCAATACACATGACGCCGCCCTTGATGAAACTTACGGCGGCCGAGGCCGGCTCTCCGTCAACGTGCGCAACGTACCGCACGATCTCGGGATGAAAGAACAGCCGCATGATGTCACTGATGGCTGCCACGGCATCATGCGGCATCGGAGGGCTCCCGGGCACGAGTCGATCGGGCACTGAGAAGCCCTCGGCAACCACGTTCAGCCACTGTTGCTCGTCGGCGTCGGCTTCGACGGTAATATCGGCGCCAGCAGCCAGCTGCACAGGCTCACTCGGCGCTGGCCGGGCGAGCTCGTTCTCGAAGGCCTGCAGGACGTAGCCACGCCGGGTCAACCGCGAGGGCAGGTCAGCCGAGGCGAGCGGACACAGCTCGATTTGCACTGGACAGCTCCGCTCGCCGTAAAACTGCTCGACCGCGTCGATGTCGTCGTCGCTCACGTCGATGCCCAGACCGAGGCCGAGCATCTTGTTGACGGGTGAGCCGGGGGCGGCGTACACGGCCAAGCCGCCGGCGCGCTCGAGCGTCGCGGCATCGGGCGCGACGCCCAGGGTCGCCATCGCGCAGAAGTCGATCTCGGCACGATCGATTCGTCGTGCGAGCTCGAGGGTCGCGTGCATGACCTACACTTTAGCCTGTAGCCACAGTCCACAGACGGGCCAGCAACCCTTCAATGAAAATCGCCACGTGGAATGTCAACGGGATCCGCGCAAGGCAAGCCGAGCTTCAGCAGTTCATCGAGCGCGAGCAGCCCGATGTGCTGTGTCTCCAGGAAATCAAGGCATCGCTCGATCAATTGCCCGTCTGGATCTGCCAGCTCGAGGGATATTCGTGCTATTGGCACGGCGGCAAGGGTTATTCAGGCGTGGCGCTTCACGTCCGCGCCGCAACGTATCCCGATCCACCGGCGTTCCGGCATCCTCCCTTCGACTTCGAGCATCGGATCGTCACCGTGTCGCTACCTGACGTAACCGTTGCGTCGATTTACGTACCGAACGGCGGCAAGGATTTCGTCGCGAAGATGCGCTTCCTCGACGACATGCGGAAATTTGCGGCCGAATGCCAGGCTGCGGGATCACCGCTCGTGATGTGCGGCGACATGAACGTCGCGCGAACCGACATGGACGTGCATCCAAAAGAGCGGCGCCCCGGCATCGTTGGTCAGCGCCCTGATGAGCGCGCCTTGATCGAGCAGATCCTCGGCCACGGTCTCGTCGACGTGCATCGGACGCTCGACCCTGAGAACGCCAACCTGTTCACGTGGTGGGCGCCCTGGCGCAACCTCAAACAGCGCAACATCGGATGGCGTCTCGACTATGTGTTTGCCAGCGAGGCCCTCGCCGCGCGCGCGACATCGTGTGTCGTGCAACGCGAGTTCGGCACCAGCGATCATGGTCCGGTGGTTGCGGTGTTCGACATGGCGGTTCGTGTTTAGAGATGCGCCGTCTGAACACCTGCCTCTACGACTTTACGCAGCGTTGGCCAGCGTGCAGACCCGCATTCACAGATTTACGCATGTGAAGGGGTGTGAAGGGGTCTGACCCCGTCTGGATTCCGTCAGGATTCGGCGGCAGACCAGGCCTCAGCCAGGTCTTCCCCGACTGCCAGGTGATTGAGGATGAAATCCGCGCTTCGAAAGGCGCCCCGCAACAACTCCGCGTCCAGGACTCGCGTCGCGTCACGGCACTGCCGGGCTGACTCGATGCGCACAACCGCAAGCGCGGCTTCGAGGCCACGAACGATGGTCATCACACCGCGCCCCTGATAGGCGGTCCATGACGCAAACGCCTTGGCCGCGATATACCGATTAAGAGGAACATCGAATGTCGGCCAGACAGGACTCACGAGATCCGCGAATGCCACATCGAGACCGGATTCGTCGGGCGACGGACGCAGGTCGTCTGGCACTGCTCGCATGATGCCCTCGTACAACGTGAAACTGTCGTCGAGCGTGCCCGTCGCCCGCGTCCGTTCCGAGCGGACCGGCAGACCTCGAACCGCGTCGACCAGCGTGATTTCTCCGGGTTTCCACTGACGCAGTAATTGGGCGTCGCGCACCAGAGTCGCCAGTACTGACTCCGGGCTGTTTCCGACCTCTGCGCATCGACGGACCATGTGAAATTCCCAGGCCGAGTATCCAGCCAGATCCATGAGCATCGTGGGCGACAGGAGCGGAGGCAGATCCTCGCCGGTGACGGTCAATCCTTCGTAGTCAGCAGGCGGGAACGCGTGTGGTCCCGAGACGATGGCGAGAGCGCAATCGTCGCGAAACAGCATCGACGCCGCGGTCGGACAAAAGTGGGACAACGTGACGAACGTGCCGCGCCGGTCCCGAACGGCCAGCCGAGGAAAGTGCCGACACGTCGCCGGCAAAGCTGCTTCGCCCATGTCGCGGTGGACGATGCACAACTTCGTATCACGCTCGAGGAAGACACACTCGCCTGCATCGGTTCGCTCGAACATCGCCGCCACATCGTCGGGAAGGTCTGCGTCAACGATAAAGGGATCGAGATGCCGGGCAGCGGCTTGCGGTCGGAGCACCCCCCTTTGAACGGCCTCCTGCAGCGTTCGGTAAACCGGTAATTCCACTGGTACGTCCCAGTCGGCCGAGCAACACGCGCCCGAGTGCCGGCACCGGTAATCTGCATGAATTGACAACGCGAAGACATCGGGCGAACTCATTGAACCCCTAGTAGTTGGTGTTGCGTACAGAAGTATTACAGTGCGCCGGCTGCAGGGCTGCTATGGTGTGTTCGTTCCTTTGTCGAAAACACTTTCTGGAGGATACCTGCGTTAATGGCGACACCGATGCTCTTGTACGGCCGGAAACATCAGACCGGCCTGAACTGGATAACCGCAATAGCCATGACCGGGTTCCACATCGGCGCCGTGGCGGCTCTCTTCTACATCGACACGGGCGCCATGCTCGCCGCACTGATTCTGTACTACGGCGGCGGAATGCTCGGCATCGGCATGGGATATCACCGACTGCTGACCCATCGCGGCTATAAGACGACGAAGTGGGTCGAGTACTTCCTCACCTTCTGCGGAACGCTGGCGCTTGAAGGTGGGCCCATCTTCTGGGTAGCCACTCACCGCATCCATCATCAAAAATCGGATCAGGACGGCGACCCGCATACGCCTCGCGAAGGTACGTGGTGGGCGCACATGGGCTGGATCCTCTTTGGCGAAGGATTGCACCACGATGCCTCCGTCCTGGCCCGCTATGTCCCGGACCTGAGCCGCGACCGGTTCCATGTGTGGCTTTCCAGCTGGCACTGGGTCAGCAACGTGGTGGTCGGCCTTGGTCTGCTCGCGTTTGGCGGGCTTCCGTACGTGCTGTGGGGCATCTTCTTCCGGACGACTTTCGGTCTCCACGCGACGTGGCTAGTCAACTCTGCCACGCACAAATGGGGTACTCGCCGGTTCAAGACACGAGACGATTCGACGAACAACTGGTGGGTCGCACTCCTGACGTTCGGCGAAGGCTGGCACAACAATCATCATGCGCATCCGACTAGCGCCCGCCACGGCCTGGCCTGGTATGAACTCGATCAGAACTGGATCGGGATTCGGACGCTACAGCTGCTTGGCCTCGCCTGGGACGTCAAACTCGCGAAAATCAAGCAACCCCTGGCCGAAGACGTGGTCATTCCGGCAGACGAAGCTGTCGCCTAGCAGCGCAACGGCGTACCTTCCGTAGCGCGGGGTGCTTCGGCCCCCGCGCCAGATTCAGCCTGCACCTCTGCATTCTGAATTCTGCATTGCTAAAATCACCCGGTGACTCGACGCCAGAAGGCGATCGCCTTCTTTGTCGTCCTCTGCGTGCTGCTGGTGATCGCGGCGCTGCTGCTCAACATCAGCTGGGTGATCACCAATACCGGCCGGATTACGCCGATCATCTTCGGGGTCGTCCTCTTTGGCCTGATCATCGCGGGCCTCATCGTTTACACCGTATTCCTCGTCCTGGAAATCAAACGCAACGAGGAACACGACAGCTTCATCAACGCCGTGACGCACGAGCTCAAGACCCCCATCGCGTCGATTCGCCTGTATCTCGAGACCCTCCAGTCGCGCGACGTCAGCGAACAGAGACGGCGGGAGTTCTACGACATCATGCTGGCGGATGCGGAACGTCTTCATCGCACCGTCGACCAAGTACTCAAAGCTGGCGTCGTCCGCGAGCGCCCGAGGGCCGTGATCCGCGGACCGGTGGATGTCGGTGCGCTGACCGGCGAGTGCGTCGGCCTAGCGATCGTCCGACATCACCTCAATTCGGGAGCCATCGCGCTCGACGCGCCGCGCGACCGTGCGTTGGTCGTCAGCGGCGATGCCGAGGAACTGCGGACAGTCGTCAGCAATCTCCTCGACAACGCCGTGAAATATTCGGGCAACAGCGTGCAGGTCACTGTGTCTGTGGCCGCCCCCGCACCCGACACGGTGTGGATCCGTGTACAGGATCGCGGCATCGGCATTCCGAAGAAGCAGCTGAAGAGAATCTTCAACCGCTTTTATCGCGTGCAGGCGCGTGGGCTTCGCAACATCAAGGGCACGGGCCTCGGCTTGTACATCGTCCGCTCCATCGCCCGCGCCCATGGCGGTCGTGTGTTCGTGCAGAGCGAAGGCGAGGGACGCGGCGCCACGTTCACGCTGGAGCTTCCGCGCCTGATCACTCAGTAGCGCCCGCAGAGCGCACGCTTCACGTGCGCGGAGAGCATGTTGACGCGCATTCTGATCGTCGAGGACGAGCAACATATTGCTGATGGCCTTCGCTTCAATCTCGAAGCGGAGGGCTACGAGGCCGTCGTTGCGCGCGACGGCGAGCAGGCCCTCGAGCTGCTGCTGAAAGAGCGGCACGCATTCGAAGTCGTCGTTCTCGACGTCATGCTTCCGGGTAAGGATGGGTTCACCGTGGCCACGGAGCTGCGCGCGGCCGGTCAGTTCGTGCCGATCCTCATGCTCACGGCTCGCGGCCGCGCCGAGGATGTCCTGCGCGGATTCGAATCGGGAGCCGACGACTATCTGCCCAAGCCTTTCGAGCTGGCGATTCTCATGGCGCGGCTCAAGGGGCTGCAGCGGCGACGGCGATGGAACGAGCGTGATGTAGAGGCGCCAGGGACCACGCAAGAGACGTATTCATTCGAGGGGCGCACACTCGACTTCAGCGCCATGGAGGTCCGGGCGCACGGGACGTCATACCGACTGACGCAAATGGAGTGCGACCTTCTCCGCTACCTCGTGCGGAACGCGGGCCGAGCCATCCCTCGCGGCACGCTGCTCGAGGAAGTGTGGGGGCTGCACGAGAGCACCGACACTCGCGCCATCGACAACTTCATCGTGCGGCTGCGGCGGTATCTCGAGGATCGGCCCGCCTCTCCCAAAATCCTGGTGACGGTGCGAGGCGTGGGCTACAAGTTCGTCGCGCCAGAATCCGTGAAGCCATAGTGTCCGGCTTCTCAACCACCATGAAGTAGTGTCCGGCCTTTAGCCGGACCTTTGGTTAGCCGGACTCCTGCGGCGCAACGCGATCGATATGACCAATCGCCAGCGACGCGTCGATCAGATGCCGTGCCCGCAGACCGAGGGCGATCGGCTTCTCGCGCAGCCAGTGCAGTCCCGCGCTCACCGCGCAGCCGCACTGCGAGCAATCAGGATTCCCTCCGAAGAAACACGGCTGGACTCGTGTCTTGAGGTCTGCTGAGTAGTTCACTGACACGCGCGAGAAGGTGCATTCCTCCGGGCTCGCGGGAGGATTGGCAAACGCTTCCGTCGCGCCGTGCGGGAGGACCAGCGTCGGATACTTGTCCTTCAAGCCCGGCAGCTCCGTGAAGAGCCGTTCGCGCGACGCGCGTGTCAGCCGTTCAGCGCTGACCTCGCCCTTCTGCGGCGTGTAAAGACTCAGCCAGATGCGCCCGATCTCCGGACGAGCGGTCCAGAAGGCAAGATACTCATCCAGATATCCTGGCCGCTGCAGCATCTGGTTTGTGATTACCCAGCTCACATCGGCTTCGCGGCCTTTGAGATTTTCGAGAATGCGTCGATAGGTCGCCGGCGTTCTGCGGGCGTCGTGCTCGGGCTGCAGTCCGTCGATCGAGACGGCCACCCGGACTCTGGGGATGGCATTCCAGTCACGTGGAAACGGGATCACGGCACTCGTAACGACAAGGGAGTACGCGCCCATGGCGCTCACCGCCGGAAGGATTCGACTGAGCTCTCGATGGCGGACGAGCGGTTCGCCACCGACAAACGACACCTGCACGGGCCGGTGAGAGCGAATCAACGCGAGCACGCGGTCGACGAGCGGATCGCCGTGCAGATCGTGGACCTGCCTGAGTGTGATGCCTCCTCCAAGGTGCATCGGCTCATAGGCGTAGCAGCCGGGACAATGCAGCGGGCATTCACGCGTGATTTCAATCGACAGCAGCGGACTGTGGCCGAGCAGCATCCGGCCCCAGGCGTTGAAGAGCGTCTTCAGTTCAACTGGTTGACGCGGCTTGCGGTGAACGAGGGATGAGTCGCTGGACATAACAACGCCGAAAGCAGAGAGACAACATCAGAATACCGTCCGATGCGCCGACCCTGTCCACCATAGCGCAAAGCGCGAAGATGGAAGCTGAACAACCAGTAGAATTACGCGATGTCAGTGACAGACACGATCGAGGCAGAAGGCCATCTGATCGACTCCGGTCTCCTGTCCGCCATTTTCGACAAGATCATCGAGGTCAAAGGGTCGTACGAAATCCTTTCGTTCGACATCGGCAAGACAAATGACGATGTCTCGCGCATTCAGATGCGCGTCACCGTCGCCGACGACACGACGCTCGACGACCTCTTCCAGCAGCTCACGGGCTTTGGCGCGCATGCCGTGCGCGAGGCGAACGCCGTCTTGAAGCCGGCGGAAAAAGATCGCTGCGTCCCGGACGATTTCTACTCGACGACGAATCACCGCACACACGTGCGACTGGAGGGGCGCTGGGTCGAGGTCGAGAAGCAGCGCATGGACGCCGTCATCGTCGTTGACGGCGCCACGGCCGCCTGCCGCAAGCTCCGCGATGTGAAGGCGGGTGAACGTGTCGTCTGCGGACACGTCGGTATTCGCGTCACGCCGGAGTTCAAAGAGCGCGACCGCCTCGGCTTCGCTTTCATGAGCAACGACGTCTCCTCGGAGCGACGTGTGGAAGGCAGTGTGTCGCGCATCGCGCAGATGATGCGCGACGTGAGAAGCAGCGGCGGGCGCATCGCCGTCGTTGCCGGTCCGGTGGTCGTGCATACGGGCGGCGTCGAGCACTTCTCGGCGCTGATCCGGCAGGGCTACGTGAACGTCGTGTTGGCGGGCAATGCGCTGGCGGTGCACGACATCGAGTACGCGTTGTCCGGCACCTCGCTCGGCATCGACCTCGTGGCAGGCGCGCCGGTCGAGCAGGGACACCGCAATCATATGGCGGCGATCAACACGATCAACCGTGCGGGCAGCATTCGCGCCGCGGTCGCGCAAGGCGTGTTGAAGTCAGGCGTGATGTACGAATGCGTTACGCATGGCGTCGATTTCGTGCTGGCCGGCAGTATCCGCGACGACGGCCCGTTGCCCGAGACCGTCATGGACCTGATCGAGGCGCAGGAGCGCTATGCGGCGGTGCTCTCGAACAATGTGCAGATGGTACTCATGCTGTCGTCGATGCTGCACAGTATCGGCGTCGGCAATATGCTGCCGTCATGGGTGCGGGTGGTGTGCGTCGACATCAACCCCGCCGTCGTGACCAAGCTGAGCGATCGCGGTTCGCAGCAGACCGTCGGCGTCGTTACGGACGTCGGATTGTTCCTGCATCGCCTGGCCGAAGCGCTGCGTTGACGACACCCGGTGTGATTATCGCAGGCGGCACTGAAAATCACACCCGGTGTCTTACACGACTGCGCGCGCGGTCGGCGCGCGATCCTGCAGACACTCACTCACACGCGCCAGCGCCTGTTCGAGGCTCGCGCGCGTTCGCGGCGTCCCCACGCACAGACGCACGGCCTTGGGTTCCTCGGTGCCAACCGCGAACTCCGACGAGGCGTTCACCGCGACGCCGCGCGTCCGCGCCTGAGCGACGAATCCCTCAGACGACCATCGCGTCGGCAGACTGAGCCAGATGTGCGGGCTGGACGGGTGCGTCTGAAAACGCTGCCCATTCAACAATCGCGTCGCGATCACCTGACGCGCCGCTCCTTCATGACGTTTCCAATCCGCAATGCGCGCCGCCGTCCCATCCTCGATCCACCCACTCAACAGATCGGCGCCGATCGACGATGTCGTGATCATCGTTGCCCACACCGCGTCGACAATCTTCTCGAGGATGCCTGGCGGCGCGACCGCGCAGCCGAGTCGCATTCCCGGGAACAGGCTCTTCGACAGACTCGTGACGAACACTGTGCGATGAGGAATCAGTCGAGCAAGTGGCCAGCGTTCCGGCGACAGGAAGCCGTAGGTGTCATCTTCGATCACTGTCAAGCGGTACTTTTCGGCGATTGCCGCAATCTGACGCCGCCGCTTCTCGGACATCACCGCTGACGTCGGATTCTGAAGACGCGGCATGCAGTACAGGACACTGGTGCGAGAGGTCCGGCACGCGGCCTCGAGCGCCTCCGGCTTGAGGCCCTCGCCGTCCATCCCGACACCGCGCATCTTGAAATGCATCTGCTGCGACAGCAGCCGTATACCCGAATACGTCAGATCCTCGACGAGCAACGTATCGCCCGGCTTGAGGAGGGCGGACATGGTGGTGGCCAGACCATGCTGAGCACCGGCCGTGAGCACGATGTGATCGGGATCGACCGCAAGCCCGAGGTACGTCAACCAGGCGGCCATCGCCTGCCGGTGGCGCACGTGCCCCCGCTTGGGCGCATAGCCGAGCAACTGCGTCCACGGCAGGACCCGCCTCCGCATCAGATGCACTTCGAGGTTCGCCACCTCTCGGTCCGGCATCAGCACGTTGACGCTGAGATCGAGCAACCCGTTGTTGTCGTTCTCCTCGGCCTCGCGCCCCCGGATGAATGTTCCGCGGCCGACGTGCCCCGACGTCAGCCCGCGGCGCGCCGCCTCGGTGTACGCGCGTGTCACCGTCGTGACCGTCACCCCGAGGTGGTCGGCGAGGTCGCGATGCGGCGGCAACCGGGTACCGGGTCGAAGCGTCCCCTGCTCGACGTCGGCATCGATTGCGTCCGCGATCGCCCGATAGACGGGCCCCTTACGCCCTTCCAGATTCGGCAGCCACATTGTCATGCCGCAATATAAGCATTGTCCGCACAGACAATCCACATGTCCTACAGGCAATTGTCCTAGTTCATGCCGCCGGGCAATTCCGCCCACCTTTGCACCCACCGCCGCGAAACGTTGGGACGCCTCGCGTCGTCTTAATAGCCAGCGAGGCGCTGCATCCGACCGCCTCACTGGCCGCTGCATCTTTTGGCCCCGCTTCGCGGGCACGCCGTCTTGATCGCGGAAGGCGTGACTTGTTTGTCAGCGATCCAGCCGGTCAGGCCGGCTGGGAGAGGAAATCACGAATCGAACCGGAAACCAGCCGATTTGGTATCCTGAGACCGTCATGGCCAAACGCATTTTTCTCTTCATCGTCACCAACATCGCCGTCGTGCTGACGCTCAGCATCGTTGCCGCGCTTTTCGGCGTCGGCAGCGGCATCGGACCGGAAGGGTTGAACATTCAATCACTGGCCGTGTTCTGCCTTTTCTGGGGCATGGGCGGCGCGTTCATCTCTCTCCAGATGTCGCGATGGATTGCAAAACGGGCGACAGGGGTGCAGCTGGTCGACGGCCGCACTGGCAACAGCCAGGTGGATTGGCTGTATGAGACCATCGCACGGCTGACGCGTCAGGCCAACCTGCCGATGCCTGAAGTGGGCATCTACGAGTCACCAGAGGTAAACGCCTTCGCGACCGGTCCAAGCAAGAGCCGAAGCCTGGTCGCGGTTTCGACCGGCCTGTTGCGATCGATGCGTCAGGACGAAGTCGAAGGCGTGCTGGCTCACGAGGTCTCGCATATCGCCAACGGCGACATGGTCACGATGACGCTGCTGCAGGGTGTGATGAATGCGTTCGTGATGTTCTTCGCGCGTGTCATCGCCTACGCCCTCACGCGATCCGGCGACTCGCGTAACAACAACGGCGGCGGCAGCTACTACCTGATCGTGTTCGTGCTCCAGATCGTGCTCGGCATCCTGGGCTCGCTGGTGGTCAACTGGTTCTCGCGCTACCGCGAGTTCAGGGCCGATCATGGCGGCGCCACCCTGGCCGGACGTGAGCGCATGATTGGCGCGCTTCGTCGGCTCGCCGCCAATCACGAGCTCGTGGACACGCAGCATCAGGCGCTCGCCACGATGAAGATCAGTGGCGGACGCGGTTGGGCGACGTTGTTTTCGACTCACCCGCCGCTGGCGCAACGAATCGCCGCGCTCGAGAACTATCGATAAGTGCCGTACCGCACGATCATTTCAACCGAGACCCTCGCCTCGCACCTCGACGAGGCATGGGTCATCGTCGACTGCCGATACGATCTTCAGAACGAGTCGTGGGGGCACGAGCAATACCTTTCCGCGCACATTCCCGGCGCGGTGTACGTCAGTCTTAACCAACACCTGGCGGCGCCGCGAACCGGCAGTAACGGCCGCCACCCACTGCCCTCGGTTGAATCGCTCGCGACAACGTTTGGACGCCTGGGAATCTCCCGCGACGTCCAGGTCGTCGCCTATGACCAGGACAGCGGCATCTACGGCAGCCGCTTGTGGTGGTCGCTACGTTATCTCGGGCACGAGAACGTCGCAGTCCTTGACGGCGGATGGGCCAAGTGGAAACGAGAAGCAAGGCCGACGAGATCCGGGGAGGAACACCGGGTGCCGACGATCTTCAGAGCGGAGCCTCGCCGAGGGATGCAGGTCAGCATGGACGAGGTCGCCGCACTGCTGAACGACAAGTGGAGCCTTCTGGTCGATGCGCGATCTCCCGAACGCTTTCAGGGACACACCGAGCCTGTCGATAAGTTGCCGGGACATATTCCGGGAGCGGTCAATCATTTCTTCAAGACCAATCTGGCCGAGGACGGTACGATGCTGGCTCCCGACCGGCTTCGCCGGGCATTCCACGATCTACTCGCCGGGCATGCCGCTTCGGATGCAGTGATGTACTGCGGCTCGGGCGTGACGGCCTGCCACAATCTGCTGGCCATGGAGCACGCTGGCCTGTCTGGTGCACGCCTCTACGTCGGTTCCTGGTCGGAATGGTCGGCGGATCCGTCACGACCTAAGGAAAAAGGACCAGGCCCCCGATAAACGTCGCGAGCTGATCCCTCGTCCAAGAAAGCCGGAGGGACGGGATGGCTCGAACAATCTGGACAACACTCCTCGTATTTACAACCGTCGCGGTTGCCGGCCTGCCGGCGCAGCGGGCGCGGGATCGCAATTTTGGTCTCAGCCAGGAGGAGTGGTGTCGCGAAGCCCGCCGCTCCGACATCTGCGAAGTCCGCGAAGACACGCTCAACAACGTGCGTGTCGTCGACGTCGACGCCCGCGGCAACGGCGGCGTGGTGGTGCGCGGTTGGGATCAACCTGACGTGCACGTTCGCGCTCGTGTTCTCGTCTATGCCGGGAACGACACCGAGGCCCGGCAGATCGCCTCCGAAATCAGGCTGGTCACGACCGGTGGTCGAATTCGCGCGGAGGGGCCGTCGCGTGAAGGCCCCTGGTGGCGGGAACGCGGCTGGTCTGTTTCGTTCGAGCTCGAGGTCCCGCGCAGCTCTGAGCTCACCATCGCGGCAACAAACGGAGGCGTGTCGGTTCGCGACGTGCGAGGACGCATGGATCTGCGAACGGTCAATGGCGGCATCGCTCTCGACGAGGTGTCGGGCGATATCAGGGGCGAGACGACCAACGGTGGCGTCGACGTGCGAATGACGGGAGACAAATGGGACGGACCGGCGCTCGAGGTGAGGACTGTCAATGGTGGAATTACGCTGGCGCTCCCGCCGAATCTTTCGGCGGACCTCGACGCGCGCGCCGTCAATGGCGGCATCAATGTCGATTTCCCCGTCACGGTGAGCGGGTTGATCAGTGGCCGGCGTGAGCTGCGGGGAATAATCGGTTCAGGCGGCCCCAGAATTCGCGCCTCTGCCACCAACGGTGGAATCACGATCACGCGACGATGACGTATCACGGCGGGTGTAAAGACGCGCCTGCGCCGCACGGTACTATGAGCCGGTGACTCGCGACAGTAGCGGCCCAGGAACATGCTTCCCTCTGATTCACAGTCAAGGAAGCGATTCGCGGATCACATCAGGACTACACGCAAGCGCCGAGCGCGTGCCCGACAACGAGCCACTCGTCGGTGATTTGCTGGAAGCCTTCGTCAATCGATCTGACGCCTGGTTCTGGCGGCAGGCGGCATCCCCGGTGCTCGCGCGGACGGTCTTTTCAGATCCGGACCAGACCGTTGCTCACGGCCGCGCGAGTCCTGATCGCTGCGGCCATGCTGGCGTTGCTCGGCTTCTACACCGTGGTGGTGGCCACGCTAATGACGCGGCTGATCGTGCTGAGCGATGCCTGGTATCCACGGACGGGTCGTTATCAGTAACTGCAGTTGTACTTCGTCGTGCCTGCGTTCGCGGCGGCGATCGTGGCGGGACGCGCGATCGAACGCCTCCATCACGTTCAGCGCATGATGTGCGTCCTTGGCTGCAGCGTAGCCGCAACGGCGGCAGCATGTCTGGTCGTCGAGTCCATCGTTGTCATAGCCTCGGTCGCCGATCAGGCACCACGGGAGGTCGGGGAGGAACCGCGCGTCGAGGGTGGCGGGGACGAGGTGTGGCTCATACGGTGAAGCGCTGGCCACGTGCACGGCGATAGGAAGACCGCCGCGGTCGCAGATCGCCATGACCTTGGAGCCTTTGCCACGGCGCGTTGGACCGATTTCAGGGCCCCTTTTTCGCCGAGAGAAGGTCGCGTCGACGAAGGCTTCACTCAGATCGATCTTGCCGCGGTCCCGGACGTCCTCGCGAGGCGTTGCAGCAGCCGATCGAGGCGGCCGAGCGCTGCCAGAGTTGGAAGCGACGATGGCAAGTCTGGTACGGCGGATAGCGCGATGGCAGGTCGTGCCACGGCGCGCCCGTGCGCAGGACCCACAGGACGGCGTTCATGACGGCCCGCGGATCGGTCCACGGCCGGCCGCGCCCATCCGGGCGACGGCGCGGGCGGAAGGTCGGTTCGAGCACGGCCCATTGGACGTCGGTGAGGTCCATGCCGTCGAGTACGACGGCGATCCAACCGATGTTTCCCGCTGATGCAGCCCGGTTGTCAGGGCAACTGTTCTCTGAGGTGCGGGCGGCAGAACGGCCATGCGCCAAGCCCCAGCAATAGGCCACCTACACCAATGAAGACGAGGGTCACGGAAAAGCCGGCCAGGAAATGCGGCAGAGTATAAGGTTGGCCCTCGAAGAACAATCCATACACAATTCTCACCGCAAATAGCGCGACAAACGCAAATACAGGGAACAGTGCGGACAAGATGCGCTGGAGGACTGAACCCTTCATTCGGCGCGACCAATATGCCGCGAGGGCGCCGGCGAATGGTAGCACCAGATATGGGATGGCCATGAACTGGAATCTGTTCTTGTCAAAAGGCAACCAGATGAGCACGTAATAGAATCCGAAAAACAACAGACAGGATGCTGCTCCAGGCAACCACACCTTCTTGATATGCAAATCCATGGAAGGTCTCTTCTGACTCACTGACTTCGGCACAACGGGCGGCCAGAATTGCGCCCGATAAGGCTGACCCGGTTCACTGTCTCACCGCGCAGTTGCAGCGCGCGGATTGGTCCACGGCGGGCCGCGCCCATCCGGGCGACGGCGAGGACCGACTCTCGGTTCGAGCACGGCCCACTGGGCGTCGGTCGAGTCCATGCCGTCGAGTACGACGGCGATCATACCGCTGTTTCAGGCGGCTTCCGTATTTATGAGACAGCTTCTTCGTCACGTTCGGTGTAACATCCTCCAATTCTTAGCGAACGCTCTCGCTCAGGAGGAAGTATGGGACATCGACCACTTTTCTGCCTGGCGCTGGTTGTGTTTCTTGCCTCGGCGTTTTCCTCACACACAATCGGGCAACAAGCTCCCGCGGGTCGACAAGGCGGTGCTGCTCCGGGCGGCCGTCAAGGTGGACCACCGCCGGCGCAACTTGCTGAAGGCGCGGGGCGCGAGCAGGTGCAGGCCACGTGCACACGCTGCCACGGCGTCAACATGATCACGAACTCGTGGGGCTACACCAAGGATGGTTGGCAGGACCGCATTGCCACCATGGTGAAACTGCCAGCGCCCGATCTCGAGACCATTTCGTCGTACCTGGCGGCGCAGTACCCCCTCAAGGACGCACCGAGCGCGGTGCTGATTTCGGGTCCGGCGACGGTCAGCATCAAGGAGTGGAGTGCTCCCACACTGGGGTCGCGGCCGCACGACTCACATGCGGCAGCTGACGGTTCGATCTGGTGGACGGGCCAGTTCGCCAGCAAGCTTGGCAGACTCGACCCGCGGACCGGCCAGATTCGCGAATTCGATCTGCCGGCCAATACCCAGCCCCACGGACTTGCCGAAGACACCAAAGGAAATATCTGGTACACCGGCATTCAGAAAGGGGTGATTGGCATGCTCGATCCACGGACCGGCAAAGTGGACGAGTACCCAATCAAAGAGACGGGCGCACGCGGTCCGCACACGCCGATCCTGGACAAGCGTACCGGCAACCTGTTCTTCACGCTGCAGTCGGGACACGTCGGGCGGATCAATACCGAGACCGGAGACATGGTGATCAAGAAAACGCCCAGCGACAACACGTACCCGTACGGCATCCGCATCAACTCGCAGGGCGTGCCGTGGTACGTGGACTTCCGCGGCAATCGCATCGGCAGCGTCGACCCGAAAACGATGGAGATCAAGGAGTATCCGCTTCCGAATGCCGATGCTCGTCCACGCCGCTTGACCATCACGTCCGACGATGTGATCTTCTATACCGACTTCCCGCGCGGCATGCTTGGCCGCTTCGATCCGAAGACCGGACAGGTGAAGGAATGGCTCTCACCGGGAGGAAAGAACTCGGAGCCTTACGCCATCACTCAGATCAACAACGTGATCTGGTACAGCGAATCCGGAGTGCGACCGAACACGATGGTGCGATTCGACCCGAAGACGGAAAAGTTTCAGACGTTCGCCATCCCGTCAGGCGGCGGCGTGCTCCGTCATTTCGAGGCTACTGCGCAGGGCAACATCGTCACGGCGAACAGCGGGGTGAACAAGATCGGCCTCGTTGAAATCGGAACGCTATCAGCGAACCGGACGAATTGACGACGCGCGCGACGTAGACCATGCCGCGCAAGGTCTCGCGCCGGGAGTTCATCGGATCGACAGTGGCCACCACGGCGCTTGCGGCGGGCATCGAGAACGGTGCCGCCGCAGGCCGGCCGAACGTCCTGTTCGTCCTCGCAGACGATCTCGGCTACGGCGACCTCAGTTGCTACGGACGGCCGGATTATCAGACGCCAGTACTCGACAAACTCGCGCGGCAGGGACTGCGCTTCACGAGTGCGTACGCTGCGGCACCTGTGTGCACACCCACTCGTTGCGCCTACATCACCGGCCGCTATCCGCAGCGATTGCCTGTCGGTCTGGCGGAGCCGCTCACCGCGAGCTCGCCGCCCGACCTTGGCCTGCCTCCGGACCATCCCACTATCGCCTCGCTGCTCAAAGCCAATGGCTACGACACGTCGCTCGTCGGCAAGTGGCACCTCGGCTGGAGGCCTGAGTTTGGTCCGAACCACCACGGGTTCGACGAGTTCTTTGGTGTGCTGAGCGGAGCCGTCGACTACTTCACGCACAGAGCCGCCGATGCCAGAGGGGGCAGCGCGGCCGACGGAGGCGGTCGCGATCTATGGCAGGACCTCACCCCGATTGAGCGCGTGGGATACCTGACCGATCTCCTCACGGACAAGGCCGTGGACATCATCACGCGCCGCCGGACGAAGCCGTTCTTCCTGAGCCTTCAGTACACGGCGCCGCACTCTCCGTGGGAAGGACCGGAAGATGCCGCCATCGGCCACACCACGCACGGGCCGGGACCGATGGTGGCCGGTGGCTCATTGCAGATCTTCGCGACGATGATGCAGCGCATGGATGCCGGCATCGGACGCGTGCTCAAGGCACTCGAGAAAGCGAACGTCGATCGCAACACGCTCGTTGTCTTCACCAGCGACAACGGCGGCGAACGCTACTCATACAACTGGCCGTTTTCATTTCAGAAGTTCGATCTGCACGAAGGTGGAACGCGCGTGCCCGCGATCGCACGATGGCCCGGCGTCATCCCGGGCGGTCGCGTCACCGATCAGGCCGCGATCACCATGGATTGGACGGCGACGATTCTCGGTGTAACCGGCACCGCGGCCGAT
This sequence comes from Acidobacteriota bacterium, assembly GCA_046732795.1. Lineage (GTDB taxonomy): Bacteria > Acidobacteriota > Vicinamibacteria > Vicinamibacterales > UBA2999 > Gp6-AA40. The sequence goes on from JBKPNV010000044.1 coordinate 77,323, forward strand.
CCCGCGTGTCCACTCGATGGAGAGAACCTGATGCCGGTCTGCACGGGCCAGCGCGCACCCTACGATCGGACGCTGTTCTGGAGGGTCCGCGGTTTCGACGCCGCGCGGGTCGGATCGTTGAAGTACCTCAAGGACGCATCTGGTGAATATCTCTTCGATCTCTCACATGATCCGGGCGAGAAGTCAGATCTCCGCGCAATTCGGCCTGACCGCTTCGATGACATCAGGCGGCAGTATCAGGCGTGGGAGTCGGGCATGTTGCCCATTCCATCCTGAGCCATTCCCTCCAGAGCTGTACATAAGCCCCGCTGCCGCTGTCGTATTAGCATAGAAACTGCTCGGCCGAGCTGCCGGGCCATGCCGTCGCCGCGACCGCGGGGACTTTCGCTACTGACGAAGGAGAATTCAAGAGTGAAGAGCGCACTGTCTGGAATCATCGGCGCCGTCGCTATTTTTGTAGCCTGTTCGATCTCAGTCGCAGCGCAATGGCCCAAGCATCAGGAAGCAGGCGTCCCGCGCGATGCGCAGGGCAATGTGATCATGAGCGCGCCCACGCCGCGCACGGCTGACGGCAAGCCAGACTTTTCCGGCACGTGGATGCGCGCCAACAGCGGTCCGCCCAGAGGCGGCGGCCGCGGCGGACGCCAGGGACAAGGCGGCGCACAAGACGGTGGTGCGCAGCAGGCGCAAGGCGCCGGACAGGGCGGCGCGCAGGCGCAGGGCGGAGGCGCGGCGAGAGAAGGTGGTGCGGGCGGCGCGGCAGGTGCGGGCGGAGACACCAATGCCGCGTTTGGCGGAGGCCGAGCCGGTATACAGCTCGAACCGCCGACTGAGGGTTTCCCGTTCGACCCGAATGGCCCTCCGGTTGCGACCTTCTTCGAGGCCGGCGGCAACATTCCGGGCGGGCTGCCGTATACGCCGTGGGCCGCCGCCATTCGCAAGCAGCGTTTCGAGATCGATAAGGCCAAGGACAATCCCGACGCCAACTGCATGCCGATGGGCTTCCTCCAATTCCATCAGCAGCCGCAGCCGCGCAAGATCATTCAGACGAAGCAGCTGATTCTGATCGAGTACGAGGCCAATTACGGCATCCGTCACATCTACCTCGATGGCCGCAAGCTTCCGCCCCAGGGCGAGCCGCAGCCGTGGTGGTACGGCTACTCAGTTGGAACATGGGACGGCGATACGCTCGTCGTCGAAACGAACAACTTGCGAGGCGCCGAAGATGGTCCCTACGACGGATGGCTCGACGTCAATGGCAGCCCGTATAGTCGGGAAGCGAAGTTCACCGAGCGCATTCGCCGCCCCACGTTCGGTCACCTGCAAATCGATACGACGCTCGAAGATGCCAAGGCCTATACGAAACCGTGGACCGTTCGCATCGATCAGCGCTATCTGGCTGATCAGGAGTTAATCGAGTTCGTCTGCAACGAGAACCAGCAATTCCGGCGTCGCATCAAGATCGACTAGCGGTGTAACACTGTGAAGGGGTCTGACCCCTTCACTAGGCTAAAACCATCGTATGAGCGGATCGGAGGCACTGGCACGTGGCCGGGCGGCCTGTGAGCGTCAGGCGTGGGCCGAAGCGTTTCGTGAACTCACGCTCGCGGGCCGGGAGAGCGTCCTCGCGCCCGAAGATCTCGACCGTCTCGCCACCGCCGCCTACCTGGTCGGCGAAGAAGCGCTCAGCGCCGATGCGCGCGCTCGTGCCCACGCGGGCTTTGTCGAAAGCGGTGAGCTGATCGCGGCGGCGCGAAGCGCATTCTGGCTTGGCTATGCGCTCATCAGCGAGCCGGCGCAACGGGCACAGGCCAACGGGTGGCTTGCGCGCGCGCGGCGATTGCTCGATGAGTGCGGCGCGAATACCGTCGAACATGGGTTTCTGCTCTGCACCTCCGGCTACCAAAAACTCATCGAAGACGACCTCACAGCCGCGCTCGAGAACTTCGAGCAGGCAGCGCGCATCGGCACTCGTTTCCGGAACACGGATGTGACCTCGCTCGCCCGGCACGCGCAGGCGCGGGTGCTCCTCAGGATGAACCGCAGGACCGAAGGGTTCGCGCTACTCGACGAAGTCATGCTGGCGGTCACGGGCGGCGAGGTCGTGCCAATGGTCGCCGGCGTGATTTATTGCAGCGTCATCAGTGCCTGTCATGACGTGTTCGATTCCCGCCGGGCGCAGGAGTGGACTGAGGCGCTCAGCAGCTGGTGCACCACACATCCCGATGTGGTCCCTTTCCGCGGGCAGTGCCTTGTCCGGCGTTCGGAGCTGATGCAGCTGCACGGCGCATGGGAGGAAGCGCTGGCGGAAGCCGAACGTGCGAGTACGTGGCTGGCGCGTACGACGACCGCGCCGGATGCCGGCCCGGCGCACTATCAGCAAGGTGAACTCTACCGCCTTCGCGGCGACCTGGCTCGCGCAGAGGAGTCGTACCGGCGAGCCAGCCAAGCCGGACGTAAGCCGCACCCCGGCCTCGCGCTGCTGCGCCTCGCACAAGGAAATGTCGAGGCCGCTGGGACGGCAGTCCGTCGAATGCTGGAAGAGACACGCGAGGCGCGCGGCCGCGCGCGCGTGCTGGGCGCCGCAGTCGAGATCATGATCGCGGAGCGCGATCTGCCATCGGCGCGCATGGCGGCAGAGGAACTGTCGCATATTGCCCGCGAATACGACTCCGTTTTGCTCCACGCGGCAGCAGCCTACGCGGCCGGTGCGATCGCACTGGCGGCCGGGGATGCGGCGAGATCACTCGAGCCGCTCCGGACAGCCTGGGCAGCCTGGCAAGAACTGCGCGCGCCCTACGATGTGGGGCGGGCCCGAGAACTGATTGGCCGCGCGTACCGTGAGCTCGGCGATGAGGACGGGGCGCAGATGGAGTTCGACGCTGCGCAGGACACGTTCGACCGACTTGGCGCCGCTCCCGATGCTGCTCGCGTTGCCACCCTCGCGCTCCCGTCGAGAGCACGGAAATCCGATGGGCTCACGGGCCGCGAGGTGGAAGTGCTACGACTCGTCGCAACCGGGAAAACCAATCGCGCGATCGCGCACGATCTGGACATCAGCGAGAAAACCGTCGCCCGTCACTTGAGCAATATCTTTACCAAGCTCGATCTGCCATCCCGCGCGGCAGCCACGGCTTACGCGTACGAGCACAAGCTGCTCTGACGGGCGGCCTGCATAGAACTACCCATAGCCGATTGCGCGGACGCTGCGCATTTCGGTCGATGCGCGGCCACGAGCCGACGTTCTAAGTTGTTCATGGGCTGCATGACCGCGTCGCGGCGAGTCTTCAGACTCGTCGTGAACCGTCCCAGTCAGGGAGGAGACCATGCGAGGCGAACGTCAAACAGCGCAAGTCAATACGATCGTCATCGGCGCCGGGCAGGCGGGATTGTCGGTCGGCTACCACCTCAAACAACGCGGCGTACCGTTCCTCATCCTCGACGCGGAGGCACGAGTCGGCGACCAGTGGCGGCATCGCTGGGATTCCCTTCGCCTTTTTACCCCGGCACGCTTCGCCGGTCTCGATGGCCTGCCGTTTCCGGCGCCGCCGCACTACTTCCCGACCAAAGACGAGATGGCGAACTTCCTCGAGAGCTATGCCCGCACGTTCGCACTGCCCGTGCAGTCTGCGACCCGGGTCGAGCGGGTGTCGCGACACGGCGACGGCTTTCTCGTCATCGCCGGCGAGCAGCGATTCGAAGTGCAGAACGTCATTGTCGCCATGGCGAACTTTCAACGTCCTCGCAGACCTCAGTTTGCCACCGAGCTGAATCCCGACATCGTGCAACTGCATTCATTCGATTACCGCAATCCGTCGCAGCTCAACGCGGGCGATGTCCTCGTCGTCGGCGCCGGCAACTCTGGAGCCGAGATCGCTCTCGAGACGTCACGCACGCACAGGACATGGATGGCCGGCCGCGATGTCGGTCACGTGCCGTTCCACATCGACGGTTTTCTGGCGCGCCTGTTTCTTCTGCGTGTCGTCCTGCGGCTCGTTTTTCATCGCATCCTGACGGTCGCCACTCCGCTCGGCCGCGCCGCGCGCCCGAAGGTGCTGCACGTCGGCGGACCGCTCGTGCGCACCAAGCCCAGGGATCTGGCCGCAGCCGGTGTCGAACGCGTTCCGCGTATGACCGGCGTTCAACGCGGACTTCCGGTGCTCGACGACGGACGCGTGCTCGACGTCAAGAACATCGTCTGGTGTACGGGGTTCGATCCCGGGTTCTCGTGGCTCGACGTGCCGGTGTTCGGGCCGAACGGCGATCCTCAGCACGAGCACGGTGTGGTGGCGAGCCACCCCGGGCTGTACTTCGTCGGGTTGCACTTTCTGTATGCGTTCTCCTCGACGATGATTCACGGCGTGGGACGCGATGCGGAACGGATTGCGAATCACGCCGCGGCGCGGGCACGCTCGTGCGCGCCGGCGATGCCTGCCGCGGCGAGCGCGGCATGATTGACATGATTTTGCACACGATGTACAAGTTCATGTTGTGGCACCGGAACAGTATCGTGAGGCGCTCAATGCCGCCATTCGCGAGTACGAAGCCCTCGGCGCACAGCGACGTGAAATCGATGAACGACTCGCCCAGCTCGCGCAGACGATAGGCACGCTCAATCGTCTGTGCGGGTTCGTTTCCAACGTGCCGTGGGGGCTGACCGACGCGTGCCGCGTCGTGCTCAAGAATGCCGGGAGGGCGATGACGCCGACGGAAGTGCGTGACCGCCTCGAAGCCATCGGCGTCGATCTCGGCAGATACACCAACAGCCTCGCCGCGGTTCACACCGTGCTCAAGCGACTCAACCAGTCGCAGGAAGTCCTTTTCCTCGAGCGTCCGTCCGGCAAGTTCGCTTGCGAGTGGCGTCCGTCGATTCGCCCCGTGCTCTTCTCCGAAAGCGCGCTTGCGGCCCACCTCGCCTCGCACGCCGCTCCCGAGCCACGTCGGAAAAGAAAGAAAAAGACGTGACGACACTGACGGAACAGCGGCGGTTCTTTGCCGAGGAGATCGAAACCCTCTGTGACCTTCACTCCAAGGCCCTGGTCGAAGCATTCGCGACGACGTCTCGCGAGCGTTTCCTTCCGCCCGGTCCGTGGATTGTCCGGAGCGAGACGGACTACTTCTCAGGCGCGCCGCGCAAAACACCCGACGCCGATCCGCGCCGCGTGTATCACAACGTCGCGGTTGCCATCGATATCGAGAAGCAGTTATTCAATGGCGCGCCGTCGCTCCTCGGCCTGTGCATCGATCGGCTGGTCATCCGGTCCGGCGATCGCGCACTCCACGTCGGATGCGGTCCTGGATATTACTCGGCGCTCATCGCCGGCTGCGTAGGACCAACGGGGCGCGTCGTCGCCATCGAGATCGAAGAAGCGCTGGCCGAATCAGCCCGGAACAATCTCGCCACATATCCCCAGGTGGAGGTCGGGCGCGGGGATGGCACGAGTATCGGCGACGAACGCTTCGACGCCATCTTGATCAACGCGGGCGTCACCCATCCGCAGGCCGCGTGGCTCGATGCGCTCAACCCTGGCGGACGATTGATCCTGCCGCTGACCGCAACGATGCCGGCAATGGGCCCGATCGGCAAAGGCCCTCTTCTGTTGCTCACCAAGCGCGACGACGACTTCGAGGCACGTCTCATCACGGTGGTGGCCATCTACTCCGCCGTCGGACTCCGCGACTCGACGATGAATGAACGGCTCGGAAACGCGCTGATGCGCGGACAGTATCCCCGCTTCACACGGCTTCGCCGCGATCGGCACGACGAATCGCCGGCGTGCTGGCTGCACGGTGCCGACTTCTGTCTGTCGGCATAGCACCGGCCTTCCTGGGACTCTTGACCTTCGACCTTTGCGGACCTTCGACATTTGACTTTTGACCTTCTTGTCCGTAGTCTCCTGTCGAAGCACAAAGGGAGCGTCGCATGTCTGACGATCAGCTCGATCTTCCGCAGGGAACACTCGACCTCCTGATTCTGAAGACGCTGACTCTGGAGCCGCGCCATGGGTGGGCGATCTCGGAACGACTCCATCAGATTTCCAGCGCCACGCTCAACATCCGGCAGGGTTCGCTGTACCCCGCGTTACATCGGCTGGAGCGTCGCGGGTTGATCAAGGCGTCGTGGGGGACGTCGGACAACAACCGGCGCGCGAAGTACTACGAGCTGACCAAGCGTGGGCGCGCCCGCCTCGATCAGGAAATCTCGGCCTGGCGCAGGTTGAGCGCCGTGGTCTCGCAGGTCCTCGAGAGCGTTTAGCAAGTCGCCATGCTCCTCCTCGATTTCGTTCGCGACGTCCGCTACGCCGTGCGACAACTGCGACGCTCGCCCGCCTTCGCCGTCAGCGCCCTCCTCTGCCTCGCGCTCGGCATCGGCGCGACGACCGCAATCTTCAGCGTCGTGAATACGATCGTGCTCCGGCCGCTGCCGTATCCGGATTCGGATCGCCTCGTCCAGCTCATTGAGAACGTCCCGTCGTCCGTTCCCGGACGCCCTCCGAGCCAACGTGCGTATACGTTTCAGGAGTTTCTCGACTGGCAGTCGCAGTCCAGGACGTTGTCCGACGGCATCGCCACAGGCGGGGTCGGTCAACGGTTGGTGAGGACACCTCAGGGCGTTGTCGGGCTCTGGGGGGCACTCTTTTCATCCGACGCATTCAGCAGGCTCGGTGTACCCGCAGTGATCGGCCGCACCTTCAACGGTGGGGATGCCGCAAATCCGGACGTCGTTGTCCTCAGTTTCGACACATGGCAGAGATACTTCGACAGCGACCCTGCCGTGGTCGGACGAGTTCTCGAGTTCCAGGGCGGTGCGCTCATCGGACCTGTGAGGCCACGGGTGATGACGGTCATCGGCGTCCTCCCGCCAACCGGCGTTCCCAACGGTTCGTTCGACTTCTATTGGCCCCTCGTCGTTGCCGATCCCGCAACAGCGCGGGTAGGAATGATCTTCAAACTCTCGCCAGGCGTCTCCCTCGAGACGGCGCGCGAGGAGGCCACTGTCATCGGCACCGCAATGCGTCCGCCGCTGCCCGCCAATAGCAACCCTCTCACCATGCCGCGATTCGAGGTGCAACGTCTCAAGGATCGCGCCGTTCACGAGATCGAGCCGGCACTTCGCGTGTTCCTTGCGGCTGTTGTCGTGGTCCTCGTCATCGTCTGCGCCAATGTGGCAAACCTGCTGCTCGCACGCGGAACGGCGAGACACCGCGAGCTCGGGGTGCGGCTGGCGATCGGCGCCAGCCGCAGGCGCGTCGTTCGTCAGATCATGACCGAGTCGCTCGTGCTGGCGATGGCAGGTGGCGCGCTGGGCTCGGTGCTCGCCGCCGGCGGCGTCTGGTTGATCAAGCAACTCGCGACGGTCGAAGCGCCAGGCATCTATCGGCTGATGTTCGGCACGACGCTCCTGCCGCGCGTCAACGAGGTGACGGTCGATTTCAGAGTCCTGAGTACTGCGCTCGCGCTGGCTGTCCTGACCAGCGTGGTGTTCGGCGTCTTGCCGGCCCTGATGCTGTCGCGCTCGACTCGCACGTTGAGCTCCCGCGTACGCGTCAGCGCCGGTCACGCCGAGTCACGCACTCGAGCGGCGTTGGTCGTCGCGCAGGTAGTCATGGCCACTGTGCTGCTCGTGGGCGGGGGACTCCTTGCAAACAGCTTCATCAACCTGTCTCGAGTCAACAACGGATATGACCCGTCGAACGTCCTCGCTTTCAACCTGCTCGTCCCCAACCAGTACTCGGTCGCCCGAAAGGCTGAAATCATCGACCGGCTGCTGACCCGGCTTCACGGCTCCGCCGGCGTACGGTCGGTGGGATTCTCGCGGCACGGTCTCCTCATCGGGGAGGAACTGTTCATCGGCTCGTGGGTGCCGCCGGGCCGGACGCTCGAGGATGTGCGTAACGCGAGGACCCGGGTCCGATCGGTCAGTGATGGTTACCTGTCTGCGATGGGCGTCCCGCTGCTCGGCGGTCGCTACTTCGACGCGCGTGACACGGCGACGGCGGCTCAGACAGCCGTGGTGATCAGCCGCTCAGCGGCGCGCCAGTACTTCAGTGAGGCCAATCCGATCGGACGCGTGCTGGACTGGCACTTCGCCGCAGGCCACGTGCAACCCATGACCGTCATCGGCATTGTCGAGGACATCCGGCAGGAGTCGCCCACTGATGAAGTGTTTCCTGAAATCTTCGTTGACTATCGCCAGTTCCTGACGCTCATGGAGCGAGCGAAGCAACCGCCGCAGCGACAGGACGCTTTCGCCATCGGATTTCTCTCCTTCGCCATCCGCGTGAGCGGCGATCCGGCCTCGTTGGTACCCGAGGTTCGTCGGATCGTGCGCGACGTCGACCCCGATGCTGGTATCGATGCGATCATCCCAATGAACCGTCTGGCGTCGAGCGTCGTCGCCCGCGAGCGCTTTTACGCGCTGATGCTGGGCCTCTTCGCGAGTCTTGCCGCCGCAGTTGCCGCAATCGGCGTATATGGCGTACTGACGTACGCCGTCATTCAACGGACGCAGGAAATCGGAATCCGAATGGCCATCGGGGCACAGCGCTCCACCGTGCTCGCGCTCGTTTTCCGAAAAGGGTTCGCGCTCACAGCGGCCGGCATCGCTCTCGGGCTGGTCGGTGCAGCCGTCGGCTCCCGCGCGCTGCAGGGGATGCTGTTCGGAGTAACGCCACTCGATCCGATGACGTTTCTCGCGGTGTCGGCGCTGTTTGCGCTCATGGCGGCGTTCGCCTGCTATTTACCGGCCCGGCGCGCGACGAAAGTCGACGCCATCGTGGCTTTGAGAAGCGAGTAGCACATGCTGGACGACTTCATCCTCCGTGTGCGGTCTCTCTTGCGTGGCCGCATCGTCGAGCAGGAACTCGACGATGAATTGAGGTTCCACCTGGAACAGCAGATCGATTCCTACATGCGTCACGGCCTGTCCCGGGAAGACGCCGGACGACGCGCGCGGCTCGAGTTCGGCGGGCTGGATCAGATCAAGGAGGCACACCGCGACGTCAGGGGCATCGGTGTGCTCAGCCATCTCGGCCGCGACCTCCGTCAATCCTTCAGACAGTTCCGTCGCTCACCAGGCTTCACGGTCCTCGCTGTGTCGTGTCTCGGCCTCGCGATCGGCGTCAACACATCGATCTTTGGCGTTCTCAACTCTGTGCTGCTCCGGCCGATGCCGGTCGCGCAGCCAGACCGCCTGATCGTTGTCAGCCGCGGAGACGAGGCCGGGTTCTCGTATGCCGTCTATCGCGACTTTCGCGATCGCAGCCGAACGCTGTCCGGACTGACCGTATCGTTCCCCATGGAATCAGATCTGGACATCGATGGTGACGGCACGTTCGTGGCCGCGGAAGTTGTCTCGGGAGACTACGGGAAGGTCGTCGGAGCACAGATGGCACGCGGCCGCTGGTTCACCAACGACACGGACCCGGTCGCCGTGATCAGCCACGCCGCATGGCAGAGACACTTCAATCTCAGTCCCGACATTCTCGGGCGAACGGTGCGCTCCGAATCGCAGTCTTACACCGTCATTGGTGTCACTGCTCCGGAATTCAACGGCACGTTCTCGCCGCTTCGCACCGATTTGTGGGTGCCCATCCACACCAGACCGTGGATTGCGGCGAGCCTGGAAGAGCGTGCGACAAGCCGCTTCATGCTCTTTGGCAGGTTACGCGACGACATCACCCCGGCACAGGCGTCGCTGGAACTCAACGCCATCGACGCTCAACTTCGCACGGAAGGCGCCGCGCCATCAGAGGTCACACCTCCCATCATCGTCGATCAGGTTCGCGGGATAGCGAATCTGGGGAATCGGCGAAGGGCCCAGGTGACCGCCGTCTTCCTGACCGTTATCGTCGCGCTGGTGCTGCTGATCGCGTGCGTCAACGTCGGCAATCTGCTGCTCGTTCGCGGCGCTGTGCGGCAGCGTGAGTTCGCCCTGCGCCGCGCGCTCGGCGCCAGCCGCGTCCGGGTGCTCCAGCAGCTGCTCACGGAAAGCCTGATGCTGGCGGTGGCCGGTGGGGTTTGCGGGGTCGTGCTTGCCCGATGGAGCAATGCACTTCTCGAACGATCGCTGCCACTCCTGCAAGGCATCTTTCCAATCCAGATGAATTTCGACATTGACTGGCGCGTCATCACATTCGCCACCCTGGTTTCGCTGGCTACGACAGTCCTCTGCGGCCTGACGCCTGCGTGGCGCGCCTCCCGCACTGATGGTCTCGTCGCCTTCAAGGGAGAGATCGTGGTCGGCGGTCCGAGACGACGTCCGATTGGCCTGGTCGCACAAGTCGTGATGTCGTTCGTCCTGATGCTGGTTGCTGCGACCTTCGTCCAGGCGCTCGTTCGCATGCAGACGGCCGATCCCGGATTTGCGGTAACCGGTCGACTTTACGCGTATGCGTACATCTCAACCCCCGAGATGAGCCTCGCAACCCGACGTCAGATCCTTTCCCGCGCCATCGACGAACTGCGAGCGCTTCCAGGTGTCCGCACCGCCGCGGTGTCCGACTCGTTGCCGCTGATGCCGACCGCCTCGAATTGCGCTGCGCGTGCCGATGGGCCGCCGATATCGATCACGTCGTGGTCGGTCGATCCTGGCTACTTCGGAACGATGGGCATCAGCCTGGTCGCGGGAAGGGATTTCGCGCCATCCGACAATCCGAGCGACGCGCCCGTCGTGATCGTCAACGAGCGTCTCGCCAGCGGACTGTGGCCGAACCGATCCCCAATCGGAGAACGGGTGCAGATTGGGTGCAAGGACACGGAGCCGGCAATGGTCGTCGGGGTTGTCCGCAATTCATCGATCCGGTCGCTCGGCGAGAATCCGCAGCCGCATCTCTACTACCCCTTCCCCCAACGCTATTCGGGTGGTCTCTCCGCGATCATGCTCGAAACGAGCACGCCGCCGGCAACGCTGGTCGAACCAGTCCGCCGCACATTGGTGGAACTTGGGCAAGGAATGCGTGTCTATACAGTGAAGCCCCTCAGCGAACACGTCGAGCAGTCTTTGAACCCGATCCGCTGGCAGGCCTCCGTCCTCACGTCGTTCGGGCTGCTGGCGCTGATGCTCGCCGCGGTTGGCCTTTACGGCGTGATCACCTATCGCGTCGCGCTGCGCACACGGGAGATCGGCGTGCGAATGGCGCTCGGCGCCGGCCGCCGGAATGTCTTTCGTGAAGTGGTCGGTCAAGGCTTGTCGATCGCGCTGATTGGCGTCGTCATTGGCGAGGCATTGATGATCATGGCGGGGCGCCTGCTGGGTGCGTTGGACTCGGCCATTCAGCCTCCCGGATTCGTCGTGCTCGCCCTGACAGGGTTGGTCTGGATCGTCGTCGCACTGCTGGCGACATACATTCCTGCTGCACGCGCATCGGGAGTAAATCCCCTGATCGCCCTGCGCTACGAATAGGAGGATGCGCGACGCGTATGCTGGAAGCGCGCGGGCTGACAAAGCGATACGGCGCATTCCTCGCGCTCGACCGCGTGGACTTCCACGTGCGCCGTGGCGAAATCCTCGGCTATCTCGGGCCCAACGGCTCGGGCAAGAGCACCACGGTCAACACGGTCGTGGGCCTGATCGATCCGAGTGCAGGATCGCTGTGGCTCGACGGGGCGCCCATCGCTGATGATCCGGTCGCCTACAAGCGCCGAATCGGCTACGTGCCGGAAGAGCCGCACCTCTATACGCACCTCACGGCGATCGAATACCTGACGCTCGTCGGCCGGCTGCGCGGCCAGACGGAGCGGACGCTCGCCACCAAGATTCCGGCGATGCTGCAACTGCTGCTTCTCTGGGACAGCCGCTACGCGACGATGGCGGCGTACTCGAAGGGCATGCGCCAACGTGTGCTGTTCGCGGCAGCGTTGATGCACAACCCGGATCTCCTCGTCCTCGACGAGCCCTTCTCCGGCCTGGACGTGACGGCGAGCCTGCTGTTTCGCACGCTGCTTCGCATGTTCGCGGCTGGCGACCGCATGGTGTTGTTCAGCACGCACCGCTTCGACATGGTCGAGAAGCTGTGCTCGCGCGTCGTCATTCTGTCGAAGGGGCGCATCGCGGCCGAACGCGACATGGCCGGGTTCCGCGAGGGGCGGGCGGAGTCACTCGAAGACGTCTTCGTCCACACGACCGGCCAGGACGACTTCACCCCCGTCGCCCGGCAAATCCTCGACCTGATGCAGCCATGACGAACGAGCCCGAGGTCCGGCTAGAGCCGGACGCTACGTACTTCGCTGATTGGCGGCGTCGCTTTACCGAGCGCGCGGAATGGCGGCTCACGGAGCACTTCTTCCGGGCGATGTTCGACTTCGGCTTTTTGAACGATCTGGCGGCCGATTCGTTCAAGCGCGTGTTGATCGGATCGATCGGCGGCTTCGTGGCGTTCGGGTTCCTGCTGACACGCGCGTACATGATCAAATACGCGCTGCTGTGGACCAGCGGCAACCCGGACGTGTACCGGCGAGCGCTCCTCGGTGACGACATGACGATCATCGGCCTGCCGATGCTGCTGGTCGCGTTCGTGACCCTTCTCGTCAGCCAATCACTATTTCCAGACGAGCGCGACTTTCGCATCCTCGGGCCGATGCCGGTGCGCCGGATTGTCGTCTTCCGCGCCAAGCTGACGGCGCTGCTGATGTTCACAGGGTTGTTCACCACCGCAGCACATGTGTCGCTCATGCCGCTGATGATCCTGACGTCACTGAACCCGTGGGGCGATACCAACGTCATCCTGCGGCTCGTGGCTTGGGCGATCGCCAGCGTCACCGCGTCGGCGTTTGCCATTCTGACAATCACTGCAGTGGTCGGCGTACTTGTGCTCGCCCTCTCGCGCAGCCGGCTCCAGGGGTGCTCGACCGTCATGCGAAGCGCCGTGCTCGGGTCGCTTGTCGTGTGTCTGCCGCTCGTGTCGCACCTCCCGACGCTCGGTGGGCCGCTCTCGCGCGGGGAGCGGTGGACGGCGCTGGTGCCGCCGGCATGGTTTCTCGGATTTCAACGCCTGATGCAGGGCGGCGCGGATCGCGACCTCGCTTACCTGGCGATCGTTGGCCTGGCCGTTTTTCTCGTGGTAGCCGCAGTCGTCACAGCCACTTATGTGATCTTGTTCAAACAGTTCGAACGACTGATGCTTCGTCCGGCACCGATGTCGTCGCCGTGGTGGCGGATCAATCGTGCGCCACAGCTTTGGCGGATGCCGCCTCCGTTCAGAGGCGTGTTCGGCTTCACGATCGCGACGCTCAGCCGGAGCGAACTACATCAGGGAGTGCTCGTCGGCCTTTCGGCGTGTGGGATTGGCCTCGCGACGATCTTCCTGACATCGTCCATCCGACTCTCGACCACCGCGTCGATCGCTCCTTTCCTGCTCATGTTCGCGTGTGGTGTTGCTGTCCGTGCGGCCCTTGCGCTACCGATTGAGCACCGCGCGAACTGGATCTTCCAGGTGACCGAGGACCACGCCACGCGACGGGATCAGATGCGCGCCGTGGATCGCGTGGTGCTGATGTACGTGATCGGAGTTCCTGTTGTCACGAGCGTGCCGTTGCTCTGGATGGCGCTCGGCAACGATGCCCTGCTCGCGGGCGTCGTCATGGCTTCGATCGGTCTCGTCTTCGTTCATGCGGTCCTTCTCGACTGGCGGCGTATCCCATTCACCTGCTCGTACCTCCCCGGCAAGCGCTTCATCGGACACAGCGCGCTCATCGGGTTTGCTGCGTGCCTGCTCTTCACGGTGACTTCATCCGGCTTGGTGCGCACCGCCCTTGCCCGCGCGAATCAGGGCCTGGCCATCACCGCAGCGCTGCTCATCATCGGATACTGGCTGCGCGAGCGGCGGCTGGTCACATGGAAAAGGACGCCGCTGATGTTCGAGGACGAGTTTCCTGATCAGTTGCTCCAGCTGCAGTTGTAGACTGGGAACAAAGGAAGCCTGCGCACGTGAAAAAGCAGTTGCACGCCGTCGCCCTGTTCACCGCGCTCGTGCTCTGGGCGGTTCCCGGCCTTGCGCAGACGGCCGATGAGATCATCGAGAAGCACCTCGCCGCTGTTGGGGGACGCGCCGCGCTGAACAGGCTCACATCGCGGATCGCCACCGGATCCATCTCGCTCAGCACGCCGGTCGGGGAATTGAAAGGTACCCTCGAGGTCTATAACAAGAAGCCGAACAAGAATCGCACGCTCATAAACGTCGACGCGACCGCGCTCGGAGGCGGCCAGATCGTCAACGACCAGCGTTTTGACGGCACCACTGGCTACGTCGTCGACTCGTTCAATGGTAACCGCGCGATCACGGGTGATCAGTTGGAAGCGATGAAGAACGGCGGATTTCCAACGCCGCTGCTCACCTACAAAGACGCCGGAGCCACCGCGGCGCTGAGCGGCCGCGAAAAAGTCGGAGGGAGCGAGGCCTACGTGATTCGGTTCACTCCCAAGTCAGGACCCGCGGTACGCGTGTTCATCGATAGCCAGAGCTCGATGCTGGTCAAGACCATCATCACGGTGAACGTCCCACAGTTGGGCGGCCCCGTCGATCAGGTCGTCGAGTTCTCCGACTTTCGTGACGTCGATGGAATCAAGATTCCCTACACGACCCGGTCGAGCAACCCTCTGCAAACAACCACCGCGACTCTGAACGACGTAAAGCACAACACGCAGATAGACGACAGCTTGTTCGCCAGGCCGGCCCGCCAATAAGCACGCTTCCCGCCGCGGGGACTTTTGATCGACCCGTCAGCAATACTCGTTCGCAACCGCCTGTACAAATGTGGACGACGAACGTTCGTTAGGGACCGGTCGATCCGGTCAACGCATCACTGACTTCGACA
>JBKPNV010000045.1:0-17392 GCA_046732795.1 Acidobacteriota bacterium
ATCTCAGGAGGCCGCGGCGACCAGGCTGCGGAGGGAAGCGACAGACTGTCCTTCGCGCCGCATGCCGCTGAGGCGCAGCAGATGATGACCGTTGCCGAGGTGCAGCAGTCGCTGAAGACCATTGGCTTCTTTCCAGGCGCAAACGTCGACGGGATCTGCGGCTACCGGACGCGCGCCGCGATGCGTCTGTTCCAGGAGTACGTGCGATCCGTTGAGAAGTTGCCCAGCGTGCCGGACGGTCGCTTCGGGCCCCAAACGCAGGCGCACCTTCAGCGCTGGACGAGCAAGGGTCTTGTCCCCGAATGGGCTCCCACGATCGAGCGGTGGAGAAACGGCACACTGAACCAGACCGAGTACACCGATTGGTTGTCGTTGCTGGGGAAGGTGAAAGAGAAATACCAGGCGTCCCCGAGCGAGATGCTGCGCCTGGTCAACGCGTTTTCGCGTCCGACAGATACGCGGAAAGTCGCGGACTGGAGCTTCGATCCCAATGCCATCCACCTGGTGGGCATCCGGCGCAACGAAAAGATCAACAAGTTCGACGACCTGTTCGCCGTGCTGATCAAGGGCCTCGTCTTCAAGTTCCAGGGGTCGACCGATCCCGGTGCGACCAGCAATCCGCTGGGCGCCCCCTTCCTCGTGCAGGGACAGCATGCCTATCACTTCGGCTGGCACAAGAATCAGCACCTCGCCGTTCGGCCATCCGACAACGGTGTGCTCGTCGTGCGATCGAAGGGTGACTTCAGGCTGGACGATGCGGACGTGAGCAAGGGGCTGGAGTCGAACTCGACGATCCACATTCACTGGGGCGGCAAGGGATTGCGCTTCGATGTGAACAACTGGTCGGAAGGCTGCCAGGTGATCAACGGCAGCGCATATCTCAATCCCGGCAACGAACGCATCGACTGCTCCTCGTTCGTCGCGACGAACAACACCGAGGTGGCGAACGACCCGTCGAAAACGCGCGGTGCGTACAACCTGCTGGCCGACCTGGTGCTCGGTCTCGGAAGCGATCTATCGGGCAACACGGTGCTCTACACGCTACTCACCGAGCAGGATCTGGCGCTTGCGTCTGGGACGGTAAACGACGCTCGCGCGAAGGCAGGCGTGCTGTTCGACTGAGCAGTCCGCGAATTCATCCGTACAGCAGAGCCCGTTCCTCTTCGTATTTCTCGATCCTCTGATCGATCATGCTCGAGGTCGCGGCGACCGCTTGCTCGATCCGCTTCCGCGTTCCCTCGTACGATTGATCCGTCGTTTCACCTCTGGTGAGGAAAAGATAACCGTCGGCGACGACACTGGGCTCGAGATAGTCGAGCAGGATGTCGGCGATCTCGCCAACCGCCTTGACACCGGTCAGCGCGCCCCGGGCAAAATCGCGAGCCGCGATGCCACCCTTCCACGCATTCTTCGCGTGCTTCCCGACAGCTGGGCCGCCCTCGTGACTGGCATCGACGGCCGCCGCACCTGCATCGATAAGCTTGTCCCTGATCGCCTTGTTTACTTCGTGCTTCGCGCCATGCAGCGCTCGCTGATCATTGAGGGCCGTTTTGATCAGTCGCCCTCGCACGTCCTTGAATCGCTTTGCCAGGTCTCTCGCCTCCGAGCGAGCCGCAAGACGAGCGGCAATCTTCGCGTGGCCGGCAGTTCTCTCCGCGGTCGCCGCCAACTTGGCGGCCGACGTCGCCTTCAATGCGATCGTCGCGAGCGTCGTCCCCACGCTGCCCGCAAAATCGAACAGCACTTTGTCGGCTTCCTTGTTGTTCCAGTCGGCTTCCAGTTCGTAGGTCAGTCGGTCGCCGTCGTTCTCCGCGTGATACTTGAGTGCAGTCAGCTTCTTGATGAGAGCGTCATAGCCGTCCCTGCTGCGCGGAATGAAAATCGTCACGCCCGTGCGGATCCCATCCGGGTTGTCACCGAGCACTCGCTCGACCTTGGTGTTGTAAATCCAGATCGGTTCCCAGCGCGGGAACAGATAGATGGCGGCGACCTTCGTGAGCGTCTGACCGTGTTGCACCGTATGCGTCACGACGAACTTGCCGTCGTAGTCGCGTGGCTGCAACGGCGCGACGCCTTCCCGATGTGGAGGAGGAACCGACTGTGTCATCTCAATGCTCCCCGGCCAAGCTCAGCAATTGGGATTATAACCCGGGCCTCGTCTGGTGGGTGCGGTCACCACATCGTTGGCGCCAGCGTCCCGCAAATGACTGCGGTGTTCGGATGATTGTTCGAACCGGACGCATCCGTCGAATCACGTCGCGGCCACTCAACGCGCTGAGATCAGAAACGTCATTCACGTGGTTTGAGTTTGAAGTATGCTGCCCGCGCCGCGATCGAAGGTGCGCACGCACGCGACCGTTGGATTTCCCGCTCTAACCCGTTAATACCAGTGGGCCTCCTCCGGAGGGTCCCTGACGGCCTTGATTACAGACCGCGCCGCGCGCATCTCGACGCTCGTCGACTCGACGTTCGGTCTGTCCTTGCGCGAGCTCCGATCCTTCCTCGAACGGGAATGCCCCAACGATCCCGAGCTCCGTGCCGAAATCGAGCGGCGAATCGTCGAACGGGAGACAACTGCCGGCCGTCAGCGTGCGCCGGCTGCTGCCTCTTCTTCCCTTGCGGTTGGCGAGGTCGTGGCCGGCCGGTACACGATTACGCGACTGATTGGTCGGGGAGGAATGGGCGAGGTCTATGAAGCCCACGATGCGATTGTGAAGGAATCGGTGGCGCTGAAGACGCTGCGCGCAGATGTCACCGAGAACGCTGCCTTCGTGAAGCGCTTTGAGGACGAGATCTATCTTGCGCGCAAGGTCACCCACCGCAACGTCTGCCGGATCTATGAAATCGGGATTCATACACGCGTGACCTCTCGCCGTGGCGCGCCCGGATCCGATCGGAGCGTCGAGCTCCTGCCACTGCTGTTCTTCACGATGGAACTGCTGAAGGGCGAAACGCTCCTGGCACGAATCGCCAGGGGCACCCTGACCCGAGCCGAAGCGTTCCCGATTGCGAAGCAACTCGCCGAGGGACTGCACGCCGCACATCGCGCCGGCATCGTCCATGCCGACTTCAAGAGCGCCAACGTCATCCTGGTTCCGTCCACGGATGGCGTACGCGCTGTCATCACGGACTTCGGTGTTGCACGCCTCGATCCGTCACGGGCTCGCGGCGACGAGACTCGAACGCTGGCCGAAAACGTGCGTCTGGTCGGCACCCTGGCCTACATGTCGCCCGAACAACTCGCCGACGAGGTGATCACGCCGGCATCGGATTTGTACTCCTTTGGCATTGTCCTGTTTGAAATGGCCTGCGGGGAGCGTCCATTTGACGATCAGGATCTCATCAGGGCCGTGATAGTCAGAGCCGCCGGTCAGCCGACGCCGATCCGCACGAAAGTTCCGCGTATCGACGCCCGGTGGGAAGGAGCCATCCGTCGTTGTCTGCAGAAGGATCCGGCGCGCCGCTTCGCGTCTGCGGCCGAACTGGCCGGCTGGTTCAGTGGAGGCGTGTGGAGACCGATTCGTTACTGGACCCGACATGACTGGGTTCGCGCCGCGCTCGCCGCCAGTCTGTTGATCGGCACGCTCACGGTGGTCTGGAGCTGGTGGACACGACCGTATCGACCGGCCCCGGCCGCCCGGCAGGCGTACGAGGCTGGTGTAAGCGCACTCCACTCGATGACATATGAAACGGCGCGTCGTTCCCTCGAGGAGAGCGTGAAAGCCGATCCGCGGTTCGCGCTGGCGTACGCCAGCCTCGCGCGTGCATACGACGAGCTCGATTACACCGAACGGGCGAAAGACGCGATGCTGCGCGCCGTGACCGCAGCCCAGGAGTCGCGCCTCACTCCGGCGGACGAGCGGAAGCTTCGCGCGATGCAGTTCATGGTGTCGCGCGAGTACGAGCGGGCCGTGCCACTGCTGCGGCAGATCGAGGCCGAGGCCGCCGGTCCCGATCGGCCAGCGGCCGCACTGGAGTCGGGCTGGCTCGCGCAACAGATGGACGACTCCGAGCGCGCGGCCGCCGCATTCAAGCGCGCCCTCGAGCTGAATCCCTCCCACGCCGCCGCCCGGCTCCGGCTCGGGTTCATGTTTGGCCGCGAGGGCGGGAAAGACGATCTGGCTCTCGCCGCGTTTACTGAGGCCGAGCACCTCTATCGTGCCGCCGGCAACGACGAGGGATTCACCCAGACACTGCTCGAACGCGCCAATCTCCTCGACCGGCGAAGCCGCGAGAAAGAAGCGCTGCCGATCATCGACCAGGCGCTCGCCGTGGCGCGCACCGTCGGTAACCGGGCGCAGGAGATTCGGCTGCGGCTTCTCCAGGCGACTGCGCTGCGTGACCTGGGCGACATGACTCGCGCGGCCGATCTCACGCGCCAGGCCATCGAAATGGCGTTGACAGAGAACATGGACAACCTCGCCGCCAGCGGTCTGATCGATCTCGGAAACATCTTCCTGCGGACCGGCGACACTCGCGGCGCTGAACCGTATTTCCGGCGTGCTCTGGACACCGCGCAGCGCGGCAAGGTTCGGCGCGCTGAAGCGCGCGCGCATGTCTCGCTCGGCTCGCTGTGCGAGCAGGACGGTCGACCGGCAGAAGCCAGACCGTTCGTCGAGGCCGGGCTCGCGTTCTACCGAAATGCCGGGTATCGGCGTGAATCAATCCAGGCCGCCGTTGTCCTCGGAGGTGTTCTTCAGCAGCTGGGGCAACACGAAGAGGGCATCCGGATCCTGCGTGACACACTCCCGATCGCCGTGAGGTTGCAGGACGGCCGCCTCGAAGCGCAGCTCCGGGAGCGCCTTGCCGACAATCTTCGCGACAGCGGCCAATGGCCGGCGGCAGTGGATGAATACGACCGATCCGTGGCTCTCTACGGTTCCCTCGCCTCGGCAAACGTGCTGAGAATCGGGGTAATGCGACTGCAGTGGTACTTGGGTCGCGAAGAACTTGCCGAGCGGTTTCTCACTGCAGCGCACTCGCGTCCTGCGACTCCCGCCAACTCGGAATTCCGCGCGTTGCTCAATGTCGCCAGCGCCGAAATCGAATATGCGAACGGGCGCTTCGCCGATACATCGCAGCGCCTTCGTCAGGCGCCGATCGCGGCGCTCGATGCCAACACCGCGCGCCGGGTCCAGCTGCTGAGCAGCCTCGTCCGAATGAGAGTTGGTCCGTACGCGCAAGGACTTGCCACGGCCACCGCAGTCGTTGAGGAGTTCGAAAAGGCCGGCATGGCTGCCGCCGCAGCAGAAGGGAAGCTGTCAATCGCCGAAGCTCTCGGCCTGATGGGGCGAGGCGAAACCGCGCGCGCGTTTGCACAGCATGCTTTGTCGTATTTCGAGTCGAAACGCATTTGGGAAGCCATCCTGCGTGCGCATCTCGTGATGGCACATGTGTCCGAAATGCCTTCAGATGTTGCGGCGCACCAGGCGAGTGCGCAGGCGGCGCTGGCCGAACTTCGTG
The DNA here is from genome assembly GCA_046732795.1 of Acidobacteriota bacterium. Lineage (GTDB taxonomy): Bacteria > Acidobacteriota > Vicinamibacteria > Vicinamibacterales > UBA2999 > Gp6-AA40. The sequence goes on from JBKPNV010000045.1 coordinate 5,464, forward strand.
AGGCGTGGGGAACGTCGACCGTGGATTCGTACTTGACGAGACCGGACCTGAGGCGGCTATCCAGCGGCGTACAGCCGTAAGGAGACGTTATGGCAGATGCTGTGGTTATCGATGACGGGGGATCGACGAGAATCAAACGAGTCATGCGGGGAAACGGCGTCGGGGAGATGGACTCGCTGCTGAATATAAAGGACATCAACACGACCAGGCGAGGGTCGACCCATTCTGTGAACGACGCTTTCACGACCGTGATGATCGTGTGCCAGGACAAGACGGGTAAGCCGTTTGCGCAAACCATGCCGCTGGCTGGGGATGTGGAAATCTCGTCGGCGTTGGAGCAGAAGGTATTGGCGACCCTAAATGGTGGAGACCTCGAGTTGACGCTCTTCTCGGACACGAGCGAGCCAATCGTCGAGGCGAAGCAGCACGCGGGCAAACGTCGCTACGTAGTCTCGAACTCGGGACCGATCCAGACGGTCAAGGTGAACGGCACGATCGTGTACAGCACAGGAAACGGCGGCCCCCTGCCAACGGGCGCCAATGTACCCATCTTGTACACAAGCGTCGTGCTGACCTAATCCAGCGGGACTCGGGATCCGGGACTCAGGGTTCCGGGTTCCGGGTTCGGAAATCGAGTGTGGTGGATCCAGCCGTTGCGTGCGTCCTGCGCTACGCTGTGTCCATGACGCTGAGGATTCTTCTCACGGGCGCGCTGATGCTGTGTGTAGCAGCCGCGAGCGCTCAAGGTCGGCGTGGCGGCGCTCCGGGGTCGGTCCCGCCGGCGCCGCGCTGGCCCGACGGCACGATCAACCTCGGCGCTGCCCCGGGCCAGACCGGTTTGTGGGACGGCGGCGAGCCGCTCGCCACCAATCCCAGAAACTACGAGACCGTTGGCGGCCGGCCGCGGCCCGGCCTGATCGATCTCAAAGATGTGCCGCTGCAGCCGTGGGCGAAAGCGCTGCTCGACGAGCGGCACGCCAGGTTCCTTGCCGACGAGCCGTATACGCGTTGCAAGCCGTCTCCGGCCGCACGCTCGTTCGGAACCGCGTACGGGATCGAACTGCTCAACACTCCCGGCACCGATCGGGTGTATCTGTTCCAGACCGGCGGCGCGCATTCCTATCGCGTGGTGTACATGGATGGCCGTACGCATCCGGCAAACGTGAACCCGACCGCCTTCGGCCACTCCATCGGATGGTGGGACGGCGATACGCTCGTCATCGACACGGTCGGCATCGACGAGAGCGCCTGGCTCGAGCGATGGGCGATGCCGCACACCGACCGGCTGCACACGATCGAACGGGTTACGCGACTCGACTTCAACACGCTGAAATACGAGCTGACGGTCGACGATCCAGGTGCCTACACCGCATCGTGGACCAGTGGCTACGTCAAAGAGTGGGTAGCCAACCAGGAGACGTTCGAGTACGTCTGCCAGGAGAACAACTACGGTCCGCAGATGATGGTCGGCGTCGAAGGCGGCGAAACTCGCAGGAGTCTCGTCGTTCCGTAGCGTGGGAATCCGCTCTGCGGCTGGTCCGGCAAGTGTTCCGTGAACATCGGGTATCGAGGTCGCGAAGGAACGGCCACTTCTCGGCGCCTTGGCCGTCCGCATGCGCGTGTGGAGGTCACGCCAATCTTCATCGATCGCGGCGTGCTTGGCTGCGACCTTCCGCTCGAACCAATGCAGCGTGCTCCGCGCGGCCGTGTGAGAGGTCAGGACTGGGTAGCGTTGCGCGAGTCCGGCGAGTGACAACCGGTGACTACTGACGGCTGGCAAGGATACTCCGCGCCGGCGTTGCCTGGCTGAATTGACGCGCCGCTGCACTCGAGGCGAGCGCGCGTGGCACAATACATGACAATTCGGTTCCCGAAGGAGGTCTCGTATGAAGCGAACCGTCCGCACTGTTCTGGTGTGGAGTCTCGTTTCGCTCGGCGCGGCGGCCACAGCAACGGCGCACCACTCGTTTGCCGCGGCCTTCGATATGAACAAGCCGGTCACGGTCCAAGGCACGATCGTGCAGGTCCGTCTCGAGAATCCGCACTCGTGGTTCTTTCTCGACGTGAAAGACCCGAGTGGCAAAGTGGAACGATGGGCCTTCGAGGCTGGAACGCCGAGCGGGATGATCCGCAACGGGTTCAAGCCCGATCTCATCAAAAAAGGCGTCGAAGTCACCATCAAGGGCTTTCATGCGAAAGACCCCGCACAGAAGATGGGCATGCTGCGAGAGCTCGTGATGTCCGACGGGACGGTGTACGGCATGTTCGGATCGCAGCAGGGTCCGGCCGCTCAGTGATCGGCAGTGAAGCTTCGCCTCAAAGCGCTGAGACAACGCGGGCGCGCCGGCTTCGCTTCACTGCCGACGGCGTTGGCGTTGCCCCGCTTCGCCGGGCGAGCCGAAGGCGCGTGATGGGAGGCGGGAAAATTGCCTTGCGTAGCGATCTCAGCCTTCGAAATGTCTGGACGAGCGTGAGGGGAGGGTCTCGAACATGAAACGTCGTGCGATCCCCACCATCGCGATTGCCGCAGTCGCGCTGACGTGGTTTGCGCAGCAGGCGGTTGTGAACGTGGCTGCTGGCCAAGACGGACAGCGCGAAGGAGTGTCAGGATCGGCGACCTCGAGCAGCGCACCAGCGGGTCCTGTGCCTCGAATGACCGATGGCCATCCAGATCTGTCGGGAGTCTGGTGGGGCGGCGCCGACATCGGCGCGGCGCGAGGACGCGGCGGTGGGCGCGGCGGTGGCGGGCGCGGTGGCGCACGAGGCGGAGCGCAGGGAGCGCCGCCAGCCACCTTCATGAGCCTCTATAAGCCGGAATGGGCCGCCAAGGCGAAAACATTGGGCGACAAGGACGACCCGACGCTGCGCTGCGTTCCGACGGCGTTCGGCACATTGAACATCAGTCTCTACGACGTCGGCGCCGTCGGGCAGATCATTTCCACGCCGAAGATGGTCGTCATGCTCACCGAGACCTATCACGGATTCCGTCTGGTGCCGACCGACGGACGGCCGCATCCCGATAATCTGCCTCCGGCTTACCGTGGCGATTCCGTCGGGCGGTGGGAAGGCGACACGTTCGTCGTCGATACGAAGAACTTCACCGACAACACCTGGATCTCCGCCGAGGGAAGAGTGTCTCCTCACTCCGAGGCGTTGCACATCGTGGAGCGCTATCGGCGTGTGGACGCAAACACGCTGGAGATCGACGCCACCGTCGAAGATCCGGAAGCGCTGACCGCGCCATGGACCGTTCCCAGGCAAACGCTGGTGCTCGCGCCGTTCGATCGCATCATGTCGTTGAATTGCTCGGGCATCGAGACGCAGGCGCTGATGGATGCGGCCGCGAAGCAAGGCACTGGCAAGTAGCTGCTCCGACGGACCAAGAACCAAGGCCTAAGATCCGTCGACGAACTCTCCTCTGACGATCACGTTGTCGTGACGAACGACAACGAACAACGCGGCGTGTGACGCGCGACCGAGCTCCCGGGCCATCTTGAGGCCTCGGCATTCATAGAGATTGCAGATCGCTGCGCGCATCGTCCGCGGCAGGTTACAGCCGCGATCGGTATGAAAGACGCACGAGCCGGCGAAGTGACGCTCGGGCACGTGCCGGAGGTAGGCCTCGGTGATTCCCTTGGCTGCGAGCTCCGGATGCTGCGCGGCGAATGAGCTGATCGCGTCCTCGTCGAGGAACGCGGCATGCTGACCTCCATGGTAGCAGCACGCGCCATGACACGACGAGCAGACCGCGGGGACGGGTTCCGGCGGCTCACTCGGTTGTCGTACGCTCGCTTCTGGCTGGCCAGCACGGGTCGTCGCGAGCTCGTTCAGGCGATCCTCGAGCGTGTGCAACTGTTCTGGCTCGATTGGCACGAGCTGCGCCTCGCGGTGCGGAACGACGACGATGGCGAAACGACCCGGCCTGGGTTCCTGGGCGAGCCGCGCCGCATTGGTGCGATACGCCTCGAGCTGTTCCTGCAGGTGCTGCTCTTTGCAGCGCGGCGCGGAACAGCAGTCGCCGGCGTAGTGCTCGAGCGATGAGAGGCGGCGCCTGCAATATCGGCATTGCGTCTGCCCGGCCGCCGCGCCGAGGATCTTACGCAACGCGGTCTCCCGGCTCGCGTCCGGCGAAGAAGGCATCGAGATTGTCGAGCGCGCGGAAACCCATGGCATCGCGCGTCTCACGAGTGGCGCTGCCGATATGCGGCATCAGAAAGGTGTTGGGCAACGCCGTCAAGCGAGGATCGACGTTCGGCTCGTTGTTGTACGCATCGATCCCCGCCGCCCGCAGTTTCCCGGACCTCAACGCGTCGACGAGTGCATCGTCATCGACGAGCGCGCCGCGCGCAGCGTTGATCAGGATCGCGCCATCGGGCAGCAGCGCCAAGCGCCGCGCGTCGATGATGCCGCGCGTCGCCGGAGTGACGTTGCAGTGGAGGCTGAGAAAGTCGCAGCAGGGAAGCATGTCGTCGAGCGCGTCATGGTAAACGCCTGCGTCGACGTCCGGAAGCGGCCGCAGATCATGATAGTGAATCTGCATGTCGAATCCGCGTGCCCGTTGAGCGACGACTCGACCGACGCGTCCCATACCGACGATACCCAGCCGCTTCCCGGTGACCTGCGTGCCCACCATGAACGCAGGGCTCCAATCTTTCCAGAGCCGCTCCCGCACCAGTCTTTCACCTTCGCCAGCGCGGCGCGCGGCGCCGATCATCAGCAGCATCGTCAGTTCGGCGGTAGCGTCGGACAGCACGTCGGGGGTGTTGGTGACGACGATGCCCCGGGTGCGCGCGGCTTCCAGGTCCACGTGGTCGTAGCCGACGGAGAAGTTGGCGATGATCTTGACCTCGTCAGGCAGGCGTTGCACGACGTCGGCAGAGAAGTGCTCCGTGTGACAGGGAAGGATGGCCTGGGCGCCGCGGGCGCGCTCGATGATCTCGTCACGGGAGTACAGCCGGTCGTCTGGATTCAGGCGTGCCTGATAATCGCGCTCTATGCGATTCTCCACGGCCAAGGGGAGCTTGCGGGTGACGAATACCGTCGGTTTCGCGGTCATCTCGGTAGTTTCGGTCCGGCCGAAGCCGGACACTTACGTACGTCTGCGTTGTTGAATTCAGACATTGATTCGGTCACAGTCTACCCCGCACCGCATCGGATCATGAGAATCTACCGGTTCGTCAATCGTGTGCCAGGCGGACTGATGGTCGTGCCGCTGTTCATCGGCATGGTCATCAACACGTTCTTCCCGGGCCTGCTGCAGATCGGCGGCTTCACGCAGGCGTTGAGCGGCGTCGGCTATCCCACTGTGCTTGGCATGTACCTGTTCACCGTCGGCACGAAGATGACCGTGCGCGCCGCGCCACGCATGCTGGCGCGCGGATTGGGTCTGCTTGCCACCAAGGTCGGCACCGCCACGCTTTTCGCCCTCGTCGTGGCGCACGTGTTCGACGGCAACATTCTCGGCCTGAGCACGCTTGCCGTCATGGTCGCGATGAGCGATACCAACGGCGGCATGTTCCTCGCCCTCACCGGCGTCATGGGCAATAAAGAAGACTCCGGCACTTATGTCGTGCAGAGCATTGAGACCGGTCCCTTTCTGACGATGCTGATCTTTGTCGGCACGGGGCTGGCGGTGATCCCGTGGCTGACGATGGTGTCGGTGATCGCGCCGATCGTGGTCGGCGCGATTCTCGGCAACCTGGATGACGACTTGAAGCAGTTCTTCGGGACGCACGAGCCGATCATCGTTCCGTTCATGGCCTTCACGCTCGGGCAGACGATCAATCTCAAAGCGGTCGTGACGGCCGGCCTTCCTGGCGTTGCTCTCGGCGTCACGGTGCTGGTCGTGACAGGGGTCGTCTGTATCGTGGCCGATCGGCTGCTCGGTGGATCTGGCATTGCGGGCGCGGCGGCATCGAGCACGGCCGGCAACTCTGCCGCCGTCCCCCAGGCGGTAGCCCTGGCTGATACCTCGTTTGCGCCCGTCGCCGCGGCCGCGACGGTTCAAGTCACCGCATCCGTCATCGTCACCGCAATCCTGACGCCGCTGCTCACGGCGTGGTGGTATCGAAAGGTGGAGCGCTCGCGGGCGCTGGAGGCGGCAGATCAGCGTGTCCAGGAAATTGCCGCGCAAAGATAGTCACGATTGAGGGAGAACTGCACATGCTTGCTTCCGACGCATTGCGGGCGATGGCGTTTCTTGTCGGTCTCGCTATAGGTTCAGGTGCTGCGGTTGCGCAAACAGAGGCGGATCGTACGCAGGACAAGGTGGCGTTTCCGGCGCACAAGATCGTCGGCAACCTCTATTACGTGGGCACGGCGACGCTGAACTCGTACCTGATCACCACCCCGCAAGGTCACATTTTAATCAACACCAACTTCGAAGACACGGTGCCGCTTCTGACCGCATCGGTCGAGAAGGTCGGTTTCAAGATGAGCGACATCAAGATCATCCTGGGCAGTCACGCCCACCTCGATCACATGCAGGCCGACGCCGCGGTCAAGGAATTGACCGGCGGGGCGATGGTGATGGCGATGGAACAGGACGTGCCGGCGCTCAAGGCAATGAAGTCGGCGAGCGGAAAGCCACATCCCATCGATCGAGTCCTGAAAGACGGGGAGGAGGTGACGCTGGGCGGCGCGACGCTTACCGCCCACCTGACACCCGGTCACACACGCGGGTGCACCACCTGGACGACGACAATAGCGGATGCTGGACGCACTTATAACGTGTTGATTGTCTGCGCCGGGCTCCAGGCGGACGCGCGCCTGGTGAACAACAAGAACTATCCGGAGATCGCCGACGACTTCGCGCGGAGTATCAAGACGTTCAAGACGCTGCAGCCTGATATTTTCCTGGGCGCTCATAGCTGGTTCTTCGACCTGGCTGGCAAGTACAAGAAGGTCGGCGGCACAACGAATCCATATGTCGATCCCGCGGGGTACAAGAGCTGGGTCAACGCCCAGGAAAAGAGCTACAACTCGGTGCTGGCGGAGCAGAAAAGAAATCCGCCCAGTAACTGATTCAGTGCCTGTGCTAGACGCGCAATTGCTTCACGAAGAACGCGAGCGCGATTCGGGTTTTCGTTTCCTGGCCGCCTTGCGGCTTGAGGTCCACGCCCCTCAAGAAGTCGTCGAATGCTGCTGATGCGGCCGAGGCCTGTGCCGTCGGGACCTTGATCGACAGCTCGAGAAGATCCCGGCCATCGTCGAGCGTCCACTCTTCTGCCGTAATCCGAAAGGGCAGGCGTTCGTGCCTGACGTCCCAGCGCAAGGCGTGCACCGGACCGAGCACCTGCACGGCCGCGACGTTGACGCGAACGGGCGACATGTCGGCGAGGAGCTGCTCCTGATCGGGTGAGAACAGTTTCTCGATCGCGCGGATGCCGCTCTCGACCGCTTTGATTTCGTCCTTGCCTTGCTCCACCGACAGGGATGCCGAGCGAGTGAGCTTGTCGCCAACGCCGTCGGCTTCGAGCTTGAACCCCTTCAGGCGCTGCCATGTGTCGGCGAGCTGGTGCGGATCGACCGGACGGATCTTCACGGTGGAGTCGTCTTTGCCGCCTTTCACTTCGCGTGCGCGCAGGACGATGCCGTTCCTGAAGAGCGACAAATCGGCGGTGTCGAAGAAGAAGATGCGGCGACGTTCACCTGTTGACGGATCGAGGCCGAATGCCCGCGCGGCAGCATCCTCTTTCTCCTCGGATACCGTCACCTTGAGTTCGACTCCCTGGGTACCGGCGGTCTCCACTGCCAGGCGGTCTCCCGGACGCTGATTCATTGGCATGAGAACACCTCGACGTTCGTGCCGATTCGGCATCGGGCCAGTCACTCTCGATCAACGGACCAACCGGGTGGAGTGAACAGACTAGTGCGGTTTGACACCGGGCCGCCCTGGTCCTACGATCCGCCCAATCGTTCATTCGGCGCGGGCCCCAGTTGACGAGACGAGGAGGCCGCATGCGTGCGTTTGGCTCCGGACCGTTAGGCGCGTCGTTCGCTGGCTGCTTGCTGCTATGGATGGCGTCGATGCTCGGCGCGCAGGCACAGTTGCCGCAGGATCATCCCGCGGTTGGCGTGCCGGACGGGCGATCAGGGGCGTCTGAACTGACCGAACGGCTGCGGCCTTCCAGCGCCGAGCCGGCAGCAAACGCCATATCTCGCAAGAACCTCATCGACGAGTTCATCTTCGGCAAGATGGAGAAAGACGGTGTGCCCCATGCGGGGTTGTCGTCCGATGAGGAATTCTTCCGTCGCATCCATATCGACTTGACCGGCCGGCTGCCCCAGGACGATCAGCTGCGCGCGTTTCTCGCATCGCGCGACCCCGATAAGCGCGACAAACTCATCGATCAGTTGGCGACCTCGCGGCCGTACGAAACGAAGTGGACGTATTTCTTCAACGACATCTACAAGCCCGCGCCGGGCCGGATCGGGAACACGGCGAAGAACATCTTCTACCTGTGGGTCCGCGACAACATCCATCTCGATCGTCCGTACAACGAGGTGGTCTACGAGATGCTGACGTCGAATGCGACGTCGAACTGGTATATCGGTCCGGCCAGTTACGTCGCACGCTGGGTGATCACCGCCGTCGCCTGCGAAGACGAAGTCCACGAGGACACCTCCGACGAGCTGGCCATTCATGCCGCGAAAGATTTTCTCGGCGTCGACATCAGCTGCGCGTCCTGCCACGATGGCGCCCGCCACCTGGAAAAGATCAACCTGTATCTCAGCCAGCGGAAGCGCGAAGAGATCTGGAAGATGGCGGCGTTCTTCGGCAGGACGAACGTGCTCCGCCGCACCGAAGTCAGCAACGCGCAGGACGAGTACTCGATCGACGACAACGGCCCCGGCTACGACCCCTCCGCGCGCACCGTGATCCGCGTGCCGCGGCGCGGCAAGCCAGGACTCCTGGATCCCGTCTACATGTTCACCGGCGAAGCGCCCGACCCGGCGAAGCATCCGCGGCCGGAATTCGCGCGGCTGCTGACATCAGATCCGCAGTTCGCGCGTGCCACGGTGAATCTTCTGTGGTCGGAAATGTTCGGCGTCGGCATCGTGGAGCCGGTCTTCGGATTCGATCTGGCCCGCCTCGATCCGAAGAATCCGCCGCCCGCTCCATGGGATCTACAGCCCACGCATCCGGAACTCCTCGAAGCGCTGGCGCAGTACTTCCGCGACAACCACTACAGCATCCGTTCGCTGTTGAAGCTGATCGCAAAGTCCAATGCATATCAGCTGTCATCGCAATTCCCGGGCGAGTGGAAGGCGAGCTATGCCCCGTACTACGCGCGCAAGTTCGTTCGCCGGTTGAAGGCCGAGGAGGTCTACGATTCGCTGGTTGGCGCGACCAACGTGTTCACTGACGTGCCGATCCGCGGCACCGACCTGAAAGTCCGCTATGCGGCCGAGGCCTATTCTCCCGACGAGTTCGTCAGGGGCGTGAACGATCCGGTTCTCAAGGAGATTCATTTCTTCCTCGAATCATTCGGTCAGACGAACCGGCAATCCTCGGAGCGCAGCAACGACGGCGCGATCACGCAGGCCGTGCAGCTCATGAACAGTCCGCTCGTCCATCGTCAGATCAAGGCGGTGGATGGGAGTTACCTGGCAGGTCTGCTCAAGCAGGACATCAGCGAGGACGAGAAGATCACGCGCCTCTACGAACGCTTCCTCATCCGGCGGCCAGCGCCGAAGGAGGTCGCCGACGCGAAGGATATTGTGAAGAGCGGGCCCGAGGGGTGGGAAGACCTGCAGTGGGTGCTCGTCAACCGAGTTGAGTTCGTCCACAACTTCTAAGGGAAGAGGTTATGTCCAATCTACTCGACACGCTCCTCACCCGTCGCGAGGCGTTCAAGGTTGGCGCATCCCTGGTCAGCGCCTATTGGTTCCTCCCGCTCGTCGAGCCGACGAACGTGTATGCGCAGTCGAAAGTCAACGCCCGCGGGTCGGCGCGCTTCGTCATTTTCGTCATGCTGGAAGGCGGGCAGTCGCACGTCGACAGCTGGGACCTGAAGGAAGGGAAGTGGACGCCGCAGAATTTCGACATCCGCGAGATCGCGCCCGGCATGAAATGGCCGATGGCGCTGTTTCCTGAGCTCGCGAAGCAGCGCGAACGGTATTCCCTGATCCGCTCCATGGAGGCCTGGGACAGCGTGCACTTCCGCGCGCAGTACTACGTGCAGTCGGGGCACATGATGAATCCCGCGCTGCAGAAAGAGCTTCCTCCGATCGGAACCGTCGTCGCGTACGAGTCGGCCGCCCGTCGTCAGGCAAGCGACACGCTGCCAGGGTATGTGGCCGTCAACGTCACACAGTCACAGGCAGGGCTGCTCGGATGCGGGTTCCTGCCAGCCACCTACACGCCGTTCCACATCGACACGACGAGCGGCATCGGCGCCATCGCCCTGGATGAGGAGGGCCGCAAGACCCTGCAGCGCCGATGGGAGCTGTTGAAGAGAGTCGACGAGCGACTGCGCAACGATTCGTCGCTCGCGGCCAAAGCCTATCGCGACTATCACAATCACTATGAAGGTGCAGTCGCCATGATGTCCGACGAGCGGGCATCTCATGTCTTCCAGATTGAGGCGGCCGACCACGACCGTTACGGCAAATCGCAGGTGGGCGATGGCTGCATCCTCGCCCGCAACCTGGTGGAAGCGGACGCCGGCACGCGTTTCGTGCTGGTAAGTCATCGCGACTGGGACCATCACAATCGGATCTACGCTGACGCCAATCACTACAAGCTGTGTCGCGAGCTTGACACTGCGCTCTCCTCACTGTTCGATGATCTTGCGACGCGGAAGCGTACCGACGGGCGCACGCTGCTCGATGAAACGATGGTCGTCTGTTTCGGCGAGTTCGGTCGCACACCCGGCGAGCTGAGTGCAGCGAACGGACGCGATCACTACCAGTACGCGCTGACCGGCCTGTTCGCCGGTGGCGGCGTGCAGGGTGGCCGCGTGATTGGCAAGACCGACGATCTCGGCGCGAAGGTGATCGCCCCTGATTGGAACGGCAAGCGGTCGGTGTACATGGAAGACGTGGCCACGACGATGTATTCGGCGCTGGGGATTGACTGGTCCAAGGTGATCGAAGGCGCCCCCTCGGGACGCGCGTTCCATTACATCGAACCGTTCGCGTCGAAGCAGATGATCAAGAACCAGGAGATTACGAACCTGTTCGCCTGATCGCCAGCACTCAGACCGCTGCCTCGCCTCCGAAATATCGGAGTCGTCCGACTGAACGGGCCTGCTGCGGTCCGTGACTCATCAAACTGCCCGAAAACACTCGAATGCGTGGCACTGGCTGTGCTGTGCACGAGTCGGTGCGTTCTAGGGTGGACGCGACGGGGAGGCCAGTGATGAGACAGGAGCATGGATGATGCGAGCGACGCGACTGACGCGATTCACGGGCGGGCCGTGGGTGCTGACGACAGCGCTGGTGTTCAATGCGGTCGCGAGTGCCGCCGCGCAGCAATCGATCACGGACACGGTGCTGTCCTCACGTGCGACGGCCCACGGATCACAGGCACAGCAGCCGCCAGGGCCAAGCCTCGAGATTTATGGTTTCGCGATGCTCGACATCGGCCACGACTTCAAGCAGATCGATCCGGATTGGTCCGACACGCTGCGTGTGACCAAGCTGCCGTCGTTCGAGGATCAGTTCGGGCGTGACCACAGCACACACCTGGAATCCGAGATTCAGCACCGCGATGGGCTATTCACTTCAGGACAACGACAACACAGACGGGCAGGCGCCGAATGCGTTCAAGACCGGTCACTACGCGCTCGGCAACCTGCTCTATACCCCCGTGCCGAACGTCATGATGGGCGGTGAGTTGCAGTGGGGACGTCGCGAGAACTTCTCCGATGGATTCCACAGCGATGGGCTGAAGCTGCAGTTTTCATTCAAGTACAACTTCTCG
>JBKPNV010000046.1:0-26112 GCA_046732795.1 Acidobacteriota bacterium
GGCGGATTCCGCCGCGCGAGTCCGCTGCTCGACGTTGGCAACGTCACTCTGCAGCGGGTACACGAGAAACGCGAAGACCAGGATGTTGATGACGACCCCGGCGGCAAGCGCGTAGACCACGCGCCTGTGCTCCGCGATGACGCGCTGAACGATGCTTTGGCTCGCGTCACTCACCGGCGGCTCCTTTCGCTGGTGTGACGGACGCCGTCGCCTCGGGCGCGGGTCCCTCTGACGACGGCTCGTACAACGCCTCAACCAGGGCGTTGATCAAGCCTTCCTGGTTCGTCTGCTCCTCCGCCGCCAGAACCTCGTGAAACTTCCCCGTTTTCTCGAGGTTGTCGATGAAAGAGTCCAGGTCTGGAACGCGCCTGGCCTGCACGCGAAGATTGACGACCAGCCGGCCCTGCCGATCTTCCACAGGCCGGAAGTTTGTCAGGCGCACGTTCTCGGGCAGGGTCGTCTCGATCTCCGAGAACAGCTTCGACCACGAGAAGGTTCGAAGATCGATGATGGCGTTCGCCTCCTGCGCCGCGGCCGCGACCTGGTTCAATTCCTTCGCATCGATCTGCGAGCGGATCCGTCGCGCGTCGTCGCGCAACTGCTGGGCCTGCTGCTCGTCTTGCTGCGCGCGCGCGCCGAGTGTGCGTTCGCTGGTCGTCAAGCGCACCAATTGCACGATGTTGACGATCGTCATCGTCGCCACAACGAGCGCCAGCGCGCCCAGGGCCACGTGCACGGCGCGCATGTTGTAAAACGGGCGCGTCGAAAGATTCGTTCGCAGCATCAGGCTGCCTCACGTCTGGTTCGCAGCAGCATACCCACAAGCGGTGAGAGCGTCGCCATCAGTTCGGGGGTCGCATGGATGCGGTCCGTCAACATCGCTCCACGCGTCGGATCGATGGGTTCGACGACGGTCCCCATGCGCGCCTCGAGGTTGCGCCTCGCGAGATCGACCTCTCCCTGAAGGCGACCGATTCCCCCCAGCAGAATCCGGCTGAACCCGCGGCCCTCGAGACGGTCCTGGTAGTACATCGCGGTCTGGTGAACAACGTCCTCCAGGGCTTCGACATCGCCTTCAGCGCGATTGCGGAAGAACAGCAGGTCGTCGCGGCGCAGAATCGCGATCGACGTGTACTCCGGCCGCATGTGTACGACGAGCCAGTCCCCAGCGGTTCCCAGATTGGAGCTGAGAAACAGATTGATCACTGCGAAGGTCGAGATATCGATGAGCCCCGCCTCGATGCCGACCTGTTCGCAGACGGTCTCATACTCGCGCACGATCTCCCTGCGCGCGATAACGACGACGAACTCGCTGCCGCTCGCACTGCGCGCCCCAGGCGTGTACGTGAGGCACGCGTCGTCGACAGGGAACGGCGTCGATTTCTTCACCTGCCAGCGAATCAACTGGTTGAGATCCTCGCGCCGCGATGGTGTCTGCTCGAACTTGACCAGCGACACCTTGGCCGCAACATCCGGAATCACCAACGCGATACGCTTCGGTTTCAGCCCCAGGCTCTGGCACGCGGCAGTCACCGCGCGCCCGACCGCGTCACGATCGGAAATATTCGTTGACGTCAACGATGGCGTGACGGCGCCAGCCGGCAGTGGCTCAACGGCGTAACCCTGCACCACGGGGTTTCCGCTGCGCCCGCCGAGAACCGCGACCGACACCGCCGCCGGCGAGATCTCGAGCGCCGCTTCAAGCGGTGGGCTGGCCAGCCAGGACGCCAGAATACTCATTCGACGAAAGTCACCTTGTTGATTTCGCGTAGCGTCGTCAGACCCGTAAGCACCTTTTCGATTGCCGACTCTCGCAGGAAGCGCATGCCCTCTTCGTGGGCCGCCTTCTTGACTTCCGATGCGGGGCGACGCTCGAGAATCATTTCGCGAATGCGATCTGACAGGTTGAGCAGCTCACAGATCGCTGTCCGTCCCTTGAACCCGGTCCCGCCGCATTCCACGCATCCCGTGCCCTCGTAGAACCGATGGGTGTGCGCGAGTTCCGGTGAAAGCCCCGCCTCCTGGAGCGCCTTCGCGTCGACGAGCGTCGGGCGCTTGCAGTGCGAGCAGATCAGCCGGACCAGCCGCTGCGCCATGACGCAGTTCAGGGCCGACACGAACTGGTACGGTTCCACACCCATATTCAGAAAACGCCCGAGCACGTCCACGACGTTGTTGGCGTGGACGGTGGTGAACACGAGGTGTCCGGTCAGCGCCGACTGGATCGCGATCTGCGCCGTCTCGGGATCGCGAATCTCGCCGACCATGATCTTGTCGGGATCGTGCCTGAGGATCGAACGAAGCCCGCGGGCAAACGTCAGCCCTTTCTTCTCATTGATCGGAATCTGCGTGATACCGCGAAGCTGATATTCGACCGGGTCTTCGATCGTCACGATCTTGTCTTCGATCGACTTGATCTCTGAAAGCGCGGCATAGAGCGTCGTCGTCTTGCCCGATCCGGTCGGTCCGGTCACGAGGACCATGCCGTAAGGCTCGCGGATATATTTTCGGAATCGTCGAAGCTCCTGCTCGGGAAGCCCGAGGATATCGAGCTTGAGCTCGGTGAACTGCTCGCTGATCGACTCCTTATCCAGAATGCGGATCACGGCGTCTTCACCGTGGACGCTCGGCATGATCGACACCCGGAAGTCGATCGTCTTGCCGGGCATTCGCACTTTGAACCGGCCGTCTTGCGGAACCCTCTTCTCGGCGATGTCGAGCTCGGCCATCACTTTTACGCGCGAGATGATCGAGCTGTGAAACTGCTTGCCTATCGGCCGCATCGCCGGCTGGAGCACCCCGTCGATACGGTATTTGACGTGCACGGCATCGTCGCCGGTCTCGATGTGGATGTCACTGGCACGCCGCTGAATGGCCGTGTAGATCGTCGAGTCGACGAGCTTGATGATCGGACTGATGTCGCTCGTCAGACGTTCGACCGTCAGGTTTTCCTCGCCGGTCTCGTCCTCCTTCAGGACCTGAAGCTCGAAGCCTTCGGTCGCTTCTTCGAGAACGCGCTGCGAACTCTCGCTCTTCTTGAGGATCGATTGAATCGCTGATGGGGCACCCACGGTGACCCGGATCGGTGTCCGCAGGATGACGCCGAGCTCGTCGATCATCGGAAGATCGGTCGGGTCGGACACGACGATGACGAGCGATCGCCCTTCGCGCCTATGCGGAACGAAGCCATACCGCAGCATCAGGTCCGCCGGAATCGATCGGAACAGCTCCTGATCGATCCGGAACTCGCTCATCTCGACGAATTCCAGGCGATATCGAACCGCCAGGGCGCGCGCGCGCGCGACCTCTTCGGACAAGTCGGACTCAGGCAACGGGTTCGTTTTTGCGGTCGCCATTACCCGCCCACCACGGACGTCAGTTCAAACAACGGCATGTACAACGCCAGCACGACGATGGCAATGATGATTCCCATTAACACGAGGAGCACGGGTTCTATTAAAGTGATGAACCGGCCGACTTCCGTTTCAATCTCTTCGTCGTAGAACTCGGCCAGGCTGTTGAGCATCTCCTGAAGAGCGCCCGTCGACTCCCCGACTTCCACCATCTTCACGGCGACATCGGGAAAAACCGCGCGCTCGCGAAGCGCCCCGGCGAACCCCTGTCCTTCCTGCACGCGGACGCGAACTCTGTCCATCTCCCGTGACAGGTGTCGGTTGGACAGCGACCGCACACAAATTTCGAGCGCATTGACGAGCGGAATCCCGCCCCCAAGCAGCGTCGCGAGCATGCGCGCCATCTGCGACGTGAAGAACTTGAGCGCCGTCTCGCCGACCCATGGGATCTCGAGCACCCATTTGTCGAGGCGGTGACGTGCGCCAGGTTGTCGGGACCACGCGACGCCTGCAACGGCCGCGCCAACGGCGGCGAGCGCGATGAAAGCAAGGTTCGACACCACAGCATTCGACAGTGCGACTACTATCCGTGTAGAAAGTGGGAGCTGGCGCTCGAAGTTGGCGTAGAACTCCGAGAAGGCCGGCACCACCTTCAGAACGATGATCCCGATGAGCATCACCATCATCGTCACGAGAATGCCCGGATAGATCAGTGCGGAGACTGTCCGGCGCTTTACGGCAGCGATGACCTTATCGTAGGCAACGTAGCGCCGGATGACGGAATCAAGGTTGCCGCTGCGCTCACCAGCCAGCAGCGATGCCGAGTACACGGCCGGAAACAACGAGCCGTGTTCACCGAACGCATCCGAAAGCGACATGCCACTCCGGACGCGGTCGTGCACACTGTCGAGCACCGTTTTGAAAGTGGGGTTCGTGACTCGCTGTCGGAGGATGTCGAGCGATTGCACCAACGGCATCCCGGCCTTGAGAAGCGTCGCCAGTTCCTGGTTGAACACGAGGAACTCCTGACGCTTGACCCGTTGGCGACGGCCCCCCGATGAAAGGGAAAGCGCGGCCCGGCGTTGGAGGGAAAGCACGTACATTCCCTTCTCCTCCAGTTCGCGACGGAGCCGCGCTTCGCTATCGGCGATGTAAACGCCTTCTACGATCTCGCCGGCAGCCGTTCCGAGTCGACAGCGAAACTCCATTGACCTTTGACCTTTGACCCTTGACCTTTGGACCCTATTGGATCCTTTAGACCCGCTTCCCTATTGTTTCGGCTGGACGAACGCGCGGAATACCCGTACCCCCAGTTGCCGGGTATCAGAGCTCTGAAGACTGGCGAATTTGGCCGGAACAAAGGTCTTATCGGCCACTACAGCCAA
The DNA here is from genome assembly GCA_046732795.1 of Acidobacteriota bacterium. Lineage (GTDB taxonomy): Bacteria > Acidobacteriota > Vicinamibacteria > Vicinamibacterales > UBA2999 > Gp6-AA40. The sequence continues at coordinate 4,739 of JBKPNV010000046.1, forward strand.
GTCAACCGTACTGCCCTCGCCTAACTGGCTCGGTGAGAGTGCAATCCTGCGCACCAGTGGTGGCCCCGGTTCCAGATCAAACTCGTCTACGACCGACTCGCCCGCCCGGATTTCGATGTGTTGGGCCACGGAGAATACGTTCGCGGGCTGATCGAGTTCCAGTGTGAGTTCAACGTCCCGCTTCGGATTAACGAACGACATATGCCCGGACTTCATCGACCAGCGCAATTCCAGCCCGGATCCTTGCGGGGCCTCCGGCGGATGCCACCCTTCCCGAAAGACGATTGCATAGGGCTCGGACCGCTCGCGCATCTCGAACGATCCTGCCCGGACGGCGCGAGGCTCTACGGCCTCCCCGGACAGGGGCACCCGTTCCCCCGACGACTTTGAATAGAGACCGACGACGAATGTGGCCTCGCCGACGTAGTCGGAGATTGGCGCGTAATCGGCGTGCTTGTATTCGATGGTCGAACCCGGTTTCCAGTCACGCGTCGGAGTTGGCGGTGCGTGGTCCGTCGCGCCGATCATCTTTCCGTCGTCATCGACGACATGAATAAAGACCGCATAATCCTCTTTGAAGGGCGGCGCGTCGGGTGCAACGGCAAAGCGTACATCGAGCTCGACTGGCATTCCCGATGCGACGACCGCCGGCTCGACGGAGACGGAGGCGGAGGCCACTGGCTTGGCGGTGTCAGCCGGCACACGGGAACAGGCGGCCATCAACGCTGAGCCCGCCAATATGCAGGATGCGGAAGATCTGAGCATCTGGAGTGGAATGATACTATCTCCACTTCATGACATCCGACGCACTCGGAATGGTCGAAACCCGCGGTTTGATCGGTTCGGTCGAAGCTGCGGATGCAATGGTCAAGACCGCCAACGTCGTGCTGGTCGGCAAGGAGTATATCGGCGCGGGCTACGTGACTGTGCTGGTTCGTGGCGACGTCGGAGCCGTAAAGGCCGCCACCGATGCCGGTGCCGCCGCCGCCAGGCGGGTGGGCGAACTCGTGTCTGTCCATGTAATCCCGAGGCCACATGCCGAGGTCGAACGCATCCTCCCGAAGGCATAGCCAATAAGGGGCTCGGACCCAGCGATGGCTGCCCAGGACACAACATCTCAGAGCGACAAAGACCTGAAATCGATAGCCGAGGCACGGGCTTTGGCCCGCTCGGCGCGCCAGGCGCAGCCCAATCTTGCCGAACTGACCCAGGACCAGATCGATCTCATCGTCACGAAGATGGCCGAGGCTGTGACACACCAGGCCGAACCTCTCGCCCAGCTGGCGGTCGAGGAAACGGGCTACGGTGTCGTCGCAGACAAGGTTCAGAAGAACCTGTTCTCCTCTCGGCGGGTTTACGAGTTCATCAAGCCGATGAAGACTGTTGGCGTGGTGAACCGGCTCGAAGACCGTAAGATCGTAGAGATAGCCGAGCCCTTCGGCGTCGTCGCCGCGGTGGTCCCTTCGACCAATCCGACATCCACCGCTATATATAAGGTGTTGATCGCGCTCAAAGCGCGCTGCCCGATCATCATCAGCCCTCATCCCGCCGCCGCTAGGTGCATCACACGCACGGTCGAAATCATGGCGGAGGCGGCGCAACAAGGAGGCGCGCCGGCCGGCAGCATTGGATGGATGAAAACGGTCACTCTCGAGGGCACCCAGGAGTTGATGAAGCACCGCGATGTGGCGGTGATCCTGGCGACCGGAGGGATGGGTCTCGTTCGCGCGGCGTATAGCGCGGGTAAACCCGCGTACGGAGTGGGACCCGGCAATGCGCCGTGTTACATCGAGGCTTCTGCCGATCTCGACAAGGCGGCCAGCGACATCGTGCTCGGAAAGACATTCGACCATGGCGTGCTGTGTTCATCGCCCAATTCGGTGGTGGTCGATGAGTCCGTCGCCGATGAATCCCGCCGCCGGTTTCAGGCGCGCGGGGCCTATTTCCTGAATGCCGCTGAGATGGAGCTTCTGGCCAAGGTGCTCGTGACTCCGCAGCGCTTACCGAACCCGGCCCTGGTCGGTAAGTCAGCGATGTTCATCGCCGGCAAGGCCGGAATAACAGCGCCCCCGGGCACGACTGTTCTTATCGCCCCCCTTACGGGGGTCGGTCGCGACTTTCCTCTTTCCATTGAAAAGCTCTGTCCCGTCCTTTCTTGGTATGTCGTCAAGGATTGGCGGGAAGGCTGCGAGCGCTGCATCCAGATCCTTCGATACGGCGGGATGGGTCACACCATGTCGATTCATTCGAAGAACGAGGATGTGATCCTGCAATTCGGGCTGAAAAAACCGGCATTTCGGATCTGCGTGAATACGCCGACGACGCACGGATCGATTGGCCTCACAACGGGACTGGATCCGGCCATGACTCTCGGTTGCGGCGGTTGGGGCGGCAATATCACATCGGACAACATCTCCCCCAAGCATCTGCTGAACATAAAGCGCCTCGCGTACGAGGTTCGGCCCGCAATTCAATCGAGCGTCAGAGCGGACCGCGAGCAATCAGCGCCCGCATCGGCGGACCTTCCCAAACCACCAGCGCGAACTGTCTCGACGGGAATCTCCGCACAGACGCTTTCAGCCAGGGTTGATGCGTTTCTTTCCTCTCGGGGGTTTCGGCCGACCGACTCTCAGCATTCAGACGACCTGGCGGGGCAACATGTCAAACCCGTTCCTGCCGATAACCCCAGGGACTTCATCTGCGAGGATGACGTCCGCGAAGCTCTAAAGAGCGGGAAGACGATCCTCGTCGGCGACAGAACCATCGTCACGCCATCGGCGAGAGAGCTCGGCGAGTCAAAGAAGGTCTTCGTTCACGCCGGCTGGCCTCGCTAAACCCGGTGCGCTGTTTTGCGCGAGAGTTCACGGATGAGGCAGCCGAACTTTGACCCTCGGATCGACCGGATGCTAGAGTACCTGGACCTGATGCCGTCGTTTCGCCGAGGTCTAGCCGGCGTTGTCTGCGCAGTGGGATTGTTATCAGCCGCCTGCGCCGCCAGGACGCCACAAACAAGCACGCAGGTCCCACCGCAGGTGGCGGGATCGGAGCCGAGTGCTGCTCCGCTCCCTCAACCAGCGCGCGATCCGATCCAAGAGTTGATTGCGCTGTCGGAGCAGCATTACCAAACCGGAGAACGAGAACTCCGGGACGGTCACCTGGACGCCGCGCGACTCTCCTTCGATCGCGCCGTTGACGCGATCCTCGAGTCGCCGGGTGGGGCACGCTCCACTCCCGAGCTCAGCGCGCATTTCGATCGACTGGTCGAGCGAATCAGCGGGCATGAGCTGACGGCCCTGGCGCAGGCGGACGGTTTTGCCGAGAAGGCACCGGAACCCGCCTCCATCGACGACCTTCTGTCGATTCCGACTTTCGAGGTGCCCGCTCCGACGCCGGAAACCGAGCGAACGGTCGCCAACGATCTTCAGGCCGTCACGCACGACATCGACATCCCGCAGAATTCCCGTGTTCTCGCCTACGTTGAGCTCTTTACCGGCCGGTTGAAGGGATACCTCGAAGACGGTCTCAGCCGTGGCGCCCAGTACCTTCCGATGATTCAGGAGGTTTTCCGGGCGGAGGGGCTTCCTCTTGACCTCGCCTATGTGCCGCTCATCGAGAGCGCCTTCAAACCGAACGCGCTGTCACGAGCCAAGGCGAAAGGCATGTGGCAGTTCATGCGTGGGACCGCCCTCGAAAACGGCCTGCAACACGACTGGTACATCGACGAACGCGCAGACCCCGAGAAGGCAACCCGGGCCGCGGCTAAGTACCTCAAGACGCTGTACTCGATGTTTGGCGATTGGCACCTTGCACTTGCGTCCTACAACGGCGGACCAGGTCGCGTTCAGCGCGCAATCAAGAGCTCAGGCCGGACCGATTTCTGGAAGCTGTCGGCCTCCTCGCGCTATCTACCGCGTGAGACTCGTGACTACGTCCCCCTGATTCTGGCAGCGATCGTGATCGCCAAGAATCCCGTGCAGTACGAAATGGATGTGGCACCGCTTGCGGCGCCGCTCTTCGAAACGGTGACTGTGACCGGGGCTGTCGATATCCGACGGATTGCGGAGTGGGCCGGCTCTCCGGTCCAGGACATCCAGGATCTGAATCCGGAGTTACGCCGCTGGACTACCCCGGTTCGAGAGACCGAGTACGAGCTGAAGGTGCCAATGGGCACCGCGGCCGTCATCAATACGCGTCTGACCGAGCAGGGAAGCGACGACCTCGCTCCACTCAGTCACTACACCGTGAAGAACGGTGACACGCTGCTTTCGATTTCCAAGAAGCTGCGCGTGAGCCGTTCGGATCTCGCCGAAGCGAACTATCTTTCCAGCAAGTCGCAGCTGAGGACTGGTCAGCAACTCATCATCCCGCGTGCTCCCGCGCTCCTCGCCCCGCGGACGGAATCACCATCGTCAGCCACCTCGGAAGTGGTACTCGCCGCGGCTACCCCTTCCACACGGCTGCCTGCTGACGAGCCGCAGGAGAAATCGACGACCACACATCGCGTCGCGCCTGGCGAGACGCTGTTCTCAATCGCGAAGCGCTACGGCACGACGGTGGAGTCGATCAAGGAAATGAATAGTCTCCGCAGCGATGTCATTCACGTCGGGCAGCGTCTCGTCATCGAGAGGCTCGCCAACCTCGCTACCAATTAGACGCGGACTCCCCTCGCACAAACTGCACCGGCTCCCTTCATTTGGCGTGGCAAGAACTCCGGACTTTCAGGCCGCTGTAGCACCGAACAGGCGCAATCTCGAATGATTTCGCGAAGCACCTGATCTTGCACCGATATGCGGCGTCGTGCTCGCCAGCCTGCGCAGTGCCGCCGTATTCGGGATCGAGGCCTATCCGGTCCACGTCGAAGTAGACGTTGCATTCGGTCTGCCGCACTTCTCCATGGTCGGTTTGCCCGATGCGACCGTGCGCGAGAGCCGTGACCGGGTTCGCTCCGCCATCCGCAATTCCGGGTTCGAATTTCCCCATCATCGAATAACTGTCAATCTGGCGCCGGCCGACGTCCGCAAGGCAGGATCGTCGTTCGATCTGCCGATCGCGCTTGGACTGCTTGCGACCTCCGGTCCCTTGGCGCGGCGGTGCGTCGACGACACCGTGATCGTGGGTGAGCTGTCGCTCGATGGCGGCATCAACGGCATCCGCGGTGTATTGCCGATCGCCGTGGGCGCGCGCCGCCTCGGGCTGAAACGGTTGCTCCTGCCGCCGCAGAACGCAGCCGAAGCGAGCGTGGTCGAAGGGTTGGACATCTGCATCGCCCAATCGCTGCCGGAGGCGGTCGACGCATTGAACGATCCGGGACGCGCGAAGCGTGCCGCCGCGCGAGTCGTCTCTTGCCGCGCGGCGAATCCGACCGAAACCGATCTGGCGGAAGTGCGTGGACAACTGCTCGCGCGGCGGGCTCTCGAAGTCGCCGCGGCCGGCGGACACAACCTGTTGCTGACAGGGCCGCCGGGCGCCGGGAAGACGATGCTCGCGCGCCGACTCGGCACGATCCTGCCGCCCCTGACGTTCGATGAAGCGCTGGAGTGCACGGCCATCCATTCCGTTGCAGGGACGCTACCGGCCGGCCAGGGACTGCTGGCGGAGCGCCCGTTCCGCGCGCCCCATCACACGATCTCGACCGTCGCGCTGGTTGGAGGCGGGTCGATCCCACGCCCGGGGGAAATCTCGCTCGCTCACCATGGTGTGCTCTTCATGGATGAAATGCCGGAGTTCGATCGCCGCGTCCTCGAAGTTCTGCGTCAACCGCTCGAAGATGGACACGTCACGATCGCGCGGGCGGCACGCAGTGCTGTATTTCCAGCCCGTTTCGTCCTCGTCGCCGCGATGAATCCGTGTCCATGCGGATTCGCCGGCGACGAGCGTCGTCCGTGCCGATGTACGCCGATCCAGGTCGCCAAATATCAGAATCGGCTGTCCGGTCCTCTACGCGATCGCATCGATCTGATCGTCGATGTTCCGGCAGTCCCCGTCGCCTCGATCGTCGATGGCGCATCCGGAGAGTCCTCCGCCACAGTTCGCGAACGCGTGATCGCGGCGCGGAGCGCTCAGCACACCCGTTATGGCGAGGCGGGACCCCGGACGAATGCCGCTTTGCGCGGCTCACGCGTCACGACGTTCTGCCGGCCCGATTCGAAGGGGCGACATGTACTGCGCAGAGCAGTGGAGCAATTGGGATTGAGCGCACGCGGTTACGACCGCGTGCTGAAAGTCGCACGCACCGTCGCGGATCTTGCCGGTGACGAACGAGTCATGGCGGACCACGTGGCGGAGGCACTGCAATACCGACTGGTTGAACACGGGAGTGGGTGCGGGATCCAGGGTGACGTATGAGTGTGGAAGTCGGTCGTCGCGCGTTTGTCGGTTCTGTTGCCACAGGGCTTCCGCTGTTCGTTGGGGGCGGAATGCCGCTCGCGTTTGCACAGCGTCAGAGCGGCACCGCAACGAACAGCGATCCAGTGGCGCTCGAACTGATCGCCGACATGAAACGAGCGGTGCGGGGCCTGAGCAAGGCACCTTCCGGTGAGCATGCCCGCCGCCTGGCGTCGTCGTTGCGCCTTCTCGCGGTGTGGGGCGCGTCCAATCAGCTGGACGCGCGCGTGAAAGAGACGCTGCAGGGCGTGATCGCACGCGAAGGGCGCGACGCCCTGCTTCGCCGTGACGTCGATCTGGCGATGTTCAAGGCGGAGGCACGTGAGTTCGGATTCGACGGGACGTCGGCAGCGCCCCTGCCCTCGCTACCCTCCGTGGACTACACCGCCAGACAGCGAGTGGTGGATGATCTGCTCGCCAATGGCGTGACCGCGCATTGGAGAGCTGTCGCCGACATGCTGGAGACCGCTGCAAACGCGTTCGATCGAACAGCGTCCCGACGATCGGCAGGCATGACGCTCATTGCCCAGACCGATCCGTCGATCTGCCGGATGATCCAACAGGAAATGTACAACCTCAGTATCCAGATGGCCTTCTGGTGCGCCCCCTGGTTCTATTGGGTTCCCGAGCCGTGTGGGCTGACGACATCGGCCTATCTCGGCGTCGCCGCAACCGCCTGGTGGTACGGCTGTTGATGAAAAGCAATCTCGTGATCTCTCTTCTGGCGGCCATCTATATGGCCGCCAGCGCGCTTACTCTCGTGACGTTCAGGAGGTATCCCGATCCCACGGGCGTCGCGGCAATGCAGTGGCTGCTGTTCTATGTGGTGACCGTCGTCTACCCCGCTATCTGGACGATTCAGGAACTACGGTTGCTGCGGAAGCTCGGGCTCGAGCAGTCGAAGGCACTGCGTCGGTATGCGTGGGCGCCGGTGATCGTGGGGGGAACATCCCTGCTCATCGGCCTAAGCCTGCTGTTTCCCTTGCTTCGTTGACGAGGCAGAGTCGCGCGTGGCGAGGACCGGGGTGTAAGCCCCGGTCCTCATTGCGTGACAACCCTCGTCGCGACTCGCGCATCATGCAGAGTACGAATCGCGCTGGCCGTGAGGATGATGCCTCCGCCGACAATCGTCCAAGTCCCGGGATGCTCACCTCGAAGCACCCACGTCCACACAGGGTTGAGGACCGGTTCGACGAGCAACAACAACGAGACTTCCAGCGCGGGCAGGTGCCTGATCGCGGCCGTCAGACACACGTACGCCAGTCCGATCTGACACGTCCCCAGATACACGAGGGTCGCCCACTCGCTTGTCGGCGCGGCGGGAAAAGGCCATGCGAATGGCAGTGCGGCGACACAGGCAAACAGATTCCCGATGGCAACCGCCGACATTCCAAGCCCAGGACGCGAGTGATCGCGTTCCACGTATCTCAAAATGATGAGCGTGAAGGCCCATGTAATGCTGCACACCACGCCAAGCAGATTGCCGCGAACCGGATCGGGTGCCGTCGCACTCGATAGCGGCTGTCCCACGAAACAAGTGAACATTCCAAGCGCGATTGCGATCAGATAAAAAAGGTCGCGACGTTTGAAGTGCTCGCCCAACATGAGCGGCGCGAGGAGAAGTACGTAGAGCGGGGCGCTCGCCTGCAGAAAGATTGCGTTCGCCGCGGTCGTCAACTTCGTCGACAGGACGAAGAGCGTCAGCGTGGCGGCGTATACGATGCTCGCGAAGGCGACGCTTGCCGACCACGCCAAACGACCGCGCAGAAGGATGAGTAGCGCTACTGCGGCGATCCCCGACCGAAGCGCAGAAACCTGCAGTCCCGAGAACGTTGCGACCTTGATACCCGCTCCGCCGGTCGAAAATAAGACCGCGGCCGCCAGCGTTTGCAGCCGAGCCGTTGCGGTCACCACCAGGGTCCATGCGGCGTTCGCCAGATTTTCGCTCTCATCTGATCCTTTGGAGTCTCATTTCGTCCTGTGGTAGGCTCATCACGTCGGTCCCCTCCCCACCGGCCAGTCAGCACCCGATAATAGGTCCGTGCAGTCGGACCAGCCGCGTCTGGTCCGGAACGTGCTTTTTTTGGGCCCCGAGTGGATCTATTTTGAAACAAGCCCGACGTTACACAATTCTGGTCGCAGATCGCACGACAGGCGTCGTGCGACGAGTTACGGTCGCAGCTCGTCCGGCCGTCATCTTTGCCTGTGCGGTCGTGACGCTCCCCGTCCTGGTAGGTATTGGCGCCGCGTGGAAGGCCAAGACCGACGTCGCGGATCTTTACGCCAGCCAGCGCGCGCTCGAACTCGAAAATGAAAGTTATCGTACCGCGACTGCCGAGCTCTCCGGACAGATTCAATCGCTCCAGAGCGCCATCACGGACCTCGGCGCTCGCGCCGCCTTGGACCCCAGCCTCGCCCGGGCGATGGAAACGTTGCCGGCGTTTGTGAAATCACGGGCAATGGGCGGCAACGTCGCCACGCCAGCAAAGCAGGACGCCACGTATACCAACGCCCTGACGGCGCTGGCCAACCCGGAAGACACCTTTGGCCTGCTTCGGACGCTGCTCGAGGGCCTCGAATCCCGTCTCACGCTGGTCCAGCGCAACGTTGAGCGTCGAAATGCGTTGGCGAATGCCACCCCGTCGATATGGCCGGCTCATGGCTGGCTCACATCGACAATGGGCCGCCGCGCCGATCCGATGACTGGCGGCGAAGATTACCATCCAGGTCTGGATATCGCCGGAGAGAAGGGTCAAGCGGTGTATGCGACCGCCGCCGGAATCGTCACCCACGCAGATCGACAGGGTGCCTACGGCAACCTGATCATCATCGATCACGGGTTCGGGCTCGAGACGCGGTACGGCCACCTCTCACGTTTCGAGGTCCGTCAAGGCGACCACGTCCAGCGTGGTGATTTGATTGGACGCCTCGGTTCGACTGGTCGCGCCACCGGCACGCACCTCCACTACGAGGTCCTGGCCAACGGCCGACTGCTCAATCCTCTCAAGCTGCTTACCCAGCAGAAACCCCGCGCCCAGTAACCCTCCGGGATTCGCGCGTTTCCTTGCCGATTGCGGAGCCGCTTGGCTACAATCGGTAGATATTCCTTCGTAGTTAGCTCTCTCCATTCGCATGATTGGCCAACTGCTCGCGAAGGTCATCGGTACCCAGAACGAACGAGAAATCAAACGGCTTCGGCCGCGGGTTGCCGAGATCAATGCGCTCGAGCCCGCAATTCAAGCCCTCACTGACGAGCAGCTTCGCGCGAAGACCGCCGAGTTCCGCGAGCGGATCGCGGGAGGTGGCACGCTGGACGATCTTCTGCCAGAGGCCTTTGCCGTCGTGCGGGAGGCAGGCCGCCGCGTCCTCAACATGCGGCACTTCGACGTCCAGTTGATTGGCGGAATGGTGCTGCATCACGGCACGATCGCCGAGATGAAGACCGGCGAAGGCAAGACACTGGTCGCGACCTTGCCCGCCTACCTGAACGCCCTTGAAGGCAAGGGCGTGCATGTCGTCACGGTCAACGACTACCTGGCGCGACGCGACTCGGAATGGATGGGACGCCTCTACCGCTTCCTTGGCATGAGCGTGGGGGTCATCCAGCACGATCTCAAGGACGACCAGCGTCAGACCGCTTACGGCGCCGACATCACGTACGGCACCAACAACGAATTCGGGTTCGATTACCTTCGCGACAACATGAAGTTCGAGTTGAGCCACATGGTTCAACGTGGACATCACTTCGCGATCGTTGACGAGGTCGACAGCATTCTGATCGATGAGGCGCGGACGCCGCTCATCATCTCTGGGCCCGCCGAGGAATCAACCGATCTCTATTACGAGGTCGATCGAATCATCCCCCGGCTGAAGAAGGGCGCTGTCACGCAAGGCAACGTCAAGGCGGAAGACCGCGACGAGTTGGAGAAGACCGGCGACTACATCGTCGACGAGAAACACAAGACGGTGACGCTCACTGAAAGTGGCATGGCCAAGGCCGAGGACATGCTCTCGCACCGGCTGGCACCCGACTCCAACGGGCTCTACGACCCGGTGAACATGCCGCTGCTTCACCACGTCAACCAGGCACTGCGCGCGCACACGCTGTTCCACCTCGACGTGGAATACATGATCAAGGACGGCGGGGTCGTCATCGTCGACGAGTTCACGGGCCGCCTGATGCCCGGACGGCGATGGAGCGACGGCCTGCATCAGGCGGTCGAGGCGAAAGAAAAGGTCAAGATCGAACGCGAGAACCAGACGCTCGCGACGATCACGTTCCAGAACTACTTCCGCAAGTACAAGAAGCTCTCCGGCATGACTGGAACCGCCGAGACCGAAGCGGCAGAGTTCGCGAAGATCTACAACCTCGACGTCATCGTCGTGCCCACGAACCGCCCGCTGAAGCGGATCGAGGAAGCGGATCTGATTTACCGGACCGAGCGCGAGAAGTACGAAGCGATTGTCAACGACATCATCGAGAAACAGGCGTCAGGTCGACCGACACTCGTCGGCACCGTTTCAATCGAGAAGTCGGAGCGGCTTTCATCGCTCCTCAAGAAGCGCGGGATCAGGCACGTCGTGCTGAATGCGAAGTACCACGCGCAGGAGGCCGAAATCGTTGCGCAGGCCGGTCACAAGAACAACGTGACGATCGCCACGAACATGGCCGGCCGTGGTACGGACATTCTGCTTGGCGGCAACGCCGAGCACGCCGCCCGGCAGCAGAGCCTGTCCGAAGAGGTTGCGGAGAAACTGCCCAAAGGCGAGGAGAAGTTCGTCGACGATGAGGAGTTCGTCTACTTCTTCCACGTCGACTCGTTCTACCGCGTGCCGCGTCCGGACTGGGAGCGCATCTTCTCTCACTTCAGACAGCAGATGGATGCCGAGCACAAGGAAGTCGTGGGGCTCGGTGGCTTGCACATCCTCGGGACCGAACGTCATGAGGCGCGCCGCATCGACAACCAGCTTCGCGGTCGCGCCGGGCGCCAGGGCGATCCCGGTTCATCACGCTTCTATCTGTCGCTCGAAGACGACCTGATGCGTATCTTCGGATCCGATCGGATCTCGGGGTTGATGCAGCGCCTGGGAATGGAAGAAGGCGTGCCCATCGAGCACGGCATGGTGACGCGAGCCATCGAGCGCGCCCAGAAGCAGGTGGAGGCGCAGAACTTCGGCGTCCGCAAACACCTGCTCGAATACGACGACGTGATGAACAAGCAGCGTGAGAGCGTCTACACGCTGCGGCGGGAGATCCTCGAAGGCTCGATTCACCTCACCGAAGAGGAAACCGTCAACACGAAAGACTACGCGCTGGCGCTGGCCGAGGAGATCCTCGAGGACATCGTCGATCGCTACGCGGGTAAGCAAGTCGATATCGATGATTGGGATGTCCCGGCGATCATCCGTGAAGTCACGCGCGTCTTCGGTATCGACCCGAAGGATCTCGAATCGCTCGATCTCGCGTCGAAGAGCACGGACGAGATCATCGATGCGATCTGGGACGTCACCAAGGGCGGGTACGAGCGCAAGGAGCAATCGATCGGGGGCGAGCTCCTGCGGCGACTCGAGCGCGACATCATGCTGCAGATCGTCGATGCGCAGTGGAAGGACCACCTCTACTCACTCGATCACCTGAAGGAGGGCATCGGCCTGCGCGGCTACGGGCAGCGCGATCCGCTCGTCGAATACAAGAAAGAAAGCTACGCGTTGTTCCAAGACATGAAAGCGCGTATCGAGGAAGAGATCGTCCGCTACCTGTTCTGGCTCCGTCCCGTGTCGATGGAGGAAAGCCAGGCGGAAGCGCCCGCCGTAGTGCGCGCGCCAAAGACCGCACCACGCCGGCCGGCACCATCGTCAATGACGATGAACAACCCCGGCGCGGCTCCGGTGCCGGCATTTGCCGGGGCGCGATCGAGCCATGCGACAGCGCAGGCGCAGGCGCCGACGCCGGCCCGGACCGGCGGAGACGATGTGGTCAAGACGGTGCGGCGGGAGGAACCGAAGGTCGGCCGCAACGATCCGTGCCCATGTGGGAGCGGCAAGAAATACAAGAAGTGCCACGGGCAAGCCGCGTGAGGAATGAAAGGCCGACGAATCGTCGGCCTTTTGTGCATTTGAGGAGCCAATGGATCTGACCGCCCCCGTCTCGACACGCGAACTCACGGATACGACCATCACGACCGCGCTGACCTTCGATGACGTGCTGCTCGTGCCACAGTATTCGAAGGTGAAGCCCTCACAGGTGGACGTCTCCACGCGGCTCACGCGGAACATACGGCTCAACGTGCCGATCCTGAGCGCCGCCATGGACACGGTCACCGAATCCGGCCTCGCCATCGCGATGGCGCAGCTCGGTGGACTGGGCGTCATTCACAAGAACCTTCAGATTCATGAACAGGCGGCCGAAGTCGATCGCGTCAAGCGATCGGAGAGCGGGATGATCGTCAACCCGATTACGCTCTCCCCCTCCAATCGCATCTACGAAGCGCTCGATTTGATGAAGAACTACCGGATTTCCGGCGTTCCCATTACCGAGGACGGCAGCAAGGAAGGTCGGCTCGTTGGCATCCTCACGAATCGCGACCTCCGCTTCGAGACGAACGTCAATCGCCCGATCGACGAGGTGATGACCAAGTCCCCGCTGTTCACGGTGCCGGTCGGCACGACGCTCGACGAGGCACGGTCGTTCCTGCATCAGCACAAAGTCGAGAAGCTGCTTGTCGTCGACAAGGACTTCCGGTTGAAGGGGCTCATCACGGTGAAGGACATCCAGAAGGGGATCAAGTACCCGAACGCGTGCAAAGACGCACTCGGCCGTCTGCGTTGCGGGGCTGCGATCGGGACATCCAAGGACGCGCTCGAGCGTGCGCACGCGCTGGTGGCGGCTGGTGTCGACCTGCTCGTGGTCGATACGGCCCACGGGCACAATCAGGACGTCATCGACATGGTCGCGCGCATTCGCCGCGAATTCCCGAACACCGACCTGATTGCCGGCAACGTGGCGACGGGCGATGCAACGGAAGCGCTGATCGCCTCTGGCGTGGATGCGGTCAAGGTCGGCATCGGTGCCGGATCCATCTGCACGACCCGCATCGTCGCCGGCATCGGCGTCCCGATGATCAGCGCCATCGTGGAGTGCGCGCGAGCGGCGGTTGCGCGCAACGTGCCGATCATTGCGGACGGCGGCATGCGCTACTCGGGCGATATCGTGAAGGCGCTGGCAGCCGGCGCCAGCAGCGTCATGCTCGGCAACCTGTTTGCCGGAACCGACGAGAGCCCCGGGGAGCTGATCCTGTTCCAGGGACGCAGCTACAAGGAATATCGCGGCATGGGATCGATCGGCGCCATGCGGCGCGGCAGCCGCGATCGCTACTTCCAGGATGAATTCGATCTCGAGGGCGGAAGCGCGGCCGGAAAGCTGGTGCCGGAAGGCATCGAAGGACGCGTCGCCCATAAAGGCAGCGCGCAGGCCGTCATCCATCAGCTGATGGGAGGGCTGCAAGCCGGGATGGGCTACTGCGGCAGCGGCACGATCCCGGAGCTGCAGCGTAGGGCCCAGTTCATCCGGATTACGCCTGCGGGCGTACGCGAGAGCCACGTCCACGATGTGACCATCACCAAGGAAGCGCCTAATTACCGGATGGAGAATTAGGTGTCAGGCAGTGAATCGTGAATCTAGACTCGTCCGACCAACCGTTCACGATTCACTGCCTGACACCATCACCAACGGATTCTTCTGTCGTCACCCTCGAGAATTTCGATCGAGATACGACGCGCGCCGGGGAGTTCATGGGTAAGGCGATCGGGCCATTCGATTGCCAGCACTCCGCGGTGCAGTTCCTCGAGTCCGAGATCGTCGGTGGCCGCCTTCTCGAGGCGGTAAAGATCGACGTGATACAGCGTAAGTCGTCCGCCCCGGTACTCATGGACCAGCGTGAACGTCGGGCTGCTGACATCCTCCGGATCGAGTCCGAGTCCCTCTGCCAATCCCCGCACGAACGCCGTTTTCCCCGCGCCCAGATTGCCCGAGAGCAGGATTACGTCCCCAGCGACCAGGGTTGCGGCCAGAGCGCTGGCAACGGAGGCAGTCTCCGTTTCCGACCCCGTGACGTGTTCAGGCACTGGCAGGAGGGTCGATCAGGCCCTTCAATGCGCCACCGAGATTGTCGAGAAGGTCGGTCGCGATCATGGCGGCTTGGCCACTGCTGGCTTCGGCGAGATCGCCCGCGGCGCCGTGCAGGAAGACCGCGAGTCGGCATGCCGCCTCCGCATCGAGCAACTGCGCCAGCCACGCGGCAATCATCCCGGTGAGAACGTCGCCGGTTCCACCGGTGGCCATACCGGGATTGCCAGTGGGATTGATGTACACGCGGCCCTCCGGCGTGGCGATGACGGTGCGGTGGCCTTTGAGGACGACATACACACGGCGAGTCGTCGCGAAGTCGGTGGCAACCTGGATGCGGTTGGCCTGGACATCAGCAATCGACGACCCGACCAGGCGCGCCATTTCACCCGGGTGCGGGGTGATGATCAGGTTACGCTCGTCGCGTCCTGTCAGACACGCGGGATCATCAGCCAGCACGGTCAGTGCGTCCGCATCCAGGACCAGCGGAACGGTCACGCGATCGAGAAGACCACGGACAAAGTGGGCGACCTCAGGTGTGCGGCCAAGGCCGGGTCCGCACGCAATCACATCGTGGGGCTGCTCCAGCAACCTCTCGACACCACTTGCGGCCAGCGTACCCGAGGAATCATCGGGCAGATCCACGGTCATGAACACTGGTGACATAGCGGCAACGATCGGAAGGCAGCATCGTGGCGTCGCCACAGTGACGAGTCCCGCACCGGATCGCAAGGCCCCGAGTGCGGCGAGATGTGCGGCGCCGGTCTTTCCGACGGAGCCTGCGACGATCGTCAGCCGGCCGAAATCGCCCTTGTGTGAATCGGCGGCCCGTGGTCCGACGATCGTGCGCAGCTGCTCGGGCGTCAGCAACTCCACATGCGGACCTTCGAGGCTCTCAATCACTTCGTACGGGATGCCAATATCGGCGATGACGACATCGCCGGCGTAGGCTTCGCCGGGCGGCAGGACGAGCGGCAGTTTCGGCGCGGCAAGAGTCACCGTCAGCGATGCGTCGATGCAGTCGCCAATCAAATGCGGCGTATCCGCCGACAGACCGCTCGGCAGGTCGACGGAGACGATCGGAATCTCCGACGCGTTCACGTCGGCGATGACGGTCTCCATCATCCCGGCGACAGCCGCCTTGAGTCCGGTTCCGAAGATTGCGTCGACGATCAACGAGCACTGCGAGATCTCGGAGAAGTGCAGCTCCCAGCTTTGCTCGTCTGCAATCTCTACGACGGTCATACCGAGCCGGCCGAGGATGTCGAGGTTCGTCCGCGCGTCGCCGCGGACGTCGGCGAGCGCGCCAATCACGAACACGGAGGCCTCGATACCGTGCTGCAGCAGCGTGCGCGCCACGACGAATCCATCGCCGCCGTTGTTGCCGCGCCCACACAAGACGGCCACGCGCCCATCGAGCTTCGATTCGTACGTGGACTCGATCGCCGCCACGACCTGCCGACCGGCGTTTTCCATCAACACGAGCGATGGAATGCCGATTTCATCGATCGTGTATCGGTCGGCTTCGCGCATCTGCGCGGCGGTCAGGATCCGCATGCTGAGCGCACTCCGCTACTCTGTCAACGGCGGACACGAACAGAACAAGTTGCGATCGCCGTAGGTATTGTCGATGCGTCCCACGGGAGGCCAGTACTTGTGTTCACGCACGAATGGCAGCGGAAACGCGGCCTGCTCCCGCGTATAGGGGTGCCGCCAGTCGGTGGCCATGACCACAGCAGCGGTGTGCGGCGCGTTCTTGAGGACGTTGTCCTGCGAATCGACCTTGCCGGTCATCACGTCCTCGATCTCACTCCGAATGGCGATCATCGCATCACAAAAGCGATCGAGCTCGGCCTTGTCTTCGCTCTCGGTCGGTTCGACCATGAGCGTACCAGCAACGGGAAATGAAACCGTTGGCGCATGAAAGCCGTAGTCGATGAGCCGTTTCGCCACATCCATCTCTTCAACGCCGCCCGCTTTGAAGCCGCGCAGGTCGAAGATCAGCTCGTGCGCCACGCGGCCGTTCGCCCGGGCGTATAGCACGGGGAAATGGCGTTCGAGCCGCACCTTGATGTAGTTCGCATTCAGGATGGCGTGACGCGTGGCGTCCGTCAGCCCCTCGGCTCCGAGCATCCGAACGTACGCGTAGGAGATCAGCAGGATACTGGCGCTTCCCCACGGCGCTGCTGACACGGCATGGATCGCCTTCCTCCCACCAACACGCACGACGGGATGGCCTGGCAGGAATGGCGCCAGATGTCGTGCGACGCCAATCGGTCCCATTCCCGGTCCGCCCCCCCCATGCGGAATCGCGAACGTCTTATGGAGGTTTAAGTGACAGACGTCCGCGCCAATCGCCGCAGGGCTCGTCAACCCGACCTGCGCATTCATGTTGGCGCCGTCCATGTACACCTGCCCGCCATGCTCATGGACGACGTCGCAGATGTGTCGGATGTCATCCTCGAAAACGCCATGCGTGGAGGGATATGTGATCATCAGGCAGGCAAGGCGATCGCGATGCTGGGATGCCTTCGCCTTCAGGTCGTCGACGTCGACACTCCCGTCCGACCTGCTCCGAACCACGACGACGCGCATGCCGGCCATCACGGCGCTGGCGGGATTCGTCCCATGCGCCGATGCCGGGATGAGGACGATGTTGCGCTCAGGCTGGCCGCGATCGTGGTGATACGCCCGGATCACCATAAGACCCGTGAACTCTCCTTGCGCTCCCGAATTCGGCTGCAGGGACACTTCTGCGAACCCGGTGATTTCGCACAACGCCGCCGCGAGCTCGCGGAAGACCTGTGCGTATCCCTCCGCCTGCTCCTGCGGCGCAAACGGGTGCATCCGGCTGAATGCATGCCACGTGATCGGCAGCATTTCCGTCGCCGCGTTCAGCTTCATTGTGCACGAGCCGAGCGGGATCATCGACGTGTCGAGTCCGACGTCTTTCCGCTCGAGGCCGCGGATGTAGCGCATCATCTCCGATTCGGAGTGGTGGGTATTGAAGACGGGATGCGTCAGAAAGCTGCTGGTGCGTCGCAGCGGATCGGGCAGCCCGTATGGAGATTGCGCCTGCAGCCTCGCCGCCGTCGACTCGCAGTCGATCGCGTGCGAGTTGCCCGCCGAAGCGGCAAAGACGTCGACGATATCTCGAATGTCGGAGGTCCCGACGGTTTCGTCGAGCGCGATCGAAAGCGTCTGTTCGTCGATGACGCGAAAGTTGATGGCCGCCGCCTGGGCACCCCGGAGCACACCCTCAACGCCTCCGGGCACCGAGACGCGCAGGGTGTCGAAATAGTGCGAGTTGAGCTGCGCGTAGCCAAGCGCACCGAGCTCGGCTTCCAGCACTCTGGTCAGCAGGTGAACGCGAGAAGCGATCGCTGTAATCCCCTTGTGTCCGTGATACACGGCATACATCGCCGCGATGTTGGCCAGTAGAGCCTGTGCCGTGCAGATGTTCGACGTGGCCCTCTCGCGACGGATATGCTGTTCGCGCGTCGCCAGCGCCATCCGGTACGCGCGCTGCCCGTGGCCGTCGACGGACACCCCAATCAACCGGCCCGGCAACTGCCTGACGAAGGCATTACGCGTGGCGAAGAACGCCGCGTGCGGGCCTCCGTAACCGAGCGGGACGCCGAGACGTTGCGCACTTCCGTACACGACATCCGCACCCATCTCACCGGGAGGAACGAGCAACGCCAGCGAAAGTAGGTCAGCACCGACGGCCACCAGCGCGCCTGCGCCGTGTGCCCGGGCGATCACCGCTCTCAGGTCGTGCACGTCCCCGCCCGCATCGGGAGACTGGACGATCGTCCCGAAGATCGTCCCGTCGAACGTCATCTGCTCGGTCGGCATCGTGCGCAGCTCGATGCCGAGCGGCTCTGCCCTCGAGCGAAGGACGGCGATGGTCTGCGGGAAACAACCGTCGCTGACGAGACACACCGCGTGTGCGTGATCGCTGCGGTTGCTCGGCCGAGCGCGATGCATCAATGCCATCGCTTCCGCGGCCGCCGTGGCTTCATCCAGTAGTGATGCGCTCGCCACTTCCATCGCCGTCAGATCGGTGACCATTGTCTGGAAGTTGAGGAGTGACTCCAGCCGCCCTTGCGCGATCTCGGCCTGATACGGTGTGTAGGGCGTGTACCAGCCGGGATTCTCCAGCACCATGCGCAGGATGACGCTTGGTGTGACGGTGTCGTAGTAGCCGAGGCCGATGTACGACCGGAAGACTTTGTTTCGATGCGCAACGTGCCCGAGTCGATTGAGGTACTGATATTCGCTTTCGGCGGGAGGCAGCGACAACGGCGCCTGGTGCCTGATCGAGGCTGGAATCGCCTCGTCCACGAGCGCATCCAGCGACGACGCACCCACCGCCTGGAGCATCTCGTCGCGCTCGTCTGGCGATGGTCCGATGTGGCGGCGCGCGAACCAATCGCTGGCGTCGAGTGAGCTCATTACGCGCGCGTCAACGCTTCGTACTGCGAGCTGTCGAGCAGCGACCCCGTCGCCTGCGCATCCGACAGCCGCACCTTCACCATCCATGTTTCATGAGGCGTCGCATTGACCGCTTCCGGATGATCCTTGAGGCTCGGGTTCACTTCAACGACCTCACCACTCATCGGCGCAAACAGTTCTGAAACCGCCTTCACCGACTCGATGGATCCAAACGACTCGCCTGCCGTCAGATGACGTCCGGGATCGGGCAGCTCGACGAAGACAACGTCGCCAAGTTGATCCTGGGCGAAATCGGTGATGCCGATTTCGGCAATCTCGCCGTTGAGCCGAATCCACTCGTGGTCCTTCGTGTATTTGCGATCTGCGGGATACGGCATGCTCACTCCAAATGGGGTCGGGGGTCATTTAAACAGGACATCCCTGATGTGTCCTCTTCAAATGACTCCCGACCCCATTACACGTTTGTAAAACGGCAGCGGCACAACCTGCGCCTTCGTCACGCGACCGCGGACGTCGATTTCAATCGGGCTTTCAGGTCTGGAAAGAGCCGTCGGCACATAGGCCATGCCGATGGCCTTCCTGAGGAACGGCGTCTGTGTGCCGCTCGTGACCTGACCCACTCGATTGCCCTGATGCAGCACCGCGTACCCCTGCCGCGCGATTCCGCGCTCGAGCATCTCGAAGCCAACCAGCGTGCGCGCAAGCCCCCGCTCTTTCTGCTCGAGAAGACGCTCCCGGCCGATGAAGTCACTCTTGTTCCAGCCGATCGTCCAGCCCAGGCCCGCTTCGAGCACCGTCGTCGACTCGTCGATGTCGTTCCCGTACAGCCGCATCGCGGCTTCGAGCCGCAATGTGTCACGAGCGCCCAGTCCGCAGGGAATGACGTCCGCGTGTCGGCCCGACTCGAGGAGCGCCTGCCACACCCGATCGGCCATATTCGGCGGCACGAAGATCTCGTACCCATCCTCACCGGTGTACCCGGTTCGCGAAATCGTGACCCGGGCCGCTGCGACCTCTCCGTAAGAAAACCAGTAGTAGCGAATGTCGCTCAGCTCGACCCCCGTCAGCGGCTGCAACACTTCGCGAGCCGCCGGCCCTTGAATCGCGATCAGCGCGTATCGGCTGCTCGAATCAATCGCAGCCGCGTCGCCGGCGATCTTCACCTGCTCGCTGATCCAGGCGAAGTCTTTCACCGTGTTGGCGGCGTTGACGACCAGCATGAAGTGACTCGGGCCCATGCGATAGACGAGCATGTCGTCAACGAAGGTCCCCTCTGGCGTCAGCAGACCTGCGTACTGTGCCTGTCCGACCGTCAGCGCCGCGGCGTCGTTGCTGGAGATCCGCTGCACCGCCTCGAGGGCTCCCTTGCCGGCGACCTCGATTTCTCCCATGTGGCTCACGTCGAAGAGGCCCGCGCGGGACCGAACGGCAAGATGCTCGTTCACGATCCCGGAGTACTCGACCGGCATCTCCCAGCCGGCATAAGGCACCATGCGGGCGCCCGATGCGCGATGCCGTGCATGTAACGGAGTTGGGCGGAGACTGGCAGCCGTATCGGTCATGAAGCAGAGCGTGAGGGGGGAAACAACCACCCAAGGACTCTGCCCTCGCTATCCCGGCAGCACTCCTGGCTGGTTGCCTGTGTTTGTTTGGCGCGCTTCGCACGCCGAGGACCGCTATGCGGAGGGAAGAACGAACGACGATTTCGCTTACGAAGCCGCATGGCGGTCGGAGTAGAACTGTACTCGCCGCCGAACGAGAGGGTCAAGGAGGGGTTCGCGGTTCAGGATGTCGCGCGCAGCAACATCGTTCCGCCGCGAAGGCGATCGAACACCTTGGCCAGGTGCTCGGCCGTTACGGGCCCGACGGTTACGATCTCATGCGCACGCAGGACAGTGGCCTGGTGAGGCAGGAGAAACACGTACACATCGCACAAGCCGGCCAGGTCGTGCAGGCGATGCGATGACAACACCGCGGCGGCGCCGCGATCGCGTTTGGTCTCGAGCATCGTCGACAGCCATCGCCCTGCATCCGGGTCGAGCCCTTCCCACGGCTCGTCGAGGAGGATCAGGCCGAGCGGATGACGACCAAGCACGGTGCGGAGGCCTAACAGCTGTCGCGTCCCTCGCGACAATGTCCGAAGCCGCCGACCCTCCTGCGTGACATCGTCACCAGCGCCAAGACTTCCCCACTGCGCCGCGCGTACGCTGCCGGGCAGGGTGGCCTCGCCCGCGAAGTAGGCGACTCCCGTGCGCGGAATGGCGTCGCGTGGCCTCAATCCGTTGATGCGAATCTCACCGGATCGCGGCGTGAGGCATCCAGCGAGCGCGCGAAGCAACGTCGTCTTTCCCGATCCGTTGGGACCGACTACACCTGCCGCCTGGCCGGCGGCGAGATCGAAAGACAG
>JBKPNV010000047.1:0-12312 GCA_046732795.1 Acidobacteriota bacterium
GGTAAGTCCCCAGAAAATCGTCGCCTTGGTAACAGAAGCTCGCCGGCCAGAGTGCCGTCATGCGCCAAATGGCCGGCCAGGAGACAGCCAAGGGCAAGCTGGGCGCCCGCAAGTCCACATGCGTGCGTCTCTGTCCGCCAATTAAAGACACTCGACCTCCGACGGTCTTTCGGCAAAGAGAAGGTCAGCCGAGCGAGTCTGTCGGAGCGTGTGTAGAACAGCGTCGCAACGCGGCGGCAGTGTCCACCGAGAACCCCCAGGCGACGCGAACCGCGACAACCACGTTGCCTGAGAACATCACAATAAAACCGGCGGTCGAGTCACGAAGTCCAATAATTGGTTGTCGCAGAGCACAACGTCATAAAAGGACACAGGCCGCACCGAGCCTCCAAGCGTGGTGTTTTTGGAACTGTTGGGCCGAGCCAACCGTTATAGTTAACATAACGTGTGTTATGCGACGTTGCCGAAACCGGCTCCACAACCACGGCACTGCGCCGATCGACCCGTATAATCGACCCGATCGCGCCGATAACTCCGAGGAACCCGCCGCCCACTCATGCGCATCATCGACCGCTACGTTCTCCGGCAATTGGCCTGGCCGTTCGTGCTCGGCCTGACGGTCTTCACGTTCCTGCTCATCGTTCCGGAACTGATGCGGTATGCGGAGGACTACGTCTCCAAAGGCGTGTCCCTGTGGATCGTCGGGAAGCTCGTCGCGACACTGCTGCCATACTCGCTGGCCCTCACGATCCCGATGTCGGTGCTGCTAGCGCTCCTGGTCGGCTTCGGAAGGTTGTCCGCGGACCGGGAATTCGTCGCCCTCCAAGCGTGCGGCGTGAGCCTGTATCGTCTCTTCCGGCCGGTCGCCCTCGTGTCGCTCACCAGCTGCCTGGCGACGGCCTACGTCTACATGGTCCTCATCCCTGTCGGGAACCAGACCTTCCGCGAGATCACCTTCAGCATTCTTGCGTCCAGCGCCGAGAACGAAGTCAAGCCGCGAGTCTTTTTCGAAGGGTTTCCGGGATTCATCGTGTAC
Organism: Acidobacteriota bacterium; assembly: GCA_046732795.1. Lineage (GTDB taxonomy): Bacteria > Acidobacteriota > Vicinamibacteria > Vicinamibacterales > UBA2999 > Gp6-AA40. Next base: position 1,037 of record JBKPNV010000047.1, read on the forward strand.
GCCCGCGAGCTGCCGCCCACGGGCGGTTGGAACGGGGTCTTCATTGCCGACAATCGCACGGGCGAGGGCTCATCGGTGTATCTCGCCGAACACGGCCGTGCAGTCGTCGATCGGGCGGAGAAGACGGTCGAAATGGTTCTGGAAGGATGGACGCGTCACGAAGTGGACGCAACGACCGGTGAGTATCGCGTGTTCCGCGGCGACAACCTCGTACTCAACCTCAGCCCTGAAGGCATGTTTCCGACTGGCGGTATTCAGAAAGGGCTGCGCGAGATGTCGGTCCCTGAGCTCCGGTCGCGGATTGGAATCATGCGCGAGCGAGGGGAATCGCCGCACAACGAGATCTTCGAACTCCACAAGCGCTACGCGATCCCCGCCGCCTGCCTCGTATTCGGCCTGATCGGCCTCGCGCTCGGCGCAACGAATCGGCGCGACGGCAAGCTCGCCAGCTTCGTGCTCGGAATCACCGTGATCTTTGCCTACTACCTGCTGCTCTGGTTCGGGCAGTCGCTGGTGCGGGGTCAACTGATTCCGTCCTGGCTCGCAGCCTGGCTCGCCAATCTGGTGCTCGGAACGCTCGGACTGGTGCTCTTCAAATGGCGCGACCGCATGGCTGATCAGCCAATCAGAATCTTTATCCCCGACGCCATCCGCAATCGCATCGCTCAACGCACCCACGTCCTCGGACGAGCGCTGCTCCCGTTCGGAATCCTCGACCGCTATGTCGCCATGACATACCTGCGGCTGCTTGGCTTGTCGGCACTCGCACTCGGTGGCCTGTTCTATGTCTCCGCCTTCATCGACCTGTCTGAAAAGGTGTTCCGAGGGACCGGCACGTGGACCATGTTGGGGACTTTCTTCGTCTTCACGACGCCGCAGTATCTCTACTGGATCGTTCCGCTCGCCGTGTTACTCGCATCACTCGTAACGGTGGCGATTCTCACCAAGAACAGCGAACTCGTCGTGATGAAGGCATGCGGCATCAGCTTGTATCGCTTCGCCGTGCCGATGGTCGCCGGCGCCGTCGCAGCGGGCATGTTCCTGTTCGCATTGGAACAGACAGTCCTGGGTCCCGCCAATCGCCGTGCGAAAGCCATCCGACACGTCCTCGACGGCGGGTCGCCGGAAACGTTCGACGTATTGAATCGCCGCTGGGTCGTCGGAAACGACGGGGCGATTTACCACTACGGCTATTTCGATCCGCGCCTCCGACGCTTTACGTCGCTGTGGGTCTACGAGTTTGACGAAGGTATGCGGCGCATGATTCAACGCACGTACGCCGAGCAGGCGCAATACGCCGACAATGCCTGGAACCTCGAACGTGGCTGGGCCCGCGCGTTCGAGCCGGGCGGCGAGGCCGCTTCGTACCAGCAGTTCGCAAGCACTCAACGAGCTTTCGAACCGCCCGAACACTTCTCCACCGACCCACCGGATCCGGAGTTCATGAGTTTCACGCAGCTCCAGACCTACACAGAGCAACTCGCACAAAGCGGCTTCGATGTCGTTCGCCAGCGAGTTGCGTTGTATCGCAAGCTCTCGTTTCCGTTTGTCACAATCGTCATGACGCTGATTGCCGTGCCATTCGCCGTCACCATCGGTCGGAGCGGTGCGATGGCCGGAATCGGCGTCGGCATCGGGATCGCCCTCGCCTACTGGACCACGATCCTCTTCTTCGCAGCGATGGGCTCAGGGGGATTGCTGGCACCCGCTCTTGCAGCGTGGGCACCGAATCTCTTGTTCGGTGCGGGAGCAGCCTATCTGCTGCTGACCGTCCGGACGTAGTCCCCAGTCGCCTTCATCTCACGTAGCTGATATCGTCGAGCCACACCTGACCGCTCGCGCCCTGCTTGGTGTGAACAGTGTCGACGACGAACAGCAGATCCCGGACATCTGCGAGCACCGGCCGTCCGGTGGCTTCACCTAACGGCAACATCTCGTCGAACGCGATGGTGACGGTTCGCGCCATCTGGTCCAGATACACTGACTTCCCCCAACGACGGTCAGTGCCCGTTGCTCGCACCTGGAACGTCAGACGCATTGGCTGCAGCGACCGCGCCGTGAACCGTACACCGGTAAAGCGCGTCAGTTCGGAGCCGGATGCGATAACGGCTGCGACGTACGGCCCCTCCGCCAACGTGCCGCCGAGACCGTAACGCAGGAGCAGCTGAGTGCCTTCTACTGCGCGCGCAGCACTCAGGGTGGCTTCGGATCGGGCGCTCTTCTCGACGCGCCAATCGGCGACAGATCCATTCGCGTACACCATACGCGTGTCGGAAATGACTGACGCTTTCGATGAGTCCCGCGTTGCGCGGCGACCGACGTAAATCGGATTCGAGACGACCCAGGGCACTGGCGTCGTTCCAGGAGCGTTGGCAAGGTCAATCTCAACGCGATACACGGCCGGCGACGAGGCAGCCTCGTATTCCAGCGTTGGCGGCGCACCAGACGCGATCGTCGTGCCGTCAGCAAGCAGCCTGATGTTCGACCCGGCCGGTGCGTTCGATTCCACGTTCAGCCTCACTGCGCCCTCAATCGGAACTTCGTCACCCATCAATGCGCGATGCGAGCCGATGCTGGCAGTAAAGAGGAATCGTCCCGGAGCGGCGAGCGCGTCGACCATCGAGTAGACGTGACCGGCGCGAATGGCGTCGACCACCTTCCGGGCATCTTCGCGAGCGTCGCCCTTCAGCTGGATCTCCGGGACCGCTATCGAGAAGGTACGAAACACCTGCTCGTACGAAGGCAGATGGAATGAGAATGAGCGACCGTAGGGATCGCTGCCCGGGCCAATTCGGGCGTGTGCATCGGCCGCTGCCAGAGCGACGACAGGTCGGGTTTGCAGCAGTGTGTCCCACCGCCTCATGAGATCGTCAGGCCGATCGAGCAGCGTCGCGAGTGTCGCCGCGCGGCGGAACGGGTACGTCAACATCGCGTGACCGATCGACCGCCAGTCTTCATCGCGCCACTGGCTGTCACCGTTCAGCCACTCCAGGCCGTCGATGTCCACGCTCCAGTCGGTCCAGCCAAGCTGCGGTCGCGGTGAGTCAGCATGCGCCGCGATCGACATACCGCCCATCCGCCGCACGTCCTCGATCACATCACTGGCTTCCCCGCCCAGCGGAAACGGCGTTTGCGGAAGGTCCAGGGCGACGACATGCCCGCCGTTGGTGCTGATTTCAACGGCGTCGATACAGAGCACGCCAGAGCGATAGAGAGGCGTGTCCGAACCGCGGGTTCCGTCGCCGTGGTCGGTGAAGATCACGAACTGCAGTCCTGCTCTGCTGGCCGCGGCCGCAACCTCCTCTGCGGTCCCCGTGCCATCCGATCGCCGCGTGTGGATGTGAATCGCGCCGCGAACTGGAGGCAGGCTTCCAGCGGCGGACGACAGCGTCACTGGGGATGCGGGCACTATCAGATACCACGTCACTGCCACCGCGACAGCGACGGCACCGGCCAGCCATCTTCTCATGCCCGCGGATGAAACTGGTCGTAGATGGTGCGCATCCGCTGTTCGAGCACGTGAGTGTAGATCTGTGTCGTCGACAGATCGGCGTGTCCCAACATCATCTGAATTGCCCGCAAGTCGGCACCGCGCTCCAGCAGGTGTGTCGCAAAGGAGTGGCGAAGCATGTGCGGGCTGAGCGACGTCGTAACGCCGGCCTGCCGCGCGTAGCTCTTGAGAATCTTCCAGAAGCCAACGCGCGTCAGGCCCACCCCTCCGCCGCGCGCGTTCACGAACAGGCGCGTGCTGCGCCGTCGCCCGAGCAGCACCGCACGTGACTGCTGCAGGTACCGCTTCACCCAGGCCGCCGCCTCATCGCCGATCGGGACGATGCGCTGCTTGTCGCCTTTACCAGTGCATGTGAGATATGAAGCCTCGAGTTGCACGTCAGCTGGGCGCAGCGCCACCAGTTCAGAGACCCGCATGCCGGTCGCGTACAGCAACTCGATGACAGCGCGGTCGCGGAGGCCGCGCGGCGTTGACACGTCAGGTTGCGCAACCAGGCGGTCGACGTCTTCGACCGACAGATAGCGTGGCAGCACCTTCCATGCCCGTGGCGGATGGAGATCCTCCGATGGATTCGTCCGCAAGCGCCCGTCGATCAGCAGGAAGCGATAGAACCCTCGATAGCACGCGACGGCGCGCGCAACCGACCGCGGCGAGCGCCCCTGCGACATCAGCTCCCGGACCAGCGCCTCGAGGTCCTGTCGCGACAACTGTTCTGGGGTCTGTCCTCGCCCGGCGGCGAACTCCGCCAGTCCATTCAGGTCGCGCGCGTAGCTCTCGATCGAATTCGCCGCGAGCCGGCGCTCGACGGTGAGATGCGTAATATAGGCGTCTAACGCGGACACACTGTTGGCCACAAGCGGTTCCTGCGGGTCTCTCGGTGACCCTCTCCGGATAGAATTGTAGTCGTATGCCCGTCCGTTCAAAGTGGCAGTCGCTGCCCACGGAAGCCATCAATGCGTTCAGTCTCGGCATCGACAAGCTCGCCGCTGACGACATCGTCGACCTGATGCTCAACGAGGATCGCAAGATGCTCGAGGCGGTGCGCCGCGAGCGCGAGCGCATCGCCGTCGGCGTCGAGATGATCGCCAGCGCGTTGCGCAAGGGTGGACGAATCGTGTTCGTCGGCGCCGGCACGAGCGGGCGATTGGGCATCCTGGAATCGGCCGAAATGCCGCCCACGTTCGGGACGGAGCCGGACAGCATCCAGGCGGTGATGGCAGGCGGCCGTGACGCTATTTTCGCCGCGAGAGAAGGCGTCGAAGATCACTACGAGGACGGCGCGCGCGCCATCTCCCGCCTGCGCCCGTCCAAGAAGGACATCGTCATCGGTGTCTCGGCGAGCGGCATGACGCAGTTCGTGCGCGGCGCGTTGACCATCGCGCGCAAGGTTGGGGCGCGCATCATCTTCGTGACCTGCGACCCCGGTACCGAGCTGCAGACGTTCGTCGATTTGACCATTGCTCCGGGCGTCGGCGCCGAGGTAATTGCCGGCTCGACGCGACTGAAGGCCGGCACCGCGACGAAACTCGTGCTCAATATGCTCACCACCGGCGCGATGATTCGCACCGGCAAGACCTACGGCAACCTGATGGTTGACGTACAAACGGGTTCGGAGAAGCTCAAGGACCGCGCGCGCCGGATTGTCAACATCGTCACTGGTCTCGAATACGAGGATGCGGATCGACTGCTGAAGGTGGCGCATTGGAACGTGAAGGCCGCCATCGTCATGCAGAAAACCGGTCAGTCGTACACGAAGGCGCTTTCGCGTTTACGCAAGGCGCACGACTCGATGCGTGAGGCCCTCGGCGAGGACATCGAACCACGTCTGCGCGGACTGCTGCAGGGGCACGCCGAAGCGGCTGCTGTGGCCAATGAGTTCAGCGCCACAAAGCCGGCCGAGCCCGCCGAGACAGTCGGCCGCAAGCGCACGCGGTTATAACGCTCCCGCGGCGCCGCGATCCAGATATACCTCAACCCGGCGGTGAAGTTGCAGGAACGACGCCGGCATGCGCGTCGTCAGCGGCCCGCGTAGCATGGCCGCGACGGCGTTCGCCTTGCGCTCTCCCGTGGCAATCATCGCGATCGCATCGGCTCGAAGTATCGTGCCCATCCCGATCGAGAGAGCCTCTTTGGGAACGCGAGTGACTACTCCCCCGAAAGCACCCGCGTTTTCTGCTCGCGTCGAGTCAAGCAGCGTCACTTTGTGGGTTCGCGCGCTCAGCACCTCACCAGGCTCGTTGAATCCGATGTGACCGTTCACGCCAATCCCGAGCAGCAACAGGCCCAATCCGCCACATGCTGCAATCGTCTCCTCGTATCGTTCGCACTCCACGTCCGGATCGGCGACGATGCCGCTGAGGCTGTGCGTTCGCGCCGGATCGAGATTGACGCCTGACAGGAGATGCTCGGTAAGAAAGCGGCGGAAGCTTCCTGAATACGACGCATCGAGACCAACGAATTCATCGAGCAGGAAGGCAGTGGCGCGGGAGAAGTCTGCCTCTCCCGCTGCATGGAGGCGACGTAGCTCGCTGTACGCATCGATAGGCGTTCGGCCAGCCGGCAAGCCGAGAATGAGGTCGGGTGTTCGACGCAACGCCTCCGCGACGCGCCGCGCAACTGCTCGACTCGCTTCGGTCGCGGTTGCGAAAATCGTGACGTCCAACGGCGTGGGGTCAGCGATAAGACGGGAGTGTGAGGGTTCCACGGGCGGCGGCCAGCGCCAGCGTCACGGCACCGTGCGCAGGTTCGACGTCCAGAGCCCGGACCTGGCTGCGCGGGGCAACTTCAGCCATCCGTTCACATACATCCGCGGATAGCGCCGGGATGGCCCTGAAAATACCTCCCGCGAGGATCGTTGGAAAGACATCACCTCGCATGCCGAGTCTGGTTACCACTGAGGTCGCCGCGCCAACGAGCTCCTCGCCGGCGCGCGCCAGGATATGCGACGCCACTGCATCACCCGCAAGCATGGCCTGCTGCACGACGCTCGCCAATCCCGCCACGAGCGGTCGCTGGAGGCCACGATCGTAAATGGCGTGAATGAGCTCGGCTGGCGTGGCCACATGCATCTCGGTGAGGACGAGGTCGGTCAGGCGAGTCACTGGTCCCCGACCATCGAACTGCCGCACGACGGCCGCCAACGCGGCACGGCCGATCCAGAATCCACCACCCTCGTCACCAAGCAAGTATCCCCAGCCGCCGGCGCGGCAGGCGCGTCGATGGCCGTCCACACCGTATGCGATCGACCCGGTTCCCGCGACAACGACCACACCAGGCTGGTCACCAGCGCCAGCCACTAGTGCCACAAGAGCGTCATTCACGACAACGACGCGAGACTTGGAACCGATGCGCTGCATGATTCCGTGTACGGCCTGCGCATCGGTCGGACGATCGACTCCGGCTATGCCAAGACAGATCGCATCGGGACGAAGGTCCCGCTGTCCAAGTGTGTCCTCCATGACGCGATGTAAGACCTTTTCGACTTCGAGTTCGCCGGAGGCCTGGAGGTTGGCGCCGGCCCCGTGTGACTCGGCCAGTACGCGACCGTCGCCGTCGGCAAGAAGGCACACCGTCTTCGTGCCACCAGCGTCGATACCCAATACGTACATCGTGTGCGTCAAGTATGGTACATTCTGCAGGTTCGATGGCGTACGGCCACAGTCGGTTCCGCGGCTCGCTCCCTCCTGCGGGCATCTCGGTGCAACTCGGATTCGCAGTCGTGATCGCCGCCGCAGCGCTCGCGGTGGTGTCGGCTGCCGCTGGTACGCCTGTGCGTGCCTTCTGGATAGCGCCGTCCGCGATGACCTCTGCTGCGAACGTCCGGCGAGCGGTCACGTCGGCAGCAACAGGCGGGTTCGACGCGGTCGTTGCGCCTTTCACGATCGGCGTGCGCAGTGACGCGGATTCGTTCGACGGGCCAGCCGAGTTGCTGAGTGAGGCGCACGAGAGGGGACTCGCAGCGCATCTCTCGATTTCGGTCAACGTCGCCGCTTCGTCTGGCGAGCTCCCCGCTTCCCGCGATCACGTGATTTATCAGCACCCGGAGTGGCTGATGGTGCCCAGGCAAATCGCCGCCGAGATGCTCAAGGTCGACGCGCGGAGTCCCGCATATCTCGGACAGATCGCGCGATGGACTCGGGCCAATGCGAACCGGGTCGAAGGCGTGTATGTGTCACCGCTTGATCCCGCCGCCGTCGCCTACCTCGTCAGCGCGATCACGTCTGCCGTCGGACGTTATGCGGTCGACGGTCTATATCTCGACGCAATCGACTTCCCTGGCGATGACTTCGATTACAGCCGTCATGCGATGGAACTGTTTCGGGCGCGGATGCGAAACTCTTTGCCGTCAGCTGAGCGCAGCCGCCTCGACGAGATTGAAGCAATCGATCCATTCGCCTACCCAGCCGAATTCCCAGAGGAATGGCGGGCATTCAGGGAATCGGCGTTGACCGCTGTGCTCGAGCGGCTGCGAACGGCACTGACAGCAATGAATCCAAGCCTCTCGGTCGCGGCGGCGGTTCGCGCCGATACAGATGCCTCTCTTCTCGAGCATTTCCAGGCGTGGAGAACATGGCTGATGCGAGGGCTCGTCGATCGCGTCGGATATCACAGTCGATCGACAGGGACCGTGCTCCTGTCTGGCGATGGTGTGTTCGCCTCCACCCCTGAGCTTCCGCTAGCCCAGGCCGCGGGCACTGGCGGACCGCGATAGAGGCGCGCCGTGGCGCCATCATTCGCCGCGGCCCGTCAGTTGCTTGATCGCGCCATCGAGGACAGAGGATTTCCCGCTGCGGTCGTTGAAGTTGGAACCTCCCATCACCCGGTCTGGCGGCAGGCGTTCGGTCAGCTCACTTTCGAATCAGCCGCTCCGGCAACGCGCGAGGATACCGTCTTCGACCTGGCGTCGCTGACCAAAGTCCTGGCCACTGCTTCGATCGTCATGCGGCTCGTGGAACGAGGTGGACTGGGTCTCGACGATCCGGTTGCGATGCACATCTCGCTCTGGCGTGACGCCGACGCCCGCGCACCCGTAACGATCCGCGACGTGCTCGCGCATTGCAGCGGTCTGCCAGCGCATCTGCCGCTCTTTCGAGAGCACAGCGGGCGCGCGCAATTCGAACAAGCCATCTGCGACGCGACGATGGCGTATCAGCCACGAACAGCGTCGATCTACAGCGACCTCGGATTCATCCTTCTCGGCTTCATCCTCGAGGACATCGCCCCACTTCCCGTTCAATTCGACACGCTGCTGCAGCAGATGGGTGGGATTCAGGACCTGCAGTTTCATCCGCCAAAGGCATGGCGCACGAAGGTCGCGCCGACGCGGCACGATGAGTGGCGACGGCGACTCCTCGTCGGCGAGGTCGATGACGACAACGCGTGGGCACTTGGCGGAGCGGCCGGGCACGCAGGCCTCTTTGGAACGGCGCAGTCCGTGGGCGAATGCGCGAGGCATTTCCTTCAGATTCTGCAAGGCAGGCAAGGCATCGTTCAGGAGCAGACGCTGCGCACGTTCATCGCGAAGCGAAGCGAGATTCCGGGGAGCTCTCGCGCGCTCGGCTGGGACACGATGCTTCCAACGTCCTCATGTGGGAGGCGCATGTCTGCCCGCGCGTTTGGACATGTGGGCTTCACCGGAACGTCTTTGTGGATCGATCCGGATGCCGCGATTTACGTGGTGCTGCTGACCAATCGCGTGCATCCAAGCCCTCACAATGACGCAATCAAACAGATCCGCCCGGCACTCCACGATGCAGTGATGGACGCGTTGGAGCCGTGAAGTGCCAGTCGGTGATTGGATGAGTGTTTCAGCGTCCGCCGATCGGGGAGAAACCGCCGCGTCCGCCAATCGGTGAGAAGCCACCGCGGCCGCGAGGCCCGGTCGGCGGTGGCGCAGTTTGTCCGCGCCCATTTGGTTGCGCACCGCCGCGCCCGCCGGGTAGCGCCCCGCCGCGACCACCCGCTGCGCCCCCGCGCGCACCTCCCCCGGCCGCAGTCGTCGCAGCGACGGCCATGAAAATCCACTCGTTGTATTTGCTCTTGCCGTTGTAAAGGCGGAACGATGTGTCGGTGCTCTTGCTCGCGACGGCAAGAATGCCTCCACCCGCTTGTGCGGCGGCGGCCTGACCAGCAGCGGTCAACGGACCACGTCCACCCGGCATTGTCGTCGCGCCTGTAAACCCTGCGCCGCGCCCGAACCCTCGAGTAGCACCTTGTGCCTGAGTAGCACCCTGTGTCTGAGTAGCACCTTGTGCTCCGCTCCCTTGCGGCGTCACCCCCCTGCCGCCAGGACCGCGACCCCTGACCGCATCCAATGCCTGCTGCGGGGTCGTGCTGAGCGCTTGCGCAAGCTCGGGGCTGCCCGGTCCCATGAACCGGAAGTCATCACCCGTAATCGGGTCTTTGTACTTCTTTCGGAGAAACCGCTGGTCGATCAGAACGTCGACGTCGGGAGGCAACGCGTTGCCATACTTTCGCTGAAACATCGCGATGGCGCGCGCGTACTGCTCTCCGCGGAAGACCAGTTCGGCCTCGCGTTCGCGCCGCGCAACGGTCGAAAACACAGGCATCGCCGTGCTGAGCGCGATGGCCATCACGCTCATGGCGACCAATAAGGCCGCCATGGCGTAGCCCGATTCGCACCGCCGCAGGGGCATCGTCATTCCATCGCTATTGAGTGACGGTCACCGTCACGACAGCGGAACTGGCTGCGCCCCCAATGTTGGTTTGGGTGGCACGAGCCACATATGTGCCCGGCGTCGCATAACGGTGACCGACAGTCGACGTTGAAGTAATTGCACCGAGATCCTGACTGCTGCCATCGCCAAAATCGATCGAGACGTTTTGAGCGCCCTGAGCGGGCGTGACAGTGAAGTTAAAGTTCGCCCCAATCTGCCCCGAGGTGGGATTGACCGTGAGCGAAATAGCGCCGCCCGGGGTGATTTGTGCGGTGCCCGATACGGTGCCCGCTCGAGCGGTGACCGTCGTTGCGCCGTTGGTTACCAGTTCCACGGTGGCTTCACCGTTCGCATTCGTCGTCGCCTGTGTTGCGGACAACGTGCCCGCCGTGGTCGAGAAGCTCACTGGCACGTTCGCCAGTCTGTTGCCACTTGCATCCAGAACCACGGCAGTGAGTGTCACCGTCCCGCCACTCGGTGGCACCGTCGACGGATTGGCACTGAGCGCTACGGTTGCCGGAGCCTGAATGATGATCTTGAGAGTCGCCGACTTTGCTGCCGCGCGAGCAGTGACGTTGGCTTCGCGGTTCGTATTCAGCTCAACACGCGCTTCACCATTGGCATCCGTGTTCGCGATGGTCGACGACAACGTGCCCGCGTCCGTTGAGAAGTTCACAGGCACATTACGGAGCCGGTTGCCGTTGATGTCCAAAACCGACGCGATCAGTGTGACCGTGCCACCTCCAACCGGTACGGACGTCGGACTGGCATTCAGTACGACCGTCTCTGATGCCGCCGCTCCGACGGTGATCTTCACGCTGTTGCCACCCGACGCCGTCGTCGCCGCTCCGTTGCCGCCACCCGTCGATGGCGTGCCGCCACCGATCGAGCCGGAGGACGCCGTTACGTCTGCAACGCCGGAGACATCACCGGCCACGAACGTCGTGACGGCATAACCGTTCTTCGTTTGCGCTTCGATCGGCTCCATTCGACCGAGGTTGGTTGTGAAACGGACCGTGGTGCCGTTCTGAACGGCGGTACCACCCTGCTCGGAGACGAATGCCGTGACCTCCGTCGTCCCGCCCAGC
>JBKPNV010000048.1:0-4721 GCA_046732795.1 Acidobacteriota bacterium
GATCCTCGCGGCTATCCGCCAAAAGTCGTCGGCAAGCGTCTGGCGCCCAGACTTTCGGTGCTGGACGGCAAGACGATCTATCTCGTCGACTGCCTGTTCGACAACTCAGAGGTGTTCGTCGATCAATTGCGGCTTTGGTTCGGCGAGCACTTGCCCGCCGTCAACGTCCGCACGATCAAGCCGAAGGAGACATGGGCCGACGATCCCGACATGCGCGCGAGGATTGCGGCCGAAGGGGATGCCGCGATTCTAGGCATCGGTCTTTGAAGCACCTGTAGCCCGACGGTCGTCGGGCTGGCCGCGGCACTGGAAGAAGCTGGCGTACCGTCCGTCGCCGTGCACACCCGACAATTCGCACGGCTTTGCAAGGCGACAGCCCTGTCCATGGGCATGCCGACGCTGCGCCAGGCGTATACCCCACATCCAGTCGTCGATCGATCGGCGGCCGACCTGCGCGCGTACATCGATGGCACCGACCCCGTCTCGGGGCGCCCCTTCATGCAAGAAGTGCTCGAGGGCCTTACGGGCGCGCTGGACGAAGCGGACATCCAGGGGCTCTCGTTCGAGCGAACGACACCGCGTTTATTGGAAGCCGACACCGAAGACAACCTCCATCGGCTGTTCCACGAGAATCGCTGGACCGACTGCCTTCCGATTGTGCTGCCGACGGAGGAGCGAGTGGAAGCGATGCTCAAGGGAACGAGCCATCCGCGCGACAAGATCGTCGGCCGGCTCCGCCCGACGGTGTTCCGCGAATCCTGGGAATTCACCGTCGAGAAAGTAGCAGTGAACGCCGTGATGGCCGGTGGGCGGCCCGAGTATTTTCCGGTCATCCTCGCGTTGGCTGGCAGTGGCGTCACCGCGCGATCGAGCAGCACGACATCGTTCGCGGCGATCACGATCATCAACGGCCCCATCCGCAACGAGATCAGGATGAACTCGGGGATCGGCGCGATGGGTCCCTACAACCACGCCAACGCGACGATCGGCCGCGCCTACGGTCTGCTGTCGCAGAACCTCCAGGGTGGGTCGGTCCCGGGCGAAACCTACATGGGTTCTTCCGGGAACTGGTATGCCTACACGGCGGTACTCCCCGAGGCCGAGGAACGCAGCCCGTGGCAACCGCTGCACGTGCAGAAGGGCTTCAAGCCAACCGAAAGCATCGCAAGCGTTTTCCTGGGTGGCTGGTACACGCACGCAGGGTACGGTCCAAGGGCTACCTGGAAAGAGAAGATGCAACACACCCTCGCGGCGGTCGAGCAGTACAGCCCGCCGCTCTTCGTGATGGATCCGATTGTCGCGCGCGGATTCGTCGATCTCGGCTTCGACACGAAGGAGAAGCTGATCGACTGGTGTGCCGACAACGCGTTGCTCACCGCGCGCGAGTACTGGGACAATCAATCGATTCAGCTGCTGCGGCCGAAGGCTGTGGCTGGCATCGAGCCGTACGCGTCACGCCTCAAGGCCAAGCCTGATGACGTGATCAAGATCTACGAGCCATCGGACATCAACATCGTCGTTGCCGGCGGCGAGACGCAGGGCGCGTGGAAAATGATCAGCGGTGCGCTGCGCGCGACTGTCTCGATCGACGCATGGCGATGAACAAATACGATCAGTAATTGATCGTTTCCGAGCGTGAACGCCCCCGTGTTCGTCACCAGACAGGCGCCTCCTGAAAACGACGCCGCGCCAGACGCCGAAGAAAATCGCCCGGAGCCGCCGGCGAACGTCAGAGCCCCTCGAAGTTCGCTGTCGGCGAGAAGACCCCCTCATCAGATTAGAATGGCGCTGAGTTTCTGGAATAGCGCTGGATCCATGACGTTTCCCCCCGCCCAGTGGGCACGCCTGAGGGAGGTGTTCGACGCCGCGCGCCTGCTGCCCGCAGAGCGCCGGGCCGGCTACCTGGAATCAGCCTGCGGCGGCGATGCACTCCTTCGCCAGCAAGTCGAGGGCCTGCTCGCGTCGAGCGACCCGGCGCGGAGTTTTCTGGAAACGTCGGCACTGACCGCAGTCGGGCGCTTGGTGCCTGCACGCCCGCTCGAAGGAAGCCGCGTCGGACCGTATGAGCTCTCGGCCTTGATTGGGAGAGGCGGGATGGGCGACGTCTACGAGGCGCGCGACACGAAGCTCCAGCGCAGGGTCGCCATCAAGGTGCTGCCCGAGCCATTCACCCACGACCCTGATCGTCTGGCTCGCTTCGCGCGCGAGGCCCGGGTGCTTGCCTCTCTGAACCACCCCAACATTGCGGCCGTGCACGGTTTCGAGGAGAGCAACGGCGTTCAGGCGCTGGTACTCGAATATGTCGATGGACCGACGCTAGCCGAGCGTATTGCCCGCGGGCCGTTGTCGCTGCACGAGGCCCTGCGCACGGCACACCAGATCGCGGCAGCGCTCGAAGCCTCTCACGAACAGGGAATCGTCCATCGCGACCTGAAGCCCGCCAACATCAAGGTGCGGCCGGATGGAACAGTCAAGATCCTGGACTTCGGGTTGGCCAAGGCTCTGCAGCCGGCATCATCTCTCGTGGACTCCACGCACGGGACGACGCAGATCGCACCGGCGGTGACGGCTGCCGGCGCCGTGTTTGGCACACCGGCCTACATGGCGCCCGAACAGGCGCGCGGACGGGCCGATGCCGGATCGGATATCTGGGCCTTCGGGCTGGTGGTGTTCGAGATGCTCACGGGCCAGGCGGGCTTCACCGGTGAGACGGCGGTCGACGTGTTGAGCAACGTGCTCAACACAGAGCCGGACTGGACAGCGCTGCCGGGCTCCACTCCGCCGGCGATCACGTCCCTGCTCCGTCGATGTCTGCAAAAAGACCGCAGGAACCGTTTGCGCGACATCGCGGATGCTCGTTTTCGAATCGAAGAGGCGTTGGAAGAGCGCACGGGTAATCTCAAATTCGCGCCTCCGCAAGGCGCCACGACGGTCGGTGCCGTCCCGGCTGCCGCGCGCGAGGCACTGGACACTCCGTCGCCTGCGACAATCCGCGAGCATATGGCGAAGCTGCTCGCCACTCCTTCGATTGCCGGCGCGGAACGTCTGTCGGGGCTGTTGCGTTTCGTCGTAGAAGAGACGCTCAATGGGCGTCAGGCTCAGCTCAAAGAATTGCGAATCGGCCTGGATGTCTTCGGGCGGAGGCCGGATTCGTACGATCCGGCATTCGACCCGATCGTGCGAGTGCAGATGGGGCGATTGCGCTCGAAACTTCGCGCGTACTATGCCGGCCCGGGCGCCGTGGACCGCGTTCGCATCGACGTGCCATTGGGCAGCTATGTGCCGTCTTTCAGCGTGGTCCGACCACCAACACCCGGCGCAGTCGCACCCGTGCTGACGCCACAGCCGGCGGACGATCAGCGCATCGCAGTTCTGCCCATTGTCAACATGAGCGCCGATGAGGAGAACCAATACTTCTGCGACGGCTTGACTGAGGAGCTGATCAATCACCTCGCGCAAATTCGGCACCTGCGCGTGGTTGCCAGAACATCGAGTTTCCAGTTCAGAGATGCCGCTCGGGACATCCGTGAGGTCGGCCGGCTGCTCGACGTGAGCAAAGTGCTCGAGGGCAGCGTGCGCAAGTCAGGGAATCGACTCAGAGTCACCGTACAGCTGATCAACGTCGCCGATGGATGCCACGTCTGGTCGGAGCGATATGAGAGCGATCTCATCGACATTTTCGCGATTCACGAGAACATATCGACTGCCGTACAGCGTTCTCTGCAACGGGAAGTACTCGGTACGAATCAGAGTGCGGCCCTGAACCGCCGTCCCCAAGGCATCCAGGCCTACAACGAGTACCTGCTGGGGCGCTTCCAATGGAAGAAGAGAACGGAACAGGGCTTGAGAACCGCGCTCGAGCATTTCACACGCGCAGCGCAGCTCGATCCGACCTTCGCCCGTGCAGTCTCGGGTATCGCCGACTGCCATCTGATGTTGGGGATGTCCGCTGCGGAGCCGCCTGACATGTCCATGCCCAGGGCGCTTGATGCCGCCCGACGCGCTGTGCACCTCGACGATCGCTTGGCGGAGACCCACGCGTCCCTCGCCGCCGTGCGCAATTGCTTCGAGTGGGACCTCGACGTCGCCGAACAGAGCTATCGCCGGGCGATCGAGCTCGATCCTAGCTATGCGACGGCATGCCACTGGCTCGGTGTATGGCTGCAAGCCGGGCGCGGCCAGCTGGCGGAAGCCATTGACTCTCTCGAGCAGGCCGTTGAACTGGATCCACTGTCACCGCCGATTCTCGCGGATCTCGGTTTAGTGCACGCCTTCAGCGAGAACTTCGACGCCGCGGCGATGTACGCTCGACGGGCGCTCTCACTCGATCCCCACTTCCATCGGCCGTATTGGTTTCTCGGATTGGCGAGTGCCTGGAGCGGCAACTTCCAGGCGGCCGAAGATGCCCTAAAAAAGGGCCTGGAACTTTGCCAGGGTAGGGCGTTTCGCTCGCGGCTGCTCGGGGCTTTGGGGTTGGTGTACGGGCGATGGGGAAAAAGGGCGCTTGCCGACGGCATCAGGCGGGAGCTCGACACCCTGCGCGAGACAAGTTACGTCCCATCCTTCGAGCTCGCGCAAATCCAGATCGGGCTCGGTAACGACGCCGGTGCACTCGCGTGCCTCGAACACGCCGTCGTGCATCGGGATAGCTACGCGATTTTTCTCAAGTGCTGGAACACCTTCGCGCCTCTCCACCAGCAGTCACGATTCCGGGCGCTGCT
>JBKPNV010000049.1:0-3292 GCA_046732795.1 Acidobacteriota bacterium
CAGCCGGCCGCAAGCTCGGAGCGCTGGCGGATCTCGCGAACGGTGCCCAGTGCTGCGAGCGTGCTGGTCAGCACATGGGCTGCACGCACACGACTCGCGTCGTCTGGGGATTTGGCCTCGAGCAACTCGGCCTGCGCCAGCAGGACCCCGAGCTGGTTATTCAGGCGGTGAAATAGCGCCTGAAGATCGGGGCCCGCCTGCGTATCTTCGTCGACGGACGTCTTCGCGGGGCTCTTCACACGTGCGAGCCGGACACCGCCCGGGAGTCGGACTCCTCGGAGCGTGTCGGTGCCGCGGCGTCGCGCCACAGCGTGTCCGCAAAGATCCGGATGGATCCTCCCGCGGTCCGCACGTACTCGACTTTCCCTGCGGAAATCCAATTGTAGATGGTGCGTCGGCTCACTCCGACTGCCTCGCACGCCTTCATGATCGAGAGGGTCTGGCGGTCCATATGCTCTCACAGGCCTCCTGGTGACGGCCGTTGTTAGTTAGTGACTGCGAGCCACATGGCCCGCCGAACTGCTTCGATCGCTGTATCGGCTGCTGTCGAGCGATCGTTAGGTTTGCCTGTGTCAATATATTGGCGCCTTGCAAACAGCCGGCGCTGCCCCTCACCTGCTTATCGTCGATGACGAGACCACCCTTCGCGGTCTGATGGCCGAGCGTCTGGCGGAGCGCGGTTTCGAGGTGGTCCAGGCCGACAGCGGCGAGCGGGCTCTCGAACTGCTGGAGCAATTTGCTTTCGATATCGTCATCACCGACCTGCGGTTGCCCGGCATCGACGGTGCCCGGGTCATTGAAGCTGCGCGAGACAGATACCCGAGCATCGTTGCCATCGTGATTACGGGTTTCGGCACGGTGAAGGATGCGGTCGATGCCATCAAGCGGGGGGCGTCGGATTTTGTCGCGAAGCCGTTCCAGTTCGACGAACTCCTCCATGTCTTACAGAATGCCTTGGAGCAACGGCGCCTGCGATCTGAAAACGCGTATCTCAGATCGCAACTCGAGGAGCGCTACCAATTCGGCGGAATACTTGGGCGAAGCCGGCCGATGCAGAAGCTGTTTCATCTGCTGGAGACCGTTGCGCGCTCGAACAGCACCATCCTCATCACTGGCGAGACAGGCACGGGCAAGGAAGTGGTGGCTCGGGCTATTCATCACAACAGCGCGCGCCGCACACATCGATTCGTTGCGCTGAACTGCAGCGCAATCCCTGAAACCCTCCTGGAGGCGGAGCTGTTCGGTCATGTCCGCGGCGCTTTCACCGGCGCCGTCGGCGCACGCCAGGGCCGATTCGAACAGGCACATAAGGGAACGCTCTTCCTCGATGAAGTCGGAACGATGAGCAACGCGCTCCAGACAAAGCTGTTGCGCGCACTCCAGGAACGTGAGTTCGAACGGGTGGGCGACAGTCAGACGATCAAGGTCGACGTGCGGGTGATCGCTGCCACCAATTCGGACCTCGCGAGGATGGTGGCCGAGGGATCGTTTCGCGAGGACCTTTACTACCGGCTGCACGTCATCCCGGTGCAATTGCCGCCGCTGCGCGATCGACGCGACGACATTCCGGTCCTCGTTCAGCATTTCCTGGAGAAGTTCTCACCGACCTCTCAGATGCAGGTCTCACAAGACTCCATGCGGGCGCTGATGGCGTATCTCTGGCCGGGGAACGTCCGCCAACTCGAGAACGCGGTGGAGCGAGCAGTGGCGCTGAGTGCCGGTCGACAACAGATCGAGCTTTCGGATCTGCCAGCGGAGGTGCACCTCGTGCCCTCATCCACTCAAGCCCCCTTCGTCGACCTTCCCGAGACGGGTCTCGATATGCCCGCCTACCTCGCCGCGATCGAACGTGATCTGATTCAACGATCGCTGGATCGCACCGGCGGCAACCGGAATAGGGCAGCCGAGCTCCTGCACATCAAGCGCACGACCCTCGTCGAGAAACTCAAACGGTTCGGACAGTAGACAGCCGCACGCCATGCCACCACGCTATTCGTACTGGACCATCCTCGCAGGCGGATTACCGACGTCGTTCCGGGCGGCCGACCGCGAAGACCTGCTTCCAACGCTTCGGCGTCTGCGGGAGCGCCATCCCGATGCGGAGATGAAGTGGTTCCAGCGTGGAAGGCTGTGGGACTCACCCGAAGCTGCGCGCGCGAGCTTTCAGAAACCGGCTACACCTCGCGGACGCGACTGGAGGCCAGGTGGGGAGCATCGAGATCCACGCGAGCCTTTCAAGCAGCGCAAGCGTGAACGGAATCAGGAGCATCGTCAGCAGCGGTTCGTCCGTAAGCATGGTCGCCCAGACGCCAAAAACGTCGATCCCCTCGCTCCTTCCCACGACAAACCGCAAAGACCTCGGCGAACCGCAACCGTTCGTGCTGAGAGCGGCCGGCAGAAGCCGCGACATTCACCGCGAGGAGGACGCCGACGATGATGCTTCATGTGGTCCTATTCAGACCAAAGCCAAACCTGGGACATGATGCGCAGCGTGGACTGGCGAAGGCGTTCGCAGAGGCGATCGACGAAATCCCGTCGATTAGGAAGACGCGGATCGGCCGCCGACGTATTCATGGCCGACCCTACGAACAATTGATGCGCGAGGACTATACTCACGCCGCGATTTTGGAATTCGACGATCTCGATGGCCTGAAGGCATACCTCGAGCACCCGGTGCACGCCGTACTGGGAGCGCGCTTTTTTGAATGCTTCGAACAAGCGTTGATGTACGACTTCGACGTACGCGATGGACACGCAGGACTCAACGCGCTGGTCGAGGAAGCAGAGCTGTAATCAGGAAGGGCGGAGACGACGTCTCGTCACCGCCCGTTCGAATGGGCGTACGCGGATCAGCAGGCGGGCGTATAGACAGACGCCGGCCGATCTTGACGACGCATGGTCGCTCGAGCCGTGCGGTAGGGACCAACTGGCAAGTTGCAGTTCTGCTGATACAAGAACGCATGGAAGCGCTTGTAGTCAGTCGGTGGCAACCCAAACACGGCCAACAACGCGCGATAGCTGCCGCGCGTGTGCTCGAGCCCACGATGAATCAACGCCGCGAGATCGTCGCGCGTCAACTCGTGCGCCTTGAAAGGCTGGTGCACAACCGTCCAGAAGTTCTCACCAGCAAGCAATCGATCCCAGAGTCGATCGGCCGCACCGGAGCCGCGTTCAAGACGGCGCGCGGCTGGCGCTGACTCCTGATTGAACACGACGCTCGTACTCGGAGTCACGGCGACGGATTCGCGGCTGCCGCGAATTTCCTGCGGGAGATCACCGGGCGCAATGGGTC
>JBKPNV010000050.1:0-22750 GCA_046732795.1 Acidobacteriota bacterium
CTGGTGGCGCCGGCGACGCTGAGTCCAGACATGCAGAGCAAGGCTGCGAAGATGCCGATGCTGCAGGGCGTGACCGGCAAAGACATCCTCACGGATGGGAAGCAATCAATCGAGATCTACGCCACCTCTGGCGATACGCACACCAACGAATACACGTTGATCTATCTGCCCGGGCCGAAGATCCTCGTCGAAGCGGACGCCTACAGCCCGGGGCCACCGGACGCGCCGGTTCCGCCAATGCCGCCGCCCAACGCCGTCATGTTGTACGACGAAATCCAGAAGTTGAAATTGAATGTCGCGACGATCGCGCCGATCCACGGCCGCGGCGCGGTGACGTTCGCGGAGTTCAAGAAATTCGTCGGGAAGTAGAGGTCCGTAGGCCAATGCCGGGGTCAGACCCCTTCACATAATTTCGCATGTGAAAATTTGTGAAGGGGTCTGACCCCGTCAGATCCGGTCGATGATCGCGTTGAGCGTCGCGCTCGGGCGCATCGCTCGCGCGGTCTGCGCCGGATCGGGGTGGTAATAGCCGCCAATCTGCACAGGCTTCCCCTGCACTCCATTCAATTCGCCAACGATCCTTGCTTCGTTGCCCTCGAGCTCAGTCGCGACCCGGCCGAAGCGTGCGCGGAGCTCGGCATCCTTCGACTGATCTGCAAGCGCGCGCGCCCAATACATTGCGAGATAGAAATGGCTACCGCGGTTATCCAGCTCACCGACCTTGCGCTGCGGTGACTTGTCGTTATCGAGGATCTTCCCGGTCGCTCGATCGAGCGCTTCCGCGACGACGAGAGCCTTGGGATTGCCCGTCTTTGTCCCGAAATCTTCGATCGACACAGCGAGCGCGAGAAACTCGCCGAGCGAGTCCCAGCGCAGGTAGTTCTCCTGCAGAAATTGCTGCACGTGCTTGGGGGCGGAACCACCTGCACCGGTCTCGTACAGACCGCCGCCATCGAGGAGCGGCACGATGGACAGCATCTTCGCGCTCGTCCCGAGCTCGAGGATCGGAAACAGATCGGTGAGGTAGTCGCGCAGCACGTTGCCGGTTACAGAGATCGTGTCGAGGCCGGCGCGGATGCGCTCGAGCGTCGCGCGGATCGCCTCGACCGGCGACAGGATCTGGATGTCGAGCCCGGTCGTGTCGTGGTCCTTCAGATACCGGCGTGCCTTCTCAATCACGTTGCGGTCGTAGGCGCGCCTGTCGTCGAGCCAGAAGATTGCCGGATGCCCGGTTGCACGAGCGCGTGTGACGGCCAGCTTCACCCAGTCCCTGATCGGCAAGTCTCTCGTTCGGCACATGCGCCAGATGTCGCCCTTCTCGACGGCATGCTCGAACAGCGTCTGCCCGTCTGCATCGGTCACACGGACGGTGCCGTTTGCGGGAATCTCAAAGGTCTTGTCGTGGGAGCCGTACTCCTCGGCGCTCTGGGCCATCAGTCCGACATTGGAGACGGTTCCCATGGAACTGACGTCGAACGCACCGTGCTGCTTGCAGTCCTCGATGGTCGCCTGGTAGATGCCGGCGTAACTGCGGTCGGGAATCATCGCCTTCATGTCGTGCAGTTTGCCGTCAGGACCCCACATCTGTCCCGACGCCCGGATCGCCGCCGGCATCGACGCGTCGATGATGATGTCGCTCGGCACGTGGAGGTTGGTGATGCCCTTGCTTGAATCGACCATGGCAAGCGGCGGCCGCGTGGCGTAGACCGCCTCGAGGTCCGCCTCGATCGCCGCGCGCTGTTCCGCAGGCAGCGTCTGGAGTTTTTTGTAGACGTCGCCGATCCCGTTGTCGGGATCGACGCCGAGCGACTCGAACACCGCAGCGTGCTTGTCGAACACGTCCGCGAAATACGCGGTGACCGCGTGCCCGAACATGATCGGGTCCGACACTTTCATCATCGTCGCCTTGAGGTGCAGTGACAGCAGCACGCCCTGGGCTTTCGCGTCCGCGATCTCTCGCGCAAAGAATTCGTTCAACGCACGCTGGCTCATCATCGATGCGCCGATGACATCGCCGTCGGTCACGGCGATGCCGTCCTTGAGGACCGTGCTCTTGCCGGTTCCGTCCGTGAGCTCGATCCTGAGCTTGCCCGGCTTGCTGATCACGGCCGATTGCTCGTTGGCATAGAAGTCGCCGCCGGTCATGCTCGACACGTGCGACCTGGAGTCATTGCTCCACACGCCCATCGAGTGCGGGTGAGACTTTGCGTACTGCTTCACCGACGTCGCCACGCGTCGATCGGAGTTGCCCTCGCGGAGCACCGGGTTGACGGCACTGCCAAGGACCCTGGCGTACTTGGCCTTGATTTTTTTCTCCGCATCGTCTTGTGGATCCTCGGGGTAGTCGGGGACCGGGTAGCCCTGCTGCTGAAGCTCCCTGATTGCGTCTTTCAGCTGCGGGATCGATGCGCTGATATTGGGCAGCTTGACGATGTTGGCGTGCGGCGTCTTCGCAAGCTCGCCGAGTTCGGCGAGGTCGTCCGATTGTCGCCGCTCAGGCGTCAGGCTCTCCGGGAACGCGGCCAGGATACGGCCGGCAAGAGAAATGTCGCGCGTCTCGACGAGGATACCCGCGGCCCGGGTGAAGGCCTGAACGATCGGAAGGAGCGAGTAGGTCGCGAGTGCAGGCGCTTCATCAGTGTGGGTGTAGATGATCTTTGCAGTGCTCATGTGTCTCCGGAAGGCCGATGGGAAGTTTCATTGTCTATCAATTCAGGTAACATTTCCGCTTTGTGAGTGAACCACTCGTGGCCGTCATCATGGGTTCGTCGTCCGATTGGGAGACGATGCAGCATGCCGTCGATGTGTTGGAGCGCTTCGGCGTTCCCTATGAAAAGCACATTGTCTCGGCGCATCGCACACCGGTGTGGATGGCCGAATTCGCGTCGGGTGCGGAAGCCCGTGGAATCGAGGTGCTGATCGCCGGCGCTGGCGGAGCCGCGCACCTGCCCGGCATGGTGGCCGCCCACTCCGTCGTCCCGGTGCTCGGCGTGCCGGTGCAGAGCGCTGCACTGCAAGGCCTCGACTCGCTGCTCTCGATCGTCCAGATGCCTGGAGGCGTGCCGGTTGGAACGCTGGCGATAGGAAAACCCGGTGCCACGAATGCCGGGCTGCTGGCGATCTCGATTCTCTCGAATTCGCGACCGGAGTTGCGCGAGAAGCTGCGTGCGTTTCGCGTCGAACAGACAGAGAAGGTGCGCCAGGATCGCTTGCCATGATTCCGTCTTCAACCGAGCCGGACGCGGCTTCGCGCGCGCGGATCATCGCGCCAGGAGCGACGCTGGGAGTGCTCGGAAGCGGCCAGCTCGGACGCATGTTCACAATTGCGGCCAGACGCATGGGATACCGCGTTCACACGTTCTCACCGGATCAGGACACGCCAACCGGGCAGGTCGCCGATCGAGAGATCACGGCGGCGTACGAAGATTTCGACGCGTTGCGGGCGTTTGCACAAGACGTCGCGGTCGTGACCTTCGAGTTCGAGAACGTGCCGAGCGATGCGGTGCACGCGCTCGAGGGGCTTGTGCCGGTACGGCCGTCACAGACCGCTCTGTATACCGCGCAGCAGCGCGGACGTGAAAAGGCATTTCTCTCGCAGCGAGGCTTTCCAACCGTGCCGTTCGCGCGCGCGTCGACACTCGCCGAGCTGCAGGATGGCGTGGCGCGGATCGGGATGCCGGTCGTGATCAAATCGGCGGCATTCGGCTACGACGGCAAAGGGCAGCACAAGATCACGCGACCGAACGAGATCGAGCGTGTGTGGAATGCACTCGAAGGGCGCGAAGTCCTGGTCGAAAAGTTCGTGGCGCTGCAGGCCGAGATCTCAGTGATCGCGGCGCGAGGCCTCGACGGGACAGTCGCCGGGTATCCGCCATTCGAGAATCGGCACAGCAACCACATTCTCGACGTCACGACCGCGCCTGCGCTGATCCCGGCTGCCATCGCGGCCCGCGCGCGTGAAATCGCGCGCGCCATCCTCGAGGCGCTGGATTACATCGGCCTGCTGTGTGTCGAGTTCTTCGTGACGACCGACGGTGATCTGCTCGTCAACGAGCTGGCGCCGCGACCGCACAATTCCGGCCACCTGACGTTCGACGCCGCCGTCACCAGCCAATTCGAGCAGCAGGTGCGCGCCATCTGCGGCCTCCCGCTCGGGTCGACCGAGCTGCTCAGACCGGCGGCGATGGCGAACCTGCTCGGAGATCTGTGGGCAGACGGCGAACCGAACTGGGCGGCGGCCTGCCGCTTTCCGGACGTCAAGCTGCATCTGTACGGAAAGACGCAGCCCCGGCCTGGCAGGAAAATGGGGCATCTCACGGCAACCGCGCGCTCCGTCGCCGAAGCGCAGGACATCGTCGTCGCTGCGAGGGATGCGCTTCTTTCTTAGAGGTGCCAACTCCCAACTCCCGGCGACGAACTCTCCAGAAGTGAGGTTTCATGATGCGATTCGTTCTTGGCCTGTGCATGCTGGTCGGCCTTGCCACGGTATCCGCTCAGGTATCCGCTCAGGATCAGGTGTTGTCGCTCCAGCAGGGCACGCTCAGGGACTGGACGATGCAGAGGGACACGATGATGAAAATCTCGGCGGCGATGCCTGAAGAGAAGTTCACGTTCAAGCCCACGCCGCCGCAACGGAATTTCGGCGAGCAGGTACTGCACGTGGTCGAGGCCAACGTGAATCAGATCAATCGCCTCGGTTCCAAGGTGCCGGCGCCCGCCTACAACATGAAGGAAACGAAGAAGGCGGAGATCCTCAAGATGCTCGAGGCGTCGTTCGACTACGGGACCGCGGTGTTGCAGTCGATGAGCGACAACGACCTGCTCGCTCCCGCCGTATCGGGGCGAGGCGATCGATTCATGGGCGGATCGAACCGCGTCCGCGTCGTCTACTTCGATATGGGACACACGTGGGACATTTACGGCCAGATGGTCGTTTACCTGCGGCTGAACGGAATAACGCCGCCGGCCAGTCAGCGGCCATAGGCACCGCTGCGGCATCCGGCAGACATAGAGACTCGAAGGTGGTCAGTCAGTCGTGCCGAAGCGCCACCAGCGGATTCACCTTCGTTGCACGGCCAGCCGGGACGTAGCAGGCGGCGAGAGCGACGAGTACCAGGAACAGGATCAGGCTCACCAGCGCGGCCGGATCGCGAGTCGGCAACGCCGGGATCGTTGCTGTAAGCACTCTCGCCACGGCAATCGCCCCGGCACTCCCGATGAGGGCGCCCGCCGCGATTACACCGGCGCCGGTTGACAGAATCAACCAGAGCACGTCACGCGTCCGGGCGCCGAGCGCCATCCGTATGCCCAGTTCGTTCGTGCGTTGCGCGACCGAGTATGACGTCACGCCGTAGATGCCGATTGCCGCGAGCGCGAGGCCCAGGGCGGCGAACGCGCCGAGCAGCGTGCCAAGCAGTGATACGCTGCCGAGGCCCTCGTTCACCACGCTGCGTGCGCTACGCACGCGATTGAGCGCGAGCGTGGGGTCGAGATCGGTCAACACACGGCGTACCGGCTGGGTGAGGTCCTCAGGCGTTCCGCCTGTCCGAATCGTGACGTTCACGTTCCGAAGGAAAGCCTGGGCCGAGGGCCGAAATGCCTGCAGACGCGTGTACGGTTCAGCGAGGCTCGCGGGAAAACTGACGTCGCTGACCACCCCGATGACTTCGAGCCAGACGCGATCGTTGGCGGTCGCTGCTCCAGGCGCAGGGCGGCCGATCCGCTTGCCGAGGGCGCTCTGATTCGGCCAGAAGCGGCGCGCCATCGTCTCGTTGATGATGACGACTGGTGTTCTGCCGAACGCGTCAGTCGATTCGAATGTGCGCCCGGAGATCAGTCGCAGGCCGAGTGTTTCGAAATACCCTCGACTGACTTGCTCGAAGAACACTTCAGGCGCCTTGCCTGGCTCTGGTTCGGGCTGACCCTCGATCGACACATCGCCGCTGCTGTTAAAGCCCCACGCTGGCAGCGAATTCGAAAACGCAACACGCTGAACCCCTGACAAGGCGAGGAGGCGCTCTTCCAACTGCTCATAGAAGGCCCTCACCTGAGGCGGCGTACTGTAGCGTTCGCCCTGGAGGTTGAGTTGTCCGGTCAGGAGCCCGTCCGGGCGCCAGCCGGGATCGAGATTTTCGAATCGTTGGAGCCCGCGCAGGAAAAGACCGGCACCAGCGAGCAGGATCACGGCGAACGCCACCTCGCCCATGATTAGCGCATAGCGAAGCCGCTGATGTGAACCGCTCGTCGATCCACGCGAGCTTTCCTTGAGCGAGTGATTCAGATCGGGGCGCGACGCCAGCCATGCCGGAGCGGTTCCAAACAGAATCCCGGTCAGCAGCGAACAGAGCAGCGAGAATCCGAAGACCGTCAAATCCAGTGTGACCGCCGCACCAGGCAACGATGCGTACAGCCGGCTGTTGATGAATCCGATGCCGACGTACGCGAGCAAGACGCTCAATGCTCCGCCCAGACACGCAACCACGAGGCTCTCAGTCATCGACTGACGCAAGAGCCGCAGGCGCCCTGCTCCGAGCGCGGCGCGCACGCTGTGCTCGCGCGTGCGCATCACGCTGCGAACGAGCTGCAGGTTGGCGAGATTGGCGCAGGCGATGAGGAGCACGAAACCGGCCAACCCGAACGTGAACCACATGACGTTGCGGGAGGCATCCGTCGACGCCGATCGCTGGAGTGGTGCGAGCCTCAGGCTCTCGTTCTGATTCGAGTCGTGTTCCCGGAAAAGATTCGCGGCCAGCGTGGACATCGCTTGCTGTGCCTGTTGGATGTCGATGCCCGGCTTGAGACGGGCGAACGCACGCAAGTAGTTGTTGCCACGATCCTGTCGCTGCTCGGCGGTGAACGCGATGGGACGCCACAGATCGACGGAATTCCAGAGGATCGGGTATTCGAAGTCTGGCGGCATCACGCCGATCACCTGCACACTCCGGCCGTCGAGCTGTATCGTGCGCCCGACCGCGCTCGGGTCGGCCCCGAAGTGGGTTCTCCACAGGCGGTCGCTCAGGACGACCACGTTGTTGCTATTGGGCTGGTCTTCGGCGTCGGTGAACACGCGCCCGATTGCCGGTGGCACTCGAAGAGCGGCGAAAAAGTTGCCTGATACCGACAAGCCCTGCAGCCGTTCAGCAGGTTGACCGTCGCGGATCAGAACGGGCGACGTCCCGTCGAACGCGACCATGTCGGTGAAGACGTCGTTCCGCTCGCGCAAGTCGACGAAGTTGGCTGCCGAGTGCGGCCAGCTATCGGAGTAGATCGACGTGCGAAACACCTGGACGAGTTGGTCCGACTGTGGATATGGAAGCGGACGGAAGAGATAGGCGTTGAGCACGCTGAACATCGCCGTGTTGGCGCCAATGCCCAGGGCGAGCGTGATGATCGCCACGGCGGCGAACCCCGGCGCGCGGCGGAGAGACCGCGCCGCGTAGCGCAAATCCTGAAGGAAGTCCTCGATCATAGTGATTCAGTTGGACGCGGTACGACCGTGAAAGGTTGGTAAACTCCGCGTCATGTATCGCCTTCGTGGTGTCCTCGCCGCGGTCGTCATAAGCATGTCTGCGACCGCGCTGACTCGAGGCGCTGCCCTCGCCGGGCAACAGTCGCAGCCTGCTGCCGATCCACACATGCCAGCGGTCCTGCAGAATTACCAGTCCGTCACGGCCGAGCGCCTCGAGAAGCCGAACGACGAAGACTGGCTGATGATCCGCCGGACGTATGACGGCTGGGGCTTCAGCCCGCTGACGGACATCACTCCCGCCAACGTCCACCGCCTCCGCCCGGCGTGGGTGTTCTCGACGGCCGAGCCGCGCGTGCATCAGGCCGCACCGCTCGTCAACGGCGGCGTGATGTTCGTCACGAGTCCCAATAACCAGGTGATCGCGATCGATGTGAAGAGCGGCAATCTGCTCTGGCGCTATCGCCGGCCGCTTGAAACGGGCATGAACGTTCCGCATCAGACCAATCGCGGCGTCGCACTGTACGGCGATAAGGTGTTTTACGCCGCGGGTGAAGCGGTGCTGGTGGCGCTCGACGCCAGGACGGGCCGCGAAGTATGGACCGCGGTTGTGGCCGACAACAAATCCGGGTACTACACGACGCTCGCGCCGCTGGTTGCCGGCGGCGTGGTAATGGTGGGCGCGTCGGGAGGAGAATTCGGCATCCGCGGCTTCGTTGCGGGTTTCGATGTCGAAACGGGCAAGGAGAAGTGGCGAACCTATACCGTTCCGGCGCCGGGCGAGCCGGGTAGCGAGACGTGGCCCAACGGCGATCAGTGGAGGACGGGCGGCGCACCGGTGTGGGTGACAGGCAACTACGATCCCGAAACCAATGTGGCGTACTGGGGAACCGGCAACGGCGGACCCACCATCGGCGATCAACGTCCGGGCGATAACCTCTACGTGACATCGACGCTTGCGCTCGACGTCGCCACGGGCGCCATCAAGGGCTACCACCAGTACCACCCGAACGATTCATGGGACTGGGACGAAGTGTCGCCGCCGATCCTCGTCGACTACCAACGCAATGGACGCACCATCAAGGGACTGATCGACGTCGCGCGCGACGGGTACATCTGGTTTCTCGAACGCAGCAACGGCCCCATCAAGTTCGTCGAAGGTACGCCGTTCGTGTATCAGGACGTCTTTCGCAGTCTCGACCCGGTGACGGGACGGCCCGATGTCGATCCCGAAAAGAAGCCGATGACCGGCAAGCGGGCGGACTTCTGTCCTGGTGTCCACGGCGGAAAGAACTGGCCGCCGATCGCGTTCAGTCCGCGCACGCGAATGATCTATATCCCGGCCAATAACAACCTGTGCGGATCGAACCTCGGCACCATGCCGCAATACACGCCGGGGCGCCCCTTTGTCGGCGTGAGCGGCAGTCGCCCCTTCATCAAACCGGGAGCCGATCACGTCGGCGAGGTGCAGGCGTGGAACGTCGATACCGGCCAGAAGGTGTGGACGCACGTCTACGACAAGTCGCCGAACTGGGGCGGCATGCTGGTGACCGCGGGCGGTCTCGTCTTCAGCGGCGGCACCAGCGATCGCAAGTTCCACGCATTCGACGCATCAACGGGAAAGTTGCTGTGGGAGTTCCCGACCAACTCCGGGATCCTCGCGCCGCCGACGACGTTCAAGGTCGATGGCAAACAGTACGTTGCCGTGGAGACGGGTTGGGGTGGGGACTCACGCGGGATGCAGGCGACACTCAATCGGCTGTTTCCCGGTGAGTATCCGGAAGTTCCAGAAGGGGGCGCCGTTTGGGTTTTCGCTGTCGAGTAAGACGACTTCGTCGGGCGGGTCCTGTTCTCGGGACCCGCCTGGCACGAGAGGTCATGCGCCCGTCGGTTATCGCATCAGCTGTGCTTCTGTGTCTGGCGCCGTCATCTCTGTTGGCGCAGCCGAGTCCGCCGCCCGACCCGAACAAGATTCAAGTGCTGATCGTCACCGGGCAGCACGTGCACGACTGGCGGGGTACGACGCCGATCCTGAAGCAGATTCTCGAGAGCACCGGGAAGTTCGAAGTCCGCATCAACGAGGAGTTCCGCGGCGCCGGACCTGAGACGCTGGCGCCGTACAGCCTCGTGGTCGTCAATTATTACAACCGCGGTGACAAAGACCGCTGGGGCGAGCGCGCGAACGCCGCGCTCGAGGAGTTCGTGCGCTCGGGCAAGGGCGTGGTCCTTTATCACCTTGCGCTCGGCGCGTTCGACGGGTGGACGGAATACGAGAAGATGAGCGGCGGCAACTGGCGCCCGAACAACGGCCATCACTCCGCGCGGCACGACTTCACTGTGGATATCAAGGATCCCGATCACCCGATTACCCGCGGGCTGAAGCCGTTTCCCATGAAGACCGACGAGCTCTACGCCAATCTCCGTTGGCAGCCGGAAGGCAGCTATCACGTCCTCGCCACGGCGTACGACGATCACGCGCTCTACCAGGGCAAGGCACGCCAGCCGATTCCGGGCGCCGGCATTCATCAGCCGATGCTGTGGACGACGCAGTATGGAATGGGGCGAGTGTTCGTGACGACGCTCGGGCACGGTCCGACTGAGGTCGCGCAACTTGCCTTCGGGACCACATTCGCGCGCGGCGCAGAGTGGGCGGCGACGGGCAAAGTGACGCT
Organism: Acidobacteriota bacterium; assembly: GCA_046732795.1. Lineage (GTDB taxonomy): Bacteria > Acidobacteriota > Vicinamibacteria > Vicinamibacterales > UBA2999 > Gp6-AA40. The sequence goes on from JBKPNV010000050.1 coordinate 10,138, forward strand.
GCCGATCCCGCCGGATCTGGCCAAATGAAATGACGCTGGTCCCCGGCTCGCTTCTCGGGCCGTATGAAATCCTCGCTCCTGTCGGCGCGGGCGGAATGGGTGAGGTGTATCGTGCGCGCGACACCCGTCTCGATCGCACGGTGGCCATCAAGGTCCTGCCGGCGGAGTTCTCTGCAGATCCGCAATTCCGGGAACGATTCGACCGTGAGGCTCGCGCGATCGCCGCGCTCGAACACCCCCATATTTGCGCGCTCTACGACGTTGGTCTGCAGCAAGGCACGTCGTTCCTGGTCATGCAGTTTCTCGAGGGCGAGACGCTTGCCGACCGATTGACGCGGGGACCGTTGCCGCTCGATCAAGCAATTCACTACGCCATTCAGATCGCGGACGCGCTCGATAAGGCACACCGCGCGGGCATTGTGCATAGAGACCTCAAGCCCGGCAACATCATGGTGACGAAGGCGGGCGTGAAGCTGCTCGACTTCGGCCTGGCAAAGGCGTCGACGCGCATCGCCGGTGCCGGATTGTCGATGCTGCCGACTACACCGCCAGCGCTGACAGCGGAGGGTGCCATTCTCGGCACGCTGCAGTACATGGCACCGGAGCAGCTCGAAGGCCGCGACACCGACGCGCGTACGGACATCTTCGCCTTCGGGGCGGTCGTTTACGAGATGGTGACCGGGAAACGACCATTCGAGGGGAGAAGCCAGGCCAGCTTGATCTCAGCCATCATGTCGTCTCAGCCGCGTGCCGTGTCTTCATTGCAAGCGGTTGCGCCGGCGGCACTCGACCACGTTATCGCGCGCTGCCTGGCCAAGGACGCAGAGGATCGGTGGCAGTCAGCACACGATCTCAAACTGCAACTCGAGTGGATATTCCAGGCGGGCCCGCTCACGTCGGTCACGGGGAAGCCCTCCGCCGTCGGCGCGAGAAGGTCCCGCGAGCCACTCGCGTGGGCGATCGCATCACTAGCCGTGCTCGGCCTGGTCGCAGCATCGGGCGCGTGGCTGTGGCAGCGCGGTCGCGTGGCAGCGGCGCCGGTCAGCCAGCTCATGATCGTCGCGCCGGCGGACGCGCGCTTTACGTCCGACATCTTCGGTCAGGCGATTTCGCCGGATGGTCGATACATTGTCTTCAGTGCCGCGAGGATCGGCGGAACGCCGATCCTGTGGCTGCGGCCGTTGGATTCGCCGACGTCACGCCCTTTGCTCGGCACGGAGGATGGCAGTTTGCCATTCTGGTCTCCAGACAGCCGGTCGATTGGGTTCTTTGCACAGGGGAAATTGAAACGACTCGATCTCGACAGCGGCTCCCCACAAATTCTGGCCGACGCGCCGTACGGCATGGGTGGGACCTGGAGCGCGAATGGAGTCATCGTTTTCGCCCCGAACCTGGCGAGCGGGCTCGTGCGGGTATCCGCCGGTGGCGGCGCCGTGATGCCGGTCACGCACTTCAACAACAGCACTGGGGAGTACGTGCACGGTAATCCCTCCTTCTTGCCGGACGGCGCGCATTTTCTTTTCTTCGTCGCATCGCAGGAACCCGGCGTGTACGCCGGGTCGCTCGAGAATCAGGAAGTCAAGCTGGTGGCTCGGACCGACTCGGCGGCGGTTTATGCGCCTCCCGGCTATCTGTTGTTCGCGAATGGGACCACGCTGGTGGCGCAGCCATTCGACGCGGAGAGTCTGTCGACGCGTGGAGATCCATCACGGGTGTTGGAGCAAGTAAGTCGATTCATTACTGCGGCAGGTTTTTCGGTCTCGAATAGTGGAGTACTTCTCATTCGCCCGGCGGCCCCGTTTGACACGGAGCTCGTGTGGTCCGATCGACAAGGGATGCGGCTCGGTGCAGTCGCGCCTCCCGGTGAATACGGCAATATCGCGTTGTCACCTGATGAGAGCCAGATAGCATTCGACAGGGCTCAGGGCGCGTCACCCGACGTATGGATCATGGACTTGCGTCGTCAAGCGACGTCACGGTTGACGTCCAATCCGTCTGTGGATAACGTGCCAGTGTGGTCGGCGGATGGCCGTGTCGTCGCGTTTGCATCGGATCACGGCAGCGGATTGGACATCTACCAGCGTCCGGTGAATCAGAGCGAGCCGGACCAGTCATTGTTGAAACTCAGCGCACCTCCACTCGTGTTCCCCGCAGACTGGTCGTCGGACGGCCGCTACCTGATGTACTACCGAACGGATCCCAAGAACAGGAACGACGTCTGGGTCTTGCCCCTGTTTGGCGAACGCAAACCCGTTGCGGTGGTTCAGAGCGAGTTCAACGAGTGGCAAGCGCAATTCTCTCCAGATGGTAAGTGGATCGCGTATGTGTCCGATCAATCGGGGGTCCCACAGGTCTACGTCCAGGCATTCCCGACACAGACAGGTACGTGGCCGATCTCTAGTGCAGGGGGAACTCAGCCCCGTTGGAGGCGCGATGGCAATGAGCTGTTCTATCTCGCTCCTGACCGGAAGCTCATGGCCGTTGCCGTGAAAACCACGGCGACGTTCGAAGCCGAGCCGCCTCGCCCGCTCTTCGAGACGCCACTTGATATGTCTCAGTTTCGACAGACCTATGCAGTATCGAACGACGGAAAGCGATTCCTGCTGAACGCAATGATCGAGAGTTCCGCGCCCCCGCTGACAGTCGTGCAGAACTGGCCGGCGCTGGTGAAACATTAGGGGCCGTGTGGCCCTGATCGGGCCAGATAGGACGGTCGCATGACACGCATTGCCTGGTTCGTTGCCGCGCTTGGTATCAGCCTCTGGGTCCCGGTGGCGGCACAGCACGGGGCTGAACAGCGCGACATGGCGCTCGTTGGTCACGACGATCTTCAGGCGCGCAGCGCTTATCAACCCACGGTTCAACGCCAGGGCAACCGCTGGATCGCCTACATCGGCCATCACGGCGGCATGAAACGAAATCCAATCACCGGTAACGATGAACAGAACGGCACGTCGATCGTCGACGTGACGGATCCGAAAAAACCGCATTACCTCGCGCACATCCCGGGTGAACCAGGAGAAGGGGAGAATGGCGGCGCGCAGATGGTCCGCGTCTGCAGCGGAAGCACGCTGCCGCGAGCGGACAAGAGCAAAACATATCTGCTGCGATCCTTCGGCAACTCCGGTCACGAGATCTGGGACGTCACCGATCCGGCGAAGCCGACGCGCGTGGTCGTGCTGATCGACGGCCTCGTCAACACGCACAAGAACTTCTGGGAGTGCGATACCGGGATCGCCTACGTGATCTCAGGGCCGAAGGAGTGGCGCACGCGCCGGATGACCAAGATCTACGACCTGAGCGATCCCGCCAATCCGAAATTCATTCGTGACTTCGGACTTCCCGGGCAGCAGCCGGGATCAACGGTGATGCCGATACCCACTGAGTTGCATGGGCCCATCTCGCTCGGCCCGAAAGGCAATCGGGTGTATTTCGGCTACGGCACCAGCCGCGCCGGCGTCGTGCAGATCGTCGATCGGCAGAAGCTGCTCAATGGCCCGAAAGAGCCCACTGACGCCAATCTCCTCTATCCGCAGATCGCGCGCATCGATCTCCCTCCTGACGCGGGAGCGCACACCGCATTCCCGCTGCTCGGGATGACGCTGCCGGAGTTTGCCAAGCAGAAGCTTCCGGCGAACGCGCCGGTGCCGGGGGGCGGCCACGATCACGGCGAGTCTGTTCCGATTTCCTCGCCGCAGGCGCATCGCGACTTCATCGCCGTCGTGAGTGAATCGCTGGCCAACGAATGCCTGGAACCGCGGCAGATGGTCCGCATGATCGATATCACGTTCGAGCCGACGCCGTTCGGCGTCTCGACGTGGACGGTGCCCGAAGCGAGCGGCAATTTCTGCAGTCGCGGCGGCAGGTTCGGCTCGCATTCTTCACAGGAGAGCTTCACGCCGATCTACTACGGTCGTGTGCTGTTCGTCACGTTCTTCAACGCCGGGTTACGCGCGCTGGACATTCGTGATCCATTCAACATGAAGGAGATCGGCTATTACATCCCGGCAACGACAGCCAACACCGAGCGGCGGTGTGTCGGCGAAGGCGCCAGCGAGCGGTGCAAGGTGGCGATTCAGTCCAACAACGTGGAGGTCGACGACCGCGGCTATGTCTACGTCGCCGATCGCGCGAATACGGGGCTGCACATCCTCGAGCTCACCGGCGCGGCGCGGAAAGTCGCGAACTTCTCATCGCAGTAACGCCGCGTCTACACAGCAAGACGCGGCCTATGGCAGAAGAACCACGACTCGGCCGAGCGCAGTGCAGGGCGGGTCCTGTTTTTTGAACCCGCCCGAACGAGCGTACGTAGTCTCCGATTCAGCCGGACCTCACAGAGATTTCAAGAACTCAACCAGATCACTCTTCTGATCCGCGGTGAGATTCAGATTCAACTGCTGGTCGTAGTGCTCCACAACCGCAGGAAGATCTGGTGCACTCCCATCGTGGAAGTACGGCGCGTGCTGCCAGAGTGCCCGCAATGGCGTCGTTCGATATTGGCCCGTCGCGGTTCTGCCTGCATACGTCGCATCCATTCCCGTTTCAGAGGGATCGTGCAGCACCGGTCTGTCTTCACGGCGGTCGCGCAGCACGTCGGTGTAATTGGGACCGGAATGGCATGAGCTGCATCCCGCCCGGTGAAATACATTCCGCCCGCGCACAGCGGCCCTCCGATCGAAAGTACCATCGGGCGGATCGGGCGCACGCAGACTCAGTTGATAGTCGAGCAAGGCCCCGAGCTTCGGCGTGACGAGATCCGGTGTCTGGTTGATGAACAGGCCGATGCGTGCATCGTTGAAGCTGCCGTGTCCACCCATCTGGCTGACGCCGACGTAGCTGTTCCAGTACGAGATCGGACCGTCGGCGGTGTACGTCTCGAAGCCGACGCCCTTGAGCCCGTATATCGCAGGCATGACGACCGGCACGGACTTCATGCCGGGATGCAGCTCGAAGAGGTTCACACCGTCGAAGGCATGGTGTCGTGGATCGTACTTGCCAGGACCCCACGTGCTGAATTCGGTCTTGAATGCCGCAAGTCCGGGCGCCAGCCCGGCGATCACACCGACGTTGAGATCGTGGTTCGCCCAGCCGTCGAGCCGCTTGCCGATGCCTTTCATGAACGAGTCGTCGACGTTGGAATGGCAGAGCGCGCACGTGATCCCGATACTGGTGAGATGCCCTGACCCATCGACTTTGCCCATGACGCCCACCACTGCGTTGAGCTTCAACAGCGCGAGCGTCACCGCTGGATCGTTCAGGTCGACTTCTTTGTCGAGCAATTTATCGACGATCGCTTGCGGCAGCGCATCGACATCGACCTTGAGGCCTACCGACAATGCCGTTGCAGGACTGATTGCCTGAACGGCCTCGTGCAGATGCAGGACGTCGGTCCAGAGCTGCTCGTCGCCGAATGTATCGAAGCGGAAGATCTCCCGACCATCGAGACGCTGATGGCTGTCTTGACGAGCAGACGCTGACGTGAAGGTCAGCGCGAGGACGAACCCAAGCGAGGCCACGCCGATGAGTCGCATCACGATCACTCTCCTGTTCAGCGGGCCCGACGTGCGCTGTCGCGGAGCTCGAGGCTCCTGCTCCACCCTTGGCGTGAAGCGAGGCCCGTAATCGATAGAGTGAGATGATCGCGATCGGTTACGAATGCACGAGCGGTGTGGATGTCAGCAGGGACTAAACGATGCGGGCGAGAACCGCCAACACAACACGATCGCACCTCGGCGCCTGGAAGCGGAACGTGTCGGACGCCGCAAGCCCGGCGTGATTGAAGAGTTCACGTCGCAGTGCTGCGCGTGCGCGCGAGAGCCGTGTTTTGACCACGGCTTCGCTGACGCTGAGCGCTTCGGCCACTTCATCGGTGCGCATTCCTTCGAGCTGCCTCAGCACGAATACTTCGCGTGTGCCATCAGGAAGTCGATCGATCGCCGATTCCACCAGGGCTCCAAGCTCACGTGCGATCGCCAGCCGCTCAGGGTCCGGTGTCGCACCGAGCGAAGGCTCGCTGGTGGATGGGTTCTCTGGGTCCATGCTCATGTACCTGCCGCGACGTCTGGCTCGCGCGAGCGCTTCGTGCACCGCAATTCGTGTGAGCCAGGTCGAGAACGCCGAACGTCCGTCGAACTGGTGCAAGTGCGTGTACGCGTTGACGTACGCCTGCTGCATGACGTCTTCGGCCTCGCTCTCGTCCCTGAGAATTGCGCGCGCTGCCCGGTAGAGGCGCTCATTGTGACGTCGCATCAACACTTCGAACAGCGCGGTCTCGCCGGCCAGCACACGCGTAACCACATGTTCGTCCGGAAGCGGAGCAGTTCGATCGATCGCCGGCGCGCTCACAACAGTCATCTTTACTAATAGAGTCTGCAGGGGGGCAAAGGTGACACAGGTCGCGGTCTGACCCTTCACATTACTGCCGGGGACCATAATCCGGGACCGGACGACCGGCTTCGTATGCGCCAAGATCAGGCGCGCGCCCTGTGAAGTCGTCGTTGATCCCCGGGAGCCGGATGCCGGCATCGACGGCGGTTGAGCCGGGTCGGAGCTGGAAGTCGAAGTCCGCCGGTTTGTAGAGCGTGCGTGGGTCGGGACCTGGCGCCGCGACTTTTACAAACACATCGTAATCGACGAGCACGCTGTGTGTATCCTGGCCGGTCGCGTCGCTGAACTCTTTCAGTGTCTTGAAACGTCGTCTCTCGCGGGCAGACGCCTCGAGCTTCGTCTGCTCTTGCACGCCGAGCTTGCCCGGCTCGCCAGGGAAGTTGGCACGAAGCGAGCGCGAAGGCGAACTCCATTCGAACGAGAATTCGGCTCCCTCGTTCGGACGAAAGCCGTTGTAATCGGAGCTCGAGTAGTTCGTATTGGTCTCGACGGCAAACGTCTCGAGCGTTTCGCTCTTGCCCAGAATGAGGTTGTTCCGGTAATGCACGTTCGACGCGGCCAGCAGCATCGGCTTCACTGGCGCAATCAGCGTGTTGTGCAGCACGACAATGCCCGACGATGACGCAGTGAACTTCACGGCGCCGCCCTCTGGTGCGTGATAGACGATGTTGCGGATGAAGTAGACAGGCCCGCCGAAGGCTGGCTGCACGCTCAGCGCACGGTGACCGTGATTGAAGCAGCGATTGCGGAAGATCCGGATGTTATGCGCCCCGCCGTCAGCCTCGAGGCAGTTGTCTTCGACATTCGAGACATCGTTCCCGTAAAAATCGATCGACACCGGAAGGCGATCTCGCACCGGGGTAGGACTGCCGTCAGGATTGCCGTAGGTTGCGACGTCGACGCCGTCGTGGAAGTTCGCGATCGAGTTGTACGCGACGACGTGGCCCGAGCCATACACCTTGACGGCGTACTCGGAGACGAGTTTCGGGTTGAAGTCAGGAAGGTTCTGCCACGTACGGCCGGTGAATCCCATCAGGTAGTTCGGATTGAAGCGCCCGATCATGACGTTGTCGGCGATGTAGTAATCCTTTGATCCCGACCAATCGGTGTAAACCGCGCGGCCGACGTTCTCGAACCGGCTCCGCTTGATGGTCAGACCGCTCGACCCGGCGATGTTCTTGAGCCCAGCCTGAAACGCCAGATCGGTGTTTCGAATCGTGAGGCCTTCGAAGTAGTTGTAGTTGGCGGCCATCACGTTGAACAGGTTGTAGGCGCCGTCACCGTCGAAGATCACTTCGCCATCACCCGCGGCCCTGATCGCGATCGGTCGGTCGGCCGTTCCGCTCTGTGTCAGGAAGTACGTACCGCTCGACACCGTGCCGAGGCCTCCGCCATACCGAAGCCGATCGTCCTTGTAGAGGCCGGCGTGCACGAAGATGGTGTCGCCTGGCTGTACGCGAGGCGGATAGGTGTTGAAGTTGTCCGAGTGTGAGGAGCCTGTGTAGTAGGCGGCGAGAAGCCCCGTGAAGGCAGGCTCCTGCTTGTGACCGTCATAACCAGGAGGATAGACGTGATAGACCTTGCCGCCGGCCGCTGGCATCGGCTCGCCGCGCGTGCGCACGGTCACCACCCGTTCGGCGCGCCCATCGACGCCATCGGGATCCGACATGACGAACCGCGCCTCGTAGGACGTCGCCGGCTCGAGTTCGAACACGCTGCCCGCGAACCCGTTGGGGGTGACGTACTGCAGAGCGTTCTCGTTGATTCGCTCGTTGCCGATGCGCAGCAGCGGCGGCCCGGTCTTCCACGTCTGCTCGCCCTGCTTGCGATACGTCACGTCGACGCGCGCATTGCGGTTGTCGTCGCCGTCGATGCGCCACTCGAACCCTAGCGAGAGGAGCGTGGCCGGTTCGGTGATGAACTCGCCGGGCGTCGATTTGTCTGCGGCTGCCAGTGGCGACGCCGCGACGCATAGCAGGAAGAGGATTATGGCCGAAACACGCACGGCGAGTGCCTCCTCGCATCTAGTCCGGCTGGAGCCGGACACTACGTATGAGCGCTTATTATGCCCGGTCGCGATATGTGCGTAGTGCGGTAAATGCCGCCAGCATCGCGTCGAAGGAATAATGCGCATTCCGGCCGCTGGTATTCGGCAACACGAACACGTGGCTCTCGCTCAAGCGCTGCTGTTGAAGTCCTACCGTCACGGCGCCCTTCTGCTGCGGAAAGAGGGCGCGATAAACCGTGATTCCGACACAAGCGACCACCTTCGGCTTGTAACGACGAATTTTGGTTCGCAGGCGCGCGCGTCCTGCTGCGTATTCCTCGGGCCCCAACTCGTCGATGCCAGGCGTCGCACGGGCCACGACATTGGTGATGCCGAATCCCCATTGCGGCAGCCGATCGTCGTCCAGGTACGTCACCGCTTCGGGAACGAGGCCGGAGAGAAACAGGAGCTTCCAGAATCTATTCGAGAAGCCCGCGAAGTGATGGCCGGTCAGCGCGGACCTGACGCCCGGGTTGATGCCGACGAACAGCACCTGGACGCCCGGCCGAATCCTGTCTCGAAGCGGTGGCAGTGTCTTCCCTGCGTTGCGCGATCGATGCAATCCGGCTCATTATCCTCAAGCGGTGCTGCGCGCGTCATGCCTGCTCGTGCTGCTCGTCGTATTCCAGCCCCGCGCGGACTTTCGCGCGGGTGTGAAAGTCGTGCGCGTCGATGCCGAGGTCAGCGAAGCGGGGCGCCTCATCGACGGCCTGACGAAGGAGGATTTCCGCGTTCGCGACGAGGGGAAGGTGCGCGAGATCGTGTACTTCGGTCATGCCGAGGAGCCGCTGGACGTCATCCTGGTCTTCGACACGAGCTCCAGCATGCTTCCTGCGATCGAGAGAGTTGCCGAGGTATCTCGCGCGGCCCTCGGTGCGCTTCGCGCTGGCGATCGCGTCGCCGTGATGGCCTTTGCTGCCGACACGGATCTCATTGCGGACTTCACAAGCGACCTCGACCGCGTTCAAACAGTCATCCAGAGCGAGGTATTGCGCCGGCCGCTCGTTCCGAACAGCCAGATTCAACCGGCTGCTCATGACGCTGCGCGCCACTTCCTGCGCCAGCCGCGCACGAACCGGCGTCGTGCCGTCCTGTTCATCACCGACAACGTCGGGTCGTCGCGCGATGAGGAAGCATTGCCGGCATTCTGGGAAGCGGACGCCGTGTTGAGCGGGTTGATCGTACGGGGCATGGCGTTTCGCCGCCGGCTCCTGTTTCTGCCGGTCCGTCTTCCTCCCACCGGTATCGCCGGGATCACTGAGATCGCCGAGAGGACGGGGGGCGACACGCTGAAGGTCGACGATCCAGGCAGCGGGTTCCGTCAGATGATGCAACGGCTGCGGCTGCGCTACAGCCTGCATTACGAGATGCCACGGGCGAAGCCCGGCGAGCAGCGCTCCATCAAAGTGGAGCTCTCACCAGATGCGCGACGACGCTATCGCAGTGCCAGCATCCGTGCTCGCAGCGGCTACGTCGTCCCGGAGACGTGAGAGCCCGGCTAAAGGTGGACACTACTTACTGCCAGGCGACATCCCTTTGAAGGTCAGCTTCTGCAGACCCATGGTGGTCTGCGCGACGTAGATGTTGCCCTTCGAGTCGGTCGCAATCTGGTGACCGCCGTTCCTCAAGCCCTTCGGTTTGATTGAGCCGAGGATCTCGAGTCTCCTGCGGTCGACGATCACGATGTCATCGCCGTTTCCCACGTACAGGAACTGCTGGTCGCCATCGGGAGACAACGCGACATTTCGCGCGAACTGCGTGTCGCCCTTGACGAGTTGCTTCACGAACTTGCCGTCGGACGTGAACGATTGGATGCGACGATTCTCCCGGTCGGCCACGTAGACCATGCCATCGCGCGCGACGCGGAGCGCGTGGACGATGCTGAAGTTTCGCGGGCCGGGATCGTCAAACGTCTTCGGTGTCACCACCTCGCAGTGGTCGTCGTCCATGGGCTGTTCGGCGAACGCGCCCCACATCCGTTTGAACGCGCCGGTATCGGCGTCGAGCACGATGACGCGATGATTGCCGTAGCCATCGGCCACGAACACCTCGTTGGTGGGAGCGTGCACCCACGCATCCGCCGGACGATGCAGATTTTTTGTGTCGGCGTTCCCTTTACTTTGATTGCTGTGCCCGACCTGCATGATGAGCTTGCCGTCGGTCGTGAACTTCAAGAGCTGATCGTCGGCAACCGGTTTGAGTCCCTGAATGCCGTTGGTGGGGCAGTTATTGCCGCCGAGCCAGACGAACCCTTTCGCATCGACGTGTATGCCGTGCTCGCGCTCGGGCCATTCGTAGCCGCTTCCGGCGCCGCCCCACGCTTTGATGAACTTGCCGGAGGAATCGAACACCATGACCGGCGGTGCGGCCATCGCCGCCTGCTCCTTGGGAAGCGTGCGCGGACGATGCAGAAGCCAGACGTTGTCCTGCGCATCGATGGCGAAGCTCGACGCGTCTCCCAGTTTCCACTTCGCAGGAACCTGCGGCCACGCCGGATCGACCTCGAATGTCGGCAGGCTGCGCGGCTGGGGACCCTGGGCGAGCGGTGATAAGCCGAGCACGCACGCCATACACGCCGTCGCGACCAGGCTGGCAGTCACCTTTGAAATGGACATGGCAAGTCCTCCCAAATCATTCAACCAACAGCCATCACGAGGTCCACCGCCGGGCTCGTCGTGACCTTCGGTGTTCGTGTGTTCGTGTAAGGGAGAATACTCTCGATTACGAATCCTGTGGTCCAGTACTCGTTCGGAGACATCGTGGTGGACGCCGATAGCCGCCGGCTCTGGCGGGCGGGAGAAGTACTGTCGGTGCCCGACCGCCATATCGGTGTGCTCCTCGAATTGCTTGCGCGCCGCGGGTTGGTCGTTTCCAAAGATGCGCTCATCCAGGCGGTCTGGCAGGACGTCGCGGTCACCGATAACAGCCTCGAGCAGGCCGTATCGGCGCTACGGCGCACGCTGGGGGCAGGGCCCGACGGCCAGCCTTACATCCAGACAGTGCCGCGGCAGGGCTACCGCTTCATTGGCGTCGTCAACCAGGTTGCCGCCCGCGCCAGCGACGAGGCGCTCGACGAGCTTCTTGCGCCGCATCGAGCATGGGTCGAGGGACGCGCCGCGCTCGAAACGCTCGAGCGCGAACAGATCGTTCGTGCGCGTCGAGTATTCGAACGCGTGCTCGAGCGATCCGCCGAGCACGCGCCCGCTCACGTCGGTCTGGCCAACGCCTGCATCATGCAGTTCGAGATGACCCGCGCGGACGCGCACACGGACGTGGCGGCACTCGAGGCGGCGATGCGGCACTCGCGTGAGGCCTGTCGTCTGGCGCCAGACTACGGTGAGGCCTGGGCCACACTCGGGTTCGCTCTCGATCGCACGGGTCGTCACGTCGATGCCTTGGCGGCGACCCGCCGTGCGGTCACACTCGAACCGGACAACTGGCGGCATCACTTCCGTCTTGCCTATGTTGGCTGGGGGGAGGAGCGGCTTCGCGCCGCGCGGCGCACGCTCGCGCTGCTCCCTGGATTCGCGCTGGCGCACTGGCTGATTGCTACCGTTCATGTGGCGCGGCATGCGCTCGAAGAAGCCGAGCGCGAACTCACGATCGGAGTCGCGAATCAGTCGGGGTCGTCGGCGGCGCCGTCACGGTTCAGCGCCGTCGCGCTCCACTGGTTGCGCGGCCTTATTCACCTTGCGCGGAACGAACAGCAGGCGGCGCTCGAGGCCTTCGAACGCGAGCTCGCATTCGAGCACAATGGCCATCTCTACGGTCGCGAGTGCTGCGCGAACACCTGGTACGCGATCGGGGCGCTGCGATTTCGCCAGGGGAATCGCGAGGCGGCGGTCGCCGCCTTTCGACAGGCGATCGAACGCGTGGCCCGGCATCCGCTTGCCCGTCTGGGATTGGCGGCACTCGGCACGGCTGACCACCGCGTAACGATTGAGACCGATCACGCTCCGACCGTTGACGCGGCCATCGCACGCGGCGTTGCGCTGGCACTCGCGGGGAAGCACGAGGCGGCCGCGGCGCTCGTCGATCAAGCCCTGGCCGTGGCTCCGCACGGCAATGCCGGATGGATCCTGCCGCTCGAACCGCTGCTTCAGGTGTCGGCACATTCCAGCATCTGGGCCGCTGCGCTCGCGCAGCTACGGACGCGCGCTGCGTAGCAATTGCAGTTCC
>JBKPNV010000051.1:0-5061 GCA_046732795.1 Acidobacteriota bacterium
GCTCAACATTTGTCGATTCTGTACGTTCATCGTTCCGCTGACCGAGGGGGAGAGAGAGTTTGTGCGACGGTTGGGTATGAGTCTCGATCGTCGGCGATGCTGGGCATAACGGACAGCCCGGATCGCCTCACGAGAGTCGAGCAGTTTCTCGAGGACGTGATGCTGGGCGTCGCACGTCCGGTGCGGATCGAGGCCCGCTTTATCGAGGTCGAACTCCGGGTCGACGGTGTCGTGCACTTGACCGTCAACCCGAGCGTCAGCCAACGAACTGGCATCGCCACCTCGCGATCCGGCGAGACGGTGCCGATCGTCACCGTGCGCGAGGCTGATACAGTCGCGCGCGTGCGGCAAGGTGAGACGGTAGTGATCGCAGGGTTGCTGCAAGCCCGCGAGCCGGCCGGTTCAGTCAAACGCAGAAAAACCGATCTCGTCATCCTGCTTACGCCCACCCTCATGGCGCGCTGATGTACGAGCAGTACTACGGTTTCTCGGAGAACCCCTTCGCCCCCACTCCGGACACGACGTACTTCTATCGGAGTGAGTCGCACGCCAACGCGCTGGAACTGCTGCAGTACGCAATCGAGCGGCGTGAAGGCTTCGTGTTGATCACCGGCGACATCGGCAGCGGAAAGACAACGCTGTGTCGCGCATTGCTCGAGAAGACCGACCGCAAGACGTTCGCGGCGCTGATCCTCAATCCGTTCCAGTCTGAAGAAGAGTTACTACGCGCCATCCTGCAGGACCTCGGTGTCGTCTCTCGAGGCGGGGACCGCCCGTCCGTTCGCCAGCCGAGCAAACAGGAGCTGGTGAGCGCACTGCACGATTTTCTGCTGTCTCTCGTCCCGCTTGGTGCCCGCGCAGTCCTCATCATCGACGAGGCGCAGAATCTCCCGCTGCCGATCCTCGAGCAGATCCGCATCCTGTCGAACTTCGAGACCGATAAGGAGAAGCTCCTGCAGATCTTTCTCGTCGGGCAGCTCAATCTGCTGCCGTTGCTCCGATCGCCAGAACTGCGGCAGCTGGATCAGCGGGTCTCGATTCGCTATCAGCTCAAACCACTGAGCGAGGGTGAAATCGGCGGCTACATCTCGCATCGCCTCGCCATCGCCAATGGCGCGCGCAACGTCGTCTTTACGCCGACGGCGCTGCGGGTCGTATACGACTACACGGCTGGGATTCCGCGACTGATCAACCTGCTCTGCGACCGCGCCCTGCTCGCGGGTTACACGGCGCAGACGACGCGCATCGATGAGAACCTGACGGCCAAGGCGGCGGAAGCCCTCGACTTGAAGCCGCTCGTCCGATCTCAGCGGTCGATCTTGAATCGAATCCTGGGCAGGCAACGTTCGTGACAAAGAGCCAGCCGTCGGTGCGCGTGATTCTCGACGAACGCCGCCGCCCTTCGCCCGAGCACGTGGTCGCTTACTACAACCTTGCCGTGCTCTACGACGAGCACGACTCACTGGCGCTGGCGTCCGACCACTATCACGCGTTTTGAAGTACGCCGGACCCGAACACGTTTCGCTTATGGGGGATGTACAGCGCCGGATTCTAGCCTGGAATCCGCGCGGGACCGGTCAGATCCGTTCTTCCGTTACGCTCTGATAGCAGTCTTCAAGCGCGCTCCGCGATAACCTGCACCAGGATCGGTGTGTAGATGAATGCGTGCGGCTGTTCTGACAACGTGGCCCAGTCACGCTGCAACCTTTCCCACTCGATCCGCCGAATCAGGCCCTCGTCGGCAAATTTCGGGGCGAAATCGTCAATCAATCGGCCCCACCATGCCCACCATCGATGTTGCGGGTTGGCCATGCCGCCGACGCACCTGAGCGATCGAATCTTGAAACCCGACCGTGTGAGCTGGTGTGGCAGCGAAGCGCCGATGGACGTGTCGCCGCCGTGTCGGGCATAGAACTCGATCCACGCGCGCGTGTTCGCGTCGAACGCGGCGCTGGGGGGAGAGCAGGTGACGCTTCGGAGCGTCAGATATTCCATCGCCGCAAAGATGCCACCCGGTTGCAGCGATTGCCGGACGTTGTCGAGGACAACGCCCAGATCGTCCTTGAGGAATGCGAGACACCAGCGACAGAAGGCTCCTTCGAACCTTCCGCCGATCGACGCGCTCTTCGTCAGATCAGCATTCATCGTGGTGACGTTGGCGAGTCCTGCTGAACGAGCACGGTCGGCAAGATACGCCAGATAGCTCGCTGCCTTGTCGACCGCGCAAACGCTGCCTGAGGCTCCAACGACGCGCGCGAGGTCCAGACTCGTGAATCCCGGACCGCATCCGAGGTCCATGACCGATCTCATGGAGGAAAAGGTGGCGTCCGCCCATAGCGATTCCGTTTCTGGTCGCCATGCTTCGTGTTGAGTACGCAGTCGGTCGATCTCCGCCGCGTTGACCCCGATGAAGTAGTCACGGCTCATCGGTGTCAATCGAGGGCCTGAGGCGTAGCCTCGCCAGCATTGCGCACGGCCATCATCACGCCGGACGCCCACGCCAGTTTCACCGTGGTGAACCCGGGGCGTTGTTCGAGACGGTGGATCAGTGCCGGCACCTTGGGTGCATGCCCTTCCGGCCAGTTCGGTTGTGGAAGGAGATCGTCGATGAGATAGATCCCGCCTGGCCGCAGGAGCGCGAGTGCTTCGTCGAGGTGGCTGAACTTCCCCGGCCATGCATCAGCGTAGATGACATCGAACTCACCGCGCGCGTTGTGCAGGAACTCCTCGCCATCCATGATGTGGAACGTGACCCGCAGATCGTTGCCGAGATGATGTTGGGCGATCGCGACCACGATCGGGTCACTGTCGACGGTCTGCAGGGTCGACGCCGAATCCATCCCCGACAGAAGCCATGCGGTGCCGTGACCAGTGCCGGTGCCGAGTTCGAGAAAGCGTCCACCAGGTTTGGACGCGGCGACCGCCGCGAGGAGAGCTCCGACCTTTGGCTCGGATGCCATGGAGAAGCCGAGCGCGTTGGTGTCGTTCAGGATCGCATCGATTGCGGCCGGCTTGCGCGCGAGGTCGTGATCGTTCATCGATGAATGGTTACTCGTCGTGCACGAGGCCGTCGGCCATCTGCTCGGCGACGACAGCCGTGTGCACGGCGGCGCCCTGGAGCATCGGCACCGCGATGGCAGTGATCGCTCGGCGCCAGTCCTGTTCGAGCTCGTCCGTCCAACCGGGAGAGGACGCGCGAATGGCGCGAATCAGCGATTCGCGTACGCGCGCGTAATCCTCGGGCTTGGCGCCCCAATGGACATGAGCGACGCCCAGTTCCCGCAGCGACTCCTGCAGCACGGAAAGATCCTCGAGGTTCCGGATTACCAGCGCCAGCGCGGCCTCGAAGTGGCCCTGCAGCGACGTCATGTTGGCGGGAAAGAGCCGCCGCAAGCCGGGCGCTTCGGCGAACAGCTCCTTGTAGAACAGCGAGGCGAGCGTTCGTGGCTGTGCGGACACTTCCGCGAAACTGCGCCTGAGGCGCGCCAGACGTTCAGGTGTCATAATGGCGCCGCTTCGTGACATCTGCTCCTCGAGATCAGCCTGGCAGTTCCGGCGAGCTGTTGCCGGAAGTGTATGACGAACTCCGCAAGCTCGCGAGAGCGAGGCTCGCCCGCGAGCGCCAGCCGCATCAGACGCTCCAGCCGACGGCATTGGTGCACGAGGCCTACCTGCGCGTCGCCGACCAGCCGCGAACGTGGGATCGGCGCGGTCATTTCTTTGCTGCGGCCGCTCTGGCGATGCGGCGCATTCTGGTCGAACGGGCGCGTCATTACCAGCGGATCAAGCATGGTGCGGGCGGCGAGCACGTCGAGATCGACGAGGCGCTGCTCGGAGCCGATCCGGATCTCACCAACGTCATTGCCATCGATGAGGCGTTGTCACGACTGGAGCAGACGGATCCCCGCAAGGCCAGGATTGTGACGCTCCGCTATTTTGCCGGCCTCAGCATCGAGGAGACAGCATCGGCTCTCGATCTCTCGCCGGCAACGGTGAAGAACGAATGGACGTTCGCGCGCGCCTGGCTCTTTCGCGCGTTGGGCGCTCCACGCGATGGTGGCTCGGAGTGAGCGTCAGTTCCGCAGAGGCAATCTTTCTCGCGCTGGCCGACCTCTCCGCTGACGAACGCGTCGCATTCCTGGACGAACGCTGCGCACACGATCGGCACCTGCGATCCGAGGTCGACGCGCTGCTCGCGACGCTCGATAGCGCCGATGAAGGCTTTCTCGATCCGGCGCGGGTGCCGGCCCTCGACATGGCTGCCGTGGACGGTCCGTTGCAGCCGGGAACGGTGCTTGGCGGCTTCCTCGTTTTGCAGGCTATCGGCTCTGGCGGGATGGGTGTCGTCTACGCGGCACAGCAGGATGCGCCGCGGCGAACAGTGGCTATCAAGGTATTACGTCGCGGTTTTCGGCACCCTGAGCTGTTGAAACGCTTCGCGCGCGAGGCTGATGTGCTGGGCCGGCTCCAGCACCCGGGAATCGCGCAGGTCCTGGCGTTCCATCGCGGCGATCGCGTGACGCCCGCGCATCTCGTCATGGAGCTCGTCGCCGGACCACCGATCACCGAGTACGTTCAGGCGCACTCGCTCGACGTTGCCGGTCGCTTGGAGTTGCTGATCGCCGTTGGCGATGCCGTACAGCATGCGCACGATCGCGGCATCGTGCATCGTGATTTGAAACCCGCGAATGTCCTGGTTTCGGAGGACGGCCAGCCCAAAATCCTCGATTTCGGCATTGCCCGCGTCACCGGGCTCGACATTCACACGACGATTCAGACGGCGCATGGACAATTCCTCGGTACCCTCGCCTATATGAGCCCTGAGCAGCTGCGCGGCGACGCCAGCGAGGTCGATGCGCGCAGCGATGTCTATGCGCTTGGCGTGATGCTCTACCGGATCATGGCAGGGCGACTTCCGTTCGACGTGGCGGGCCTGGGACTGGTCGAGGCGGCGCAGCGCATCCTCCACACCGACGTCGTTCCGCTGGGTTCAGTCGACCCTGAACTTGTCGGCGCGATCGAACACGTCACCCAGCGGGCAATGGACCCGGATCGCAATCG
>JBKPNV010000052.1:0-21169 GCA_046732795.1 Acidobacteriota bacterium
ATCGGTCAGTTCGAGTGGCGCGGGCTGCCGGTGGCGGCCTGGCTGTTCCGCATCGCGTCGAACACGCTCGCGGACCACTGGCGGGAGCGCGGCCGCGAGGCGCAGGAGGGGCCTCCTGACGTACCCGATGCGGGTGAGCTCGAGAACATCGAACGCCGCATCACGTTATATCAACACGTCGAACGGCTGCCCGATCTGCAGCGGCAGGTGATCCGGATGCGCTTCGTCGAAGAGAAAAGTATTCGGGAGGTGGCGGCCGCTCTCGAGCGCTCTGAAGGGGCAGTCAAGCAGCTCCAGCTCCGCGCGCTGGAGAACTTGCGAAAGAGCATGGGTGGCCATGGCTGAACGCGACCTCGCCGACCGTCTGGACGAGACCATCGATGCCATCGTCGCTCGCGTCAATGCGACGGCGGCGTTGCGCGATCGCGATCTGGCGCCGCTCGCGCGCATCGCGGCAGACCTGCGGCACTACCCGCGTCCGGATTTCAAGTCGAAGCTTCGGGCGCAACTTGAACGGAGAACGAACATGACGACAGCATCAACGATGACGACGGGCCCGAACGCGGCAGCGATTCGCGAAGGATTCACGACGGTGACCCCGTACATCCGCGTCGGCGGCGCAGGACTGGTCGATTTCCTGGCGCAGGTATTCGACGCGCAGGAGACATTCAGCGGAGGCGGGGGCGGCGGTGGCATGCACCGGGAAGTGCGTGTTGCCGACTCCATGATCATGATCGGCGAAGGGGAAGGGGAAGGCGGGGGCGGCGTGATGCCGATACGGCCGGTAGCGTTTCACGTGTTCGTGAAAGACGTCGATGCCACCTTCACGAGAGCGCTCGCGGCGGGCGCGACGTCGCTCGGCGAACCGGCAGACCGTCCGTACGGTGAGCGTTCGGGCTTTGTCGCCGATCCGTTCGGCAACCACTGGTACATCGCCACGCCGCGTGGCCCGGAGTCGGTTGCGAGCGCACTGCGAACGGTGACGCCATTTCTCCATGCAACCGGCGCGGCAGCATACGGCGAATTCCTGCGGCGCGCACTGGGTGCGGTTGAAGAGGTGCGGCACGACGAGAGCGGCCAGCTGCGTTACGCGAGGCTGCGGATCGGCGACGCCGCGATCGAGCTCGGTGAAGGCGAGCCGATGCCAGGATCGTTTTTGCTCTACGTCGCCGATCCCGATGCGATGTATCAACAGGCGCTCGCCGCCGGGGCAACGTCGGTCATGCCGGTGACAGATCAGCCGTACGGCCGTATTGGCGGCGTCGCGGATGCGCTCGGTAGTCAGTGGTTCTTCTCGCGCCCCGTTCGCGGATAACAGCCGAAACGGTTCATCTCTGGCGTGCACGTAGGCCGTGCGGTTTGCCACTCCTGATAGTCCGGACACGAGAGTTCCGAGATCGGGTTCTGTGCGTTGCCGCGATGGCCCGCACGTTGAGCCGGACGAACTCGACGTCGCTACAGGATGCCGAGCGGAGGGGCCGGGTCACCGAGCATGGCGCCACCTACGATCTCGAGGAAGCTGTCACCGAGCAGTAGATGCTGGCTCATGGTGATGGCATCGCGCAGCAGCCGATCGAGGGGCGTTTTCGTCGAGAAGACGGCCGTGGTACCGACCAGGTCGTACATCTCCTGCGTGACATGGCGCGCGGTCCGGAACGCGAAGGACAGCGATTGCATCATGGCGAGGCGGCCGTCGGTCGAGACGTCGTGTCCGCTCTGCACCTCGTTCCATAACTGGTCGATCACGCTGAGCGTGAAGGCGCGCGCGGCACGCCACTCCATCTCCGCCTTCGCGAGCGCGACGCGGGCGTGCGGCCGCTGCCGCAGCGGGACAGGCGGCGGTGGAAAGACGCTCGACTTGTTTTGGACGACCGACATCGCCGCATCGATGGCGCGACGCGCCAGACCGAGCGCGACACCATGCCAGCTCGCGAGAAACATGCCGGGATAGCGATAGAGCGGCTCGGTACGCTGCGACCGTTCCTGCAGCGAAAAAGTGTGTGCCGCGGGAACGAAGAGGTCCGTGGTGCGATAGTCGTTGCTGCCACTGCCGGCGAGTCCCGTGCTGTGCCAGGTGTCGAGCACTTCGAAGCTCGACACCGGCGCCGCGATGACACGCGTGAGTGGACCGGTGCCGGTCATGATCGGCTGTCCGTTCTCGGTGATCAGGCACCCGCCGATGATGACGTCGGCGTGAGTCGAACCGCTGCCGAACGTCCAGCGGCCGGAGACGCGGTACCCATCGGCGACTCGCTCGGCCTTGCCGTTAGGCGGAACCTGCCCCGCCGTCACATCGTCGAGTGTCTTGTAGACGGTCCGCGCCACGTTGTCATCGAGCAACGCGGCATAGTAACCGCTGTCCGATCCGATCTTGACGCACCAGGCGACAGATGCATCAGCGGCGCCAAGGATCTCGTATACGTCGTACTGTTCACGCGGCGTCATCTCCGGGCCGCCCCACGCCCTGGGCATCGACATGCGGAAGACCCCCGCGGTTTTGAGCTGCGCGACGAGGTCAGCGGGAAGACGACGCAGGGACGCGATTTCGTCGGCGCGCCGTTCGATCTCCGGCGCCAGGCGTCGCGTGTTCGCGACGATCGCGTGCGAATCGAGGATAGAAGCGTCTTGCATGGAGGAACCAGCGTCCGTCACCGTTGACATGCGATGCTCTCTCCGCGTCGGGGCAGGCTTCGCCCTTCGAGCAGGCTCGGAGTGACTTGAGCACGATCGAAGGGTCGCCTGCGCGGTAAACGAACCAGCACAGTAATATCGACGAGGGCTGCGCAAGCTTAATCGATGCACCACAAACTGGCTATCCCGTCGGATATCGAAGAGTATCGCGACCAGCGGTGGCGGCGGGAAGCGACGCGCATCGTGCAGACCGCCGCTGACGCCGAGCGGTTCGTCGAGCAGGTGGGCTTTGCGGCGTGTCTCACCGACTCGCGGCGGCCGGGACCCTCGTTGTACGTGGCCGTCTGCGGCCGCCGCGACGCCGTGCTGCCGCGCCACGTACAGAAAGACGAGGAGACGTCGCTCACCTGGGCGTTGAAGGATCAGCTCATTCGGCGCGGCAAGGTGTATTACGGGAAGCTCGCTCGCGGCAAGCCGATGTTCATTGCGCCGCGCTTGATCCCGCATTTTCATGCCATCTGGGGCGTCCGAGCGGTGGAAGAGCGGCGGCGACTGAGCGCCAACGCGCGCGCCGTGCTCAAGGTGCTGCGGAAAGAATGGGAGATGGCATCCTCCGATCTCCGCAAGGAGTCGGGCATCACGGAGCGGGCGGCGTTCACGCGCGCCATCGACGAACTCCAGGCGGCCATGATTGTCGTGCCGAGCGAGGCCGTGTATGTCCCGAAGTTCACGTATCTGTGGACGCTCGGGCTGGGACGCTTTCCTGACGCCCTCGTCCGTCGCGCGGATCGTGAGACCGCCCTGCGCGAAATTGCCCGCTGTTTTCTGGCCGGAGCGGGAATGACGATTCCCGGCGAGTTGGCGCGAGTAACCGGGCTCTCGCGACCGGAAGCCGGTCGCGGCAATCGCGCGCTCGTCGCCGCAGGCTACGCGACCATGCTGGCGCCCGGCTTCTATCGATTGGCTGCGTGCCAGCCCGGCGAATCCGGATTGACAAGCAGCCTGGAACAGGGACACGCTTCAACGCCAATGGGATCCAGGGAAGCAGACGGCAGACAGTAGCAGCAGGAGACTTTCATGGCGACTGATGCGAATTCGCACGTGGACCGCCGGGGATTTCTCAAGGGCGCCGCAGCGGGAGCGGCCGGTGCCGCGGCGCTCACCGTGCCGGGCGTCGCACCACCCGATGCGAACGCACAGGCGCCTCAGCCAGCGCGCTCTGCGCCCGTCACTCCTGAACAGGCCGCGCGGAATCTGGCCGCCGAAACCGCGCCGCTGCCCGACGAAGTCGACGTGCAGACGGTGGACAACCCGGGCTCGGACTTCATGGTGGATGTGCTCAAGCAGCTCGACTTCGAGTACATCGCGGCCAACCCCGCGTCGAGCTTCCGCGGGCTCCACGAATCGTTCATCAATTACGGCGGCAACAAGGCGCCCGAGTGGCTGACCTGTTGTCACGAGCAGGCGTCGGTGAACATCGCCAACGGTTATTACGCCGTGGCGGGAAAACCGATGGCCGTCATGACGTTTGCGCCGTCAGGGCTGCATCACGCGATGATGGGCATCTTCGGCGCGTTCTCCGGTCACACGCCGACCTACATCCTCGTCGCGAACATCGCCGATGGAAAAGAGCGGCGGCCGCAGTTCGATTGGGGCGCGCACTCGGTCGTGGATCCTGCCGACATGGTTCGCGACATGGTGAAGTGGGATGACACGCCTGGATCGCTGCAGCACTTCGCCGAGTCCGCCGTGCGTGCATACAAGATGGCGATGACCGAGCCGCGCGGCCCCGTCGTGCTCGTCGTCGACGCCTCGCTGCAGGAGAACCCTGTAGCCGACCGGTCCAGGCTGCATATTCCGAAGCTGACGCTCACAACCCCGCCGGCCGGCGATTCCGGTGCGGTGACGGAAGTGGCCAGGCTGCTGGTGGCGGCCGACAATCCCTTGATCATCGCTGGCGATGTCGCACGGAACGAAGACGGTATGCGGTTGCTGGTGGAGCTCGCCGAGACGGTGCAGGCGCCGGTGCAGGGCGGCGGGCGCGGCATGCCCAATCAGCACCCACTCAGCGGCGGCGGAAACGTACGCACCGCCGATGTCATCCTGGCGTTGAACGAGGACGGGCTGTACGGCCGCCTCAATCGTTACCGCGATCAACAGGTGCGCAATTCGACGCCTCTGATCAAGTCCGATGCGAAGGTCCTCAGCATCTCGTCGTACGACTTGTACATGAAGGGCAACTATCAGAACGTCGAGCGCTTCCAGGAAGTCACAATGTCCGTTGCCGCGGATCCGCAAGCGACGTTGCCCGCTCTCATCGACGCGTGCAAGAAGCTGATCACCGCCGATCGCCGCCGAGCAATGGACGAGCGCGGCAAGAAGCTGGCGGCGGCTTCGGCGGAAGCTCTGGAACGTGCCCGGCTCGAATGTACGTATGGCTGGGACTCCAGTCCGATCACGCTGCAGCGCCTGGCGCTCGAGGTTTATGACGTGATCAGGGACAAGGATTGGGCCTCGGTGGGCGGCGGCGGTGGACGCCTCTGGAACGTCGACGCGTTCTATCGCACGATGGGCAGCGTGAACGGCGGCGGCGTCGGAGGCTCGATGTCGATCGCTATCGGCGCTGCGCTTGCACACCGGAAGCATGGCCGCCTGTGTGTCAGGTTCCAGCCCGACGGCGACATGCTGTACGTGAACAGCGCCTTGTGGACGGCGACGCACCATCGCATCCCGATGCTGTTCGTGATGCAGAACAATCGCGCCTATCACCAGGAGGTGATGCACCTGCAGCGCATGGCCAATCGGCGTCAGCGTGGCATGGCGCTGGCGCATGCGGGTCTCCCAGGCTCGTCGATCACCGACCCGAACATCGACTTCGCGATGATGGCGCGAAGCATGGGCGCGTATGCGGAGGGACCGATTTCGAATCCGAAGGACCTGCGGCCGGCATTGCTGCGAGCCGTGGAGCGCGTGGAAAAGGGAGAGGTCGCGCTGCTCGACACCCTCACGCAGCCGCGATAGCGGGAAGCGAGAGGGCGATATGCGCGTGGCATTCTTCCTGATGGTCGTCGTCGCGCTGCTCGCAGAGCAACCTCTCCCGGGTCAGGCGCCACTGACTCCTGCCGGCAACGCCGACAACGGGAAGAAGCTGTTCGTCGAACGAGCCTGCTGGCAGTGTCACGGCCTCGCCGCTCAGGGCGGCGGGATCGCCGGACCACGGCTGGCCGGCCGCGTTCCGGCCTGGCCGGCGTTTTCACGTTACGTGCGGCGGCCGACCGAAGAGATGATTCCATACACGGCGAAGTCGCTGCCCGATAGCGAACTCGCCGACATCTATGCCTGGCTGCGGTCGATTCCACCGCCGCCTGCGGTCAGCAGCATTCCGCAGCTCAATCGCAAATAATCGCGGCTCCCTTTGCGCCGTTACGTCGTCGGGTCCCAATCGCTATCGATCGACGTCGTCGTTCGGATTGGTGCGTCCAGGAATAGGTCGCGCGCCGGCATCCAGATTCTGTTGAATGCTCTTCCGCTTGCGGATGATGCCCTTCTGCCGATCGGCTTCAATGGCTGCGTCCTCTTCGCGCTCCGCGCTCAAGGAGTGCGGCAGCATGTAGTTGCCCTCGTGGCACTCGTAAGGCAGCAGCTCGTATTCGGGCGGTGAGCTGAGGGGCAACGAGATCGTGAACGGCTTCGTGTAGGTTTTCGGATCGTCCACGTGGACCTCGTAGCGCAGTTCGTCTTTGTCGACGCGCGTGATGCGCTCCGTGATCTTCATGTCGGTGCTGTGGCGGAGTCCGTTCCCATTGCCGCCGCCGATGCTCGTCTGGTCGGTAAAGTTCGTCGTTTCGATCACCAGCGTGTTGCCTTCCCAATAACCGCGTGAATCCCCGAGGTACTGGCGGACGCTGGATGGTATGTGCGGCCGGCCGTCGGTGTAGATCACGCGCGTGTCGTGCACCATCTCATAGCTGATCACGACCTGCCCGGGCGCCTGCACGATGCGATTGCCATTGCCATACACCACCGGCATGATCGAGCCGACGATGCCGCGCGTGATGCAGCGATCATAAAGGGTGAAATCCAACGGGCTGTCGAATGGCCCTTCACCGAAGCTGCCGCGGTCGCGCGATGCCGCGCGCTTCTGTGCCTCGGCAGTGAAGGCCGGCGTGCGGCCGTTTTCCGGTTCGACCACGAGCGAGGTCTGACGGTAGGACTTCGTCTTCCACGCACCGTCGTTGCGAAATGCGCCGGTCGCATTCTCGGCACCCACACGTCGGTCGGTGTCAGCCTTTTTCGCGTCCGCGAACTCCTCGTCATTGAGCATGGCGCGCGTACCGAACTTCTCCGGTCGCTCGCGCGGGATGCCGAGCGCGGCATCGCTGGTCCACACACCTGAGATGTCGGGATCGCCCCACTCCGTCTTTGGCGGCGTAAACCCCCTCACGGGCGTTGCGAGTTGCGAGAGGACCGCTTTCGTGTCGACGCTCTGCGACTGGGCGAACAGCGGCAGAGCCGTAAGAAGTAGTGCCAGGGTTGCGGCTCCCGCTGCATGAAGTCGTCTGGTCATCCGGTATCTCCAGGTCAAAAGATGAGCGGGCCCCATTCTAAGCCACGGCCGCCTGGAATGGCCGTATTCTCTACGCAGCTGTTCCGCTATGGTGTTCGTTCGTCGTCTGGCAACCAGGTGAGGAGGTCATATGCGTGGGGCGCTGTTATTTGCGGTCGGACTCTTTACCGGCCTGGCTGTACATGTCGCGCTGGCGCAGAACGCCAATCGC
Source organism: Acidobacteriota bacterium (assembly GCA_046732795.1). Taxonomy (GTDB): domain Bacteria; phylum Acidobacteriota; class Vicinamibacteria; order Vicinamibacterales; family UBA2999; genus Gp6-AA40. Next base: position 7,410 of record JBKPNV010000052.1, read on the forward strand.
GGCGTCGTCATGATGAATCACGTCGGCATCAACGTGCCGAATATCGACGAGGCAGTCAAGTACTACACAGAGAAGATGGGGTACAAAGAGGCGTTTCGCGTGTTCGACGACAAGAAGCAGCCGCGCCTCGTTTACATGCAAATCAGCAAGAACACATTTCTCGAGTTGAATCCGGCGAACGCACAGCGGCCTGCTGGTTTCACTCACTACGGGCTTCACGTTGAAAACGTCGCTGATGCTGTCGCCATGTTCCGCAAGCGTGGACTCACGGTGAGTGATACCAATGTCAGCGACACGAAGGCGGTGCTCGCCAACATCACCGATCCGTACATGGGCCGCATCGAGCTTGCCGAGCTGACGCCGGAATCACTGCACTACAAAGCCATTCAGAGTTGGAAATGAAAGCTCGCCTGTTAGTAGCACGTAGAGCGGGGGCTTTCCTCTCCGCCATGGCGTTCGGCGAAGGTGGAAGCCCGGCGTCGACACCGCGCCGGCTGACGCCTGCGCTCTACGCATCGGTCGGTGTGTGCATTGGCTTGCTCGTCGCCGGTGTGTACGCGCAACAGCGTGGCGGCACGCCTCAGACGGACAGAGTCCAACCCGTCAACACTGGCCCTAATCCGTATCGCGTCATACGTGATTGGGCCATGTTCGAGTCGGAGAAGAGACCGTGGGGCGGTTCGAACGGCGTCGCCGTCGATCGCGACGGCGAGTCGGTGTGGGCGACGGATCGATGCTCCCCGGGCACGACGCCCGGTTGCCTTGGCACCCAAGCGAACCCGGTCCACCATTTCGACAAATCGGGAAAGGAGATCAGGAGCTTCGGTGGCGGCATGTTCGTGTGGCCGCATGGCATCCACATCGATCGCGACGGCAACGTGTGGGTGACCGATGCACGTGCGCCGACTCCAGAGGATCTCAAGAAGTTTGCCGGCGAAGACAAGAAGGGAAGCGTCGTCGTGAAGTTCAGCCCGGACGGCAAGCTCCTCATGACGCTGGGTAAGCCTGGCGTGAGGGGAAATCCTCCCGAAGCAGTGACCGACCCGACGGACGTCGTGACCGACCCACGCAGCGGCGACATTTACGTGGCGGAGAGTCATACCGATGTCGCTGATCCGGGTCTCGTCGGCCGCATCTCGGTGTTCGACCGAAATGGCAAGTTCCTCAGGGTCATTGGCAAAACCGGTATGGGGCCCGGTGAGTTCCGCACGCCGCACGCGATCGAATTCGACTCACAGGGCCGGCTGGTGGTTGCCGATCGGCATAACCATCGCATTCAGATTCTGACGAAAGAAGGAACGTTCATCCGCGAGTACGACGACTTCGGCCGTACCAGCGGTTTGGCGATCGACGGCAAGGATGTGATCTACACCGCGGACTCGGAATCGACGGAAAGAGTCCACCCTGGCTGGCAGCGCGGGATCCGTATCGGCAGTCTGACGGACGGGAAAGTCACGATGTTCATCCCGCCTCATGTGACCCCGAACTCGACAGATGGCGCCATGGGCGAGGGCATCGCGGTGGATGCCGCCGGCAACATCTACACCGCGGAAGCCCAACTCAGGGGTGTGACGAAGTACGTCAAGAACTAGTGGCTAGCATTTGTCCGCGACGCGGCTGATCTTAATCACTGTGTATCGCTGCGGCGCCTGTTCCTCGGGCTTCACCTTGGGAGCCGTCGACGGTGACGGCGAGGAAGCTGGTGGCGACACTTCCATCGGCCGCACAGTGACTTCGACGCGTGTGCCGGCATGACTCTGAAGTGTTTCGCGACTGATCCCCTCCTCACCGACACCTGAGACCGATTGCAATTCGTACACGGAATTGACGCCGGGCTCTTTCGAACTGGCCGGAGGCGCCTGGCCGACCGCGGAGCTGCCGGTCAACTTAAAGGAAGACGGTGGCGTCGCGTTTTCAAGGCATCCCGTCAGCACGTACACTTTGTGGGCCGGCTCCTGCGGTGATGGCGCCGTCTGTCTCGCCGATGCGGTAGAGATGCAGGCCGCGATCAGCAGGCTCGTTCCGAGAACGATGGGCTTCATGTCGTCCCTCCGCCGCGTCTCGAATCCATAACTCGTGCCGGCCACCTCGTTCGGCGACGAAACGGCCGAGTCCCACAGCATCCGCGTTGCCTTCGGTGCGACGCCGCGCAACATACTCTCTATCGTTCTCAGTCAGGGTCTGATGGTGATTCGGCCCGGCCTCGTCGTCCGCCTGGCAGCGTCGCTGGCCGCGACGGTTGAAGACCCTCCTCTACCTCGCCAGTTGCGTGGGAGCAGGCCGCGTGCTGCGCGACGCCTGGACGATCCCGACGATGGTGCCGACGATTGACAGAATCACGAGGCCGATCGCGACCTGCTGCGCGAGCGGTGATTCGACCATGCGCAGCACGGACGCGCCGTAACGGCGCGCAAGCGACGCCTCCAGACCGAAGCGGATCAGGCGCGCGGCGGTGAACACCAGGAGGAACCGCGCCATCCCCACCTTGAGCGCGCCGCTCGTCAGCACGAACGCAGTCAGCGGGAACGGCGGCGGCAGGATGGCTGACAGTCCCATCGCGAACCCGCCAATGTCCTTCACCCGCTTTCGCAGGCTCTCGAGTCTGCGCTTCGCCACGAACCGGGACAGGCCTGCATCGCCGATCTTCGTGCCAATCAGATACGTTCCCGTCGCGCCGAGCACTGATCCGGCCGTGATCAGCAGCGGATACAACCAGAACAGCGACGGATTGCGGGCGCATAGATAGACGACCACGGCATCGGTGCCGAACGGCACGAACACGAAGAGCGATGAGTCGAGGGCGCCCAGGAGAATCGCGCCCCACCACGTGAGAAAGCTGTTGAGAAACGAGAAGAACGTCATGGGCCTGCTCAATCTGGCGGAGCGTCACGTGCCAGGCGACCGTCCGATCGCGGCGGATACCGCGCCATCGTCGCGCACAGCGTCGCGCGGGGGACACGGCTGTCCCAGTGCGATGACAGAATGCATCGGCCAGTCGTATGCAAGCCGGCCTTACTCCATTTACCACAGTGTTTCGTCTTTGGCACTCATCGTGCTCCGGCGCGACGGCAAATCACGCCCAATGACCCGAACCGTTGGTCTGGTCCTGCTCGCGATGTGCCTTCGCGCTCCCGTGCTTGCACAGGCGCCAAACGTGTCTGGCATCGTAATCGATGATCGCACTGAGCAGCCGATGAGGAGCGTGCTGATCTACGTCGAGGGCCAACCGGACTTTACCGAGACAGATGCGACTGGACGGTTCAGCGTGACTGTGCCGAAAGGCAAGCAGAAGATCACCGCGTCAGTTATCGGTTATGCGCTCTTGAGCACCGACATCGAAGTCGCCGATGCACCAGTTGAAATGACGATCAGGCTGTCCGAGGGCGCAGGCGCGTATACCGAGCGCGTGACCGTCTCGGGTTCGCTGCGGGCCGAATCCGATGCCGTGCCGGGAAGCACATCACTTCACGGTCGCGAGCTCGAGAACTTGCGCGGAGCCGTGCTCGACGATCCGCTGCGTGCGATACAGGCGTTGCCGTCGACCACGGCGACGGACGATTTCTACAGCCAGTTCGCCGTCCGCGGCAACCCGTTCCGCTACGTCGGCTTGAACGTCGATGGTGTCCCGACGCGATACCTCCTGCACACTGTCAACGGCATCGCGGACGGCGGATCGATCGCCATGATCAACAGCGACACGCTGGGCAGCGTGTCACTGCTGCCGGGCAGCTATCCACAGCGAACCGGCCGCCAGATGGGAGCGGAAGTCGACCTGACGACTCGCGAAGGGAGCCGAGACCAGTTTCATGGACGCGCTGGTCTGAGCGGCACCAGTGTGGGGTTTCTCGGCGAGGGGCCGTTTGCGAGCGGAAAAGGAGCCTGGCTGGCGTCGATTCGACGGAGTTATCTCGACTATCTCATCAAGCGGATCGACCCCGACGCCGGGTTCGCGTTTGGTTTCGTCGACGCGCAGGTCAAGGTCGCTTACGACCTCAATCCTCGCCATCAGGTATCGATCACCACGTTGGTTGGCCGGGCCGTGTTCGACGAAGGCGATCCAGACATTGGCGAGAACGATATCCAGCACGGCATCAATCGCGCCTGGCTGACGTCGCTGTCGTGGCGCTACATTCCTTCAGCGCGATTCGCGATGACACACCGCCTCTTTTCGACAGGTGTGGACTTCGACAACGACAATCGCGCGGGAGCGACGGTCTACGCCGCGCGATTCCACGATGTCGGGTGGCGCGCCGACGCGTCGTGGTCGCTCACCACTCGTGTGGTCGCTGAATTCGGCGGCGACGTCGAACAGCTCGCCGGCAGAAGCTTGATTGCCGGGCAGCTGACGGCGTCGAGCCCGCAGGTCACCCTGAATACGTACGACGAACGCTCGTCGGCCGGGTCGGCGTACGGGCAAGTTCGCTTTGGTATCGGCTCGCGACTCACTGTCACGCCCGGCGCCCGCATCGATCATTGGTCGCTCACCGAAGCGACGACCGGATCGCCGTGGATCAACGCCGAATGGCGGGTCACCGATCGCATGCGCCTGCGCGGCGGAAGCGGCGTGTACCGCCAGTTTCCGGGCCTGGATGAAGTTCATGGACTCTATGGCGGCGGTGGAGGCTTGCGGCCGGAGCGCGCGGTACACATCGATGCTGGGCTCGAACAGATGCTGCCGCGCCAGATACGCTTCCTCTTCAACGTCTACGCACGTCGAGAGAAGGATGTGCTCTGGAGGCCAGGCTCCGAGCCGCGACTCACAGCCACCGGTGCGATCGATCGAGGAATGCTCGACTCGCCGTTCGTCAATGCCCTCGAAGGCGAAGCGCGCGGTTTCGAAGCGGTCGCGCGGCGTGACGCGACCGACCGCTTCTCCGGCTGGGCAGGTTACGGCTACAGCCGCCTGCGCTATACCGACAAGGCAACGGGAGAGACCTTCTGGGGCGATGCCGACCAGAGGCACACCTTGTCGCTGTATGGCAACTATCGTCTCTCGAATCGCACGAGCCTGAGCGCGCGGTATAGATACGGATCGAACTACCCGCTGGTTGGCTACATCGGTCAGCCTGCCGGAGCGCTCGGAATGGTGCCGGTCATCGACGGTCAGCCGCTGTTCTACGGCCTCGACGACGAGCGGAATACCTTACGTTTGCCGGCATACTCACGCCTCGATCTCCGCGCGGATCGCGCGTTCAACTGGTCGAGCCGACGGATGGTTCTGTTCGTGGACGTCGCGAACATCTTCAATCGCACGAACGTGCGCAACACGCCCTACTTCGTCGACCGTGCCGGACGCGTGCTCGGCGCGACCGAGTCTCTCATGCCCATCGTGCCTTCGGGCGGATTCGTGATCGAGTTCTGAGCCACGCACGGGCGCGTGAGTGTCACACCTCGTCAGTCATGTCATCTCGGTTGATCTCTGCGTTCGGATCGTCGGGGTCCGTATCGTGCGCTTCGGGGTCGCGCGGCGTTTCCTTGTCATCACGTCCGTGCTTCGATTCGGGCCGTTCGCGCTCGCGCTGTCGATCGCGATCGTGTGGGACGCGTTTGTCGGCCGGATTGCTGCTGGGCATTGCGGCACCTCTCTGAACTATGTAGCTGGGTGCCGCAATGCCGATGCCATTCATTGCACCTGGCTGAGGTCCAGTCAGTCCTGCGCGACGGGCGCGCCCTCGTCGAAGGCCAGATCCACCATGAGGTGGTCGGCCATTGCCTCCAGCACCGACCGGATCTCGTCGGCATTCGTCGTCGGGGGCAGCCGCACGCGCGCGTGCGCGTGGAAAATCGGTTCGCCGGACATCGCCGCACTGGCGACCTCGGTTTCCAGTTCTTCGATATTCACACCGTGCCGCGCCAGCACGTGCGAGATATCGCGCACGATGCCTGGCCGATCTGCGCCGACCAACTCCAGGTGCAGTGCCCGCGAGCTGCTCGCTTCGGCATCTCCGCTGCGTTCGACAACGATGGTGAGGTTGCCGGCGGCCAGGCCGCGCAAACCGGCAGCCAGACGGTCGGCGTGCGCGGTGTCGACGCTGACGCGAAGGAGCCCGGCAAACTTGCCCGCCAGGCGCGTCATCCGGCTTTCTTCCCAGTTGCCCCCGACGGCGAGAACCTGATTGGACAACTGTTCGACGATTCCCGGCCGATCGGGGCCGATGACGGTCAGGACCAGCGAGGTTTGCATGGCTTCTCCCTTCCAGGCGGGTCTGAAGTCCCGCCTCTACGGACTGTGCTACCGCAATGACGGAGGAAACCGGAAATCCGCCATGTTGCCGTCGAGTTGCACGCCGGCGCTGTTGATGGCCATGGACACGGCTCGATAGCCGCCGACGGCCACCACCAGATCGAGCAATTGTTTCGTGTTGAGGGTCCTGGCCAGCGCCGCCCACGTGCCCTCGGAGATCACATCGTCTCGATAGAGCTCGTCGGTCGCACGCAGCATGGCGGTTTCGAGTGGATCGCCGCCGCCGCTATCCGGTCCTGCCACGATGCGGTCGACGTCAGCGTCACTCATCCCAGCCCGTCGCCCGAGACGCGAGTGCGCCGCCCATTCGTACTCCGATCGGCATAGCACACCGATGCGCATGAGGAGCAACTCGCGCTGACGAACCGCCAGCGTCGTCGAGTTGAGAATGTGTCCGGTGACACCGCCGCGCAGCCGGTCGCCCGGCGGATTTCGCACGAACGTGACGAAGACATTGGCGGCGCGTTGCCCGGTGCCATTGGGATCGAAGCGCTTGCGCTGCTCCGGTGTCCACTCCTTCGGATCGAGCGGTGGAATGCGCGCTTCCTTGCCCGTCAGCCTGATGTTGGTGCGCGTGGCTGCAACCCGGTAGGGAATTCCGGTCGGAAGACGGTCGGGTACGTCCGCTTCGATTTCAACGCCGAGCGAGTTGATGGCGCCGGCATGCATCGTGAAGGCGCCGACGCCGTCGATCAGGTCGACCAGTTGATTGGTGTTATAGCGCGCCGAAAGCGTCTGCCACGTGCCGTCCGAGATGAACGAGTCGACATGCAGTTCGTCGGCTGCGCGCAACAACGTCGCCTCGAATGCATCCCAACCGGCTGCATCGGGACCTTGGGCGACGCGTCGCAATTCGTCGCTCGTAATCCCCTCGCGACGTCCCGCGGCGGCCTTATGCGCCCACAGATAGCTGGAGCGCGTGAGCCACGCCGTGCGAAGGGCGAGCAGCGCACGGTGTCGAGGTGGCAGCGTCGACTCGCTCGATGCGTAGTGCTCGTAAGGCAGGATGTGCTCGGCCAACGACGGATGATTCAAGTACGTCGCGACGGCATTGGGCATTGCGGAGGAGGCAAACTGCGCCGCCAGCGACTGTTGCTCGCCCGTTCGCTGATGCTCCGCCACCGGCGGAACGCGCGGGCCGGCGGCATGCGAAGGTATCTGGGCGATGACGGCCGTCACCAGCGCGATCGACGCCGGAAGCATCCTCATCGCCTGCTCCTTTCAAACCGGTCGAGCCTGAAGCCGGACCCCATGCATCCGCCTCCGGCCAAAGCCGAACACTACGCTCCGGGTCCGGCTGACGCCGGACACTACGTACGCTTAACGGGCGGGCGCCGACGGACGTTGAATCAGCTCGATGCGATTGCCAGCCGGATCGGTGGCGATGCCGATCACGACGCCCGTGTTTCGGAACGGACGCGGCTCACCATCCATCGAGCCACCGGCGGCCTTGATTGCTGACACGGTGGCAGCCATGTCGGTCACGTTCAGGATCACGTGTGCGATTGGATCTTTTGTAGCATCCGAGTCTCGGTGCATGATGACGATTGGCTGGCTCCTGTTGGCCTTGGCGGCCTCGACGCTCGCGCCAAAATTCACGAAGATCTCCGGGCCTCCCGGCACCTCGATCCGATTGACCTCGTGCATGCCAAACGCAGACTGGTAGAACTTGGCCACTGCCACGGTATCGGCGGCGGCGATTCTCACCGAGTTCAACGTCACGTCCGCATGAGCAGTGTTGACGAGCAGCAGAGCCGCGCAGGCGCCGATCGCAATCCCGAATCTGTTCATCACGTTTTCCCTCGAGTTCTGGTTCAGTTCTTCGGCTCGCAACGCGATAATACTTCAGCGTAGGAGTAACCGGCGCAGGATGTCCTTCGTTGTCAGACGGACCGCTATCGTGATCGCGTGTGCGTGTGCGTACGCGGCGATCGCCACGGCCGCCGATCTCCGGGAGGACACCGGGCGTGCCTTCGACAGCTATGCGGAGCAGGCGACTCGCGCCTTCCTCGAGCACATTCGTCACGCGAAGTCGGCAGGGGGGGACGCTGTGCGCGGCGACGCAACACCGCGCAACGGTGACGTCGTCGCCCGGCCGGGGCGTGAAGACGGCATCATGCCGCTGCCCGGCGGTCTCGTGCACCATTGGGCCGGGTCGACATTCATCGCTGGTGTGACGCTGAAAGACGCGCTGGAGGTCTCGTCCCGTTACGAGGACTATCCTTCCGTCTACAAACCGATCATTGCCTCTACCTTACTCAGCCATAACGAGAGCACGTATCGGGTGCTGATGCGGATCAGGGAATCGGCGGGAGGATTCAGTGCCGTACTCGACGTGACATCGCGAGTCCGGTACTTCCAACCGGACAGTCGCAGCATCTACAGCATCTCGAACTCAGAGGAGATACGGGAGTTGCGTGATGCCGGAACCGCCAAGGAACGAAAACTGTTGCCCGGTCACGACAGCGGCTATCTGTGGCGCGCGGCGGCGTTCACGCACATGGTCGAAGGCGATGGCGGCGTGTTCGTCGAGATGGAGACGATTGGATTGTCGAGAGCTTTCCCCACGCTCTTGAGTTGGATTATCGAGCCCGTTGCCCGCCGCGTGGGCCGCAGCAGCGTCGAGCGATCGCTGCAGGAATTCAGCAAGGCCGTGCGCACCCGCTCTCAGCAGTAGGTGCATAGACACGTAGAGGCGGATCTTTTAGACCTGCCTTCAGACTCGCCAGCGCTTTCGAAAACCTTCGAACTCGCCTCGTCGTGGTGCGCTATTTGGCGCGCTCGTCTGCGCGCGCACCGGCCAAGATGTTCTTCATCGCGTAATTGCCCTCGTGACACGCGTATTCGAACATCCCGTAGCCCTGATCGCGCTTCCATGGGAACGAGATCGTCCACGGCTGTGCCCACGTCCCGGGATCGTCGATCCGCACCTCGTACTGCAGCGTGTTCGCGTCCGTCATCGTGAACCGTTCGACGAGCGTGAGCCGATCGCTGGTCGTGCCTCCGCCATTGCCGCCCACACCATTGCGTCCATTCAGGTTCGTCGTTTCCACAACCAGTGTGTTGCCGTCCCAATGTCCGCGCGAATCGCCCATGTAGCTCCTGATCGACGGCGTGAGATGGGGGCGCCCGTCGAGCGGCACGATGCGCGTCTCGTGAATCATCTCGTTGCGGATGACGACGATGCCGGGGGCCTGGACGATTTCGTTCCCGTTGTTGTAGATGACGGGCAGGATCGACCCGAGAACGCCGCGCGTGATGCAGCGATCATAGAGACTGCGATCGGTGTACGAATCGGCAGGACCGCGGCTCTTGCGCGCGGCCTGTGCGTCGGCGTTGCGTTTCTGCGCTTCCGGGACGAGCGCCGGCTGGCGGCCGTTCGGCGGATCGACGATCAACGACGCCTGCCGCGACGGCTGTCCGCGCTCGAGCCAGTGCGGGGGAGGTGAGGTCGCCGATCCGACAGCGCCCGCGTTGCGCGTGTCAGCTGTGTTTGGGTCGAAATCGGCCAGCGCGTCTTCCTCGGTCTGTTTGGCCTGGCGGACGCGCGTCTCAAATTCGTCGTCGGTGAGCACGTTGCGATCGCCGAACTGCTGCGGGCGCTGCAAGGGGACGCCGACCATCGACGTGCCCGGCCAGATGCCTTGCAGATCAGGATCGCCCCACGGAGTTCGCGGCGGGGTGAAGGCTTTTGCCGACTGACTCTGCGCCGTGGCGATCGTGGAGAAGGCGATGGCGATGACAATCGCCCATGACACTCGATGCATGATTCCGGCCCTCCAGTGGCTATGACGTGAGAAGTAGGATACGCCGCCGCCTACCGCGCTGCCAGTGAGCTAGTGCGCGACGCCGCGATACAGGAATCCGGCGAATTTCGGCGCACCCTTGAGGTAGTCGTTCTCCAGCCGCTCGATTTCGAAGCGGCTACGTTCGACGAGCGTCGAAATCGGGCGATTCAGGTTGCACCCGCCGAAGAGCGTCTGCTGGATTCCGTTCAGCCGCTGCTGCCAGCGCGCGACGCGGGGATCGTCGGCACGACCGTGTTCGACGAAATGCAACCGGCCGCCGGGCTTGAGCACGCGACGCATTTCGCGCAGCGCGCTTGCCGCGTCCGGGATAGTGCACAGCGTAAAGGTGCTGACAATGGTGTCGACACTCCGATCCTGCAGCGGTAACGTTTCTGCCGACAGTCCAATCAGCTCGACCGGAAATGACGCGGCCTCGATTCGTCTCCGTGCCAGTCGCGCCGATGTGTTTGACGGGTCGACGCCGATGACTTTTGTGACTGCGGATGGATAAAAGGGCAGATTCAGGCCGGAGCCGAATCCGATCTCGAGGACGACGCCGTCGACGGGCTCGAGACACCGCCGCCGCTCGTCGGCGATCGCCTTCGTGCTCATCGCGCAGTTGATGATGTGCGGCAGGATGTGGTTGTCGTAGAAGCCCATGCGAGAGCGTCAGGAAGTCAGGGCAGGGCAGGTGTCAGGCAGTGAATCGTGAATTCACGATTCACTGCCTGACACCAAAACGGTTCACGGTCCGCTCGATAAAGTCCACCAGTTCGCGCGACACGCTCGTGTCCGGCGTGCCGACCGACAACAGTTGCGACGAATGATTGTGGCCGGGACTCTGCTTATAGCGCGGCCGTGCTCCGTGGTTGTCAATCAGCTCTCGATACACCGCCGCCTGCGGCCACAGATAGCGGGCGTTGTCCCATTCCGCGGTCGTAAAAAGCACCGGAATGTCGGCGCGAGTCACGTGGCCCGGAATCACCATTTCGGGCCACCGCTTCGGATCCTCGCCGAAGTACGCCAGCTCGCCCTTCGAGGGTGACTTGAAATCGAACGAATAGGGACCGGACAGCAGAATGGCGCCGGCCGGCCGTGCAGTGCCCGGAAGCAGTAACTCTGGTCTGAACACGTAGGTGGCGGCGTGGTACGCGCCGGTCGACAGACCCATCACGAAGATCTGCTCGGGGTCGCCGCCGTACTCGGCGACGTGGCCCTTCAGCCAGGTGACAGCAGCGCCGACGTCGCGGGCACCCTCCGGCCACTTCGCCTCCGGCGCCAGACGATAGCCGCCATTGACGCCCACGTACCCGAGGCTCGCGAAATAGTCCGCGACGTTGGTGGTTGCCGCGCGGCTGCCGCCGATGAGACCGCCACCATGGAACACGACGATCACCGGCATCGGATGATCGGACCGGCGAACCGTTGCGGTGTGAATGTCTACCTGTTGTCGCTCGTGCGGCCCGTAGGCGACATTCTTCACGACCTTGATTTCACTCGGTTCGTACACGCGTGGCTGCGACGCGTAGATCTTCGTCGTCTGACCCGCGATCTCGCCGTCGAACTCGGTCCCGAACGCGGCGAGTTGCCTGGCCACGTCGGCGGGCATGCCGTTACGTACGACATCGGCCGTGCTGAGAGCCCGCTCATCGGGCGGCGACCAGCGGAATGACTGCCGCGCATTTTGACTGTCGTCACAGCGCTCCAACCCGACGTCGAGCCGGCGGTACACGGGCGAGACGAGTGCCGGCGTCCCCGCGATTTCGCCCTTGGCAGCGGCCACCGAGACACACAGGTCGCGCCGCGACTCCGGGCTGAGGCGCCCCCACGTCAAGGCCCACCGCTGTGCCGGCGCTGACGTGCACGCGCGAACGACCAGCTTGGCGCCGACCTCGAGTGCCGTTACCGCGAGACAGCGATCGTAGCGTCCGGCTTTGATGCCAGCGTTGGCCAGCTGCTCGAAGCGCTGATCGTCGAGCTCGCTGCCGTACTTGCAGGTGTGCGCCTGGAGCGGATCGTCCAGGCGAAGCGTCGCGCCGAAACCGGCGATATCAAGACAGTATCCGCGTGGCTCGTCGAGAGCATGAGCCGTGCGCAGCAACCCTACATCGGCCCTGCTGACGGCTGGACTCGACGCCACGAGCAGCAATACCAACGACGCCAGGCGTGCTGTAGCCATGTGCCCTCCAAGCGGCCTGGTCAGGAGTGTAGCGCGGCGCCGGCTCCATCCGTCAGCTGAAACGGCGAGTCTGAAGAGTCGCCGCTACCGCGGCGCAAGTCAACGAGGGCAGCCGTTGATACGACGTTCGACGTCAAAATATGGGGTGACGGAGGACGTATGCATACCGTGATCTGGATCCTGAGTGCATTTGCGGCTGGCGCGGTGGCACGCGTGACGATGAAGGGGCGCAATCGCGGCTACCTTGGCGACGTCGTGCTCGGGCTGCTCGGCAGCGTGCTAGGCGCATGGATCCTTCGATTCCTGCGCGGTGAAGTGCCACCGGGAAATGCGGCAAGCCTGATGGTGGCGTTCACGGGCGCCATTCTGCTCGTCGCGGTGGGACGGCTCGTGCTCACGATCGCGCGACAGACGGGGCGTTTCGCGTCGGAAGTGGTGCAAGGCAACGTCCTGCCCGATCTTGAAACACAGATTCGCCGGCTCTCTTCGATGGAGCGGAAGGTGCTCTCTCGCGTGCTGGGTCGCGGCCAGTTGCCGCGGGTTGAAGAAGCGTTCAAGGATCAGCTGACGTTTGGTGAACGTCTCGCCGATCGCGTGGCAACCTTCGGCGGCAGTTGGACGTTCCTCGGTGTGTTCGGCGCGTTCATGTTGGGATGGATGTTTCTCAACACACAGGCGCAGCGTCCAATGGATCCATACCCCTTCATTCTGCTCAACCTGATTCTGTCGTGCCTCGCCGCGGTTCAGGCACCCGTGATCATGATGAGCCAGAATCGGCAGGCGTCGAAGGACCGCCTGGAGGCGCAACTCGATTACCAGGTCAATCTGCGAGCCGAGATGCAGATTGGAGCCCTGCATCTCAAGCTCGATGAAGCCCGTGCCTCCGGTTGGCAGGAGCTCGTAGAGATGCAGCGGCGACAATTGGAGGTGCTCGAGAGGATCGAACGGGCTCTTGACCAAAAGGAATAGACCTACGGTCGCGGTGGCGATGGCACTTCGATTGCTCACCCGAACCGCGAGGGACCCCCTGGAAGGAGACAACAAATGACAGGAGATCGTCAGTCGCTTTCAGATCCGCCGCCCACCCGGCGCGACAAGACTGTCGACAATCCGTTCCGAGGTTCGACCCATGTCGTCATCACGCGCGATCACGACGTGATCCGACGCTGGGCAGAGCAGCGGCACGCCGAACCGGCGACCGGCGAGGCGACACGCTCCGGACCGGCGACGCACAAGGTCAATGATGGCGGCGCGGGTATCAGGTTCAACTTTCCCGGTGTCGGCCTCTTCAGGCCCATCACGTGGGACGAGTGGCTTACCAACTTCGACATCCATCAGTGCGCATTCGTATACGAGAACGAGCCATCGAGGCCGCCCAGCAGCCGTTACCGAATCGTCAAAGCAGAGGAGTGGGGAGAGTTGCTGTCGCCGTGATCAGCGGTTGCCGCCCTCGATGAACAGCCGCGCGAGCGGCTGGTCGCAAGTACAAATCATCGGTAGGCGTCAGTGATCGGCCAGAGCCCACGTACTCTGCGTCAGGTTCGCGTAC